>NZ_MUNE01000665.1 GCF_002154605.1 Streptomyces milbemycinicus | reverse complement strand
CGGCTTCCAACCGACCCGGTAACGCCACCCATCCAACCGCGACCGCTCCCGCTGCCCCCGCCGCCACGACGACAACACCGGCAACACAGCACCCAACTGCTCACCGTCCGACAGCTCAAGCGTCGAAGCAAGCGACTCCAGATCCTCCCGCTCCACCGCCTCCCAGAACCGCGCCTCCACCTCATCCACCACAACCGCCTCAACAGGAGCATCCAGCCAAAACCGCTCCCGCTGGAACGCATACGTCGGCAAGTCAACACGAGAGGCACTGACGCCCTCGAACACCCGCGTCCAATCCATGTCGGCACCGTTGGCCCACGCCTGGGCGAGACCGGACAGCAGCGTCTCGGACTCAGAGCGCCCGGACTCCAGGACAGGGACGAACACTCCCTTAGTCACGGTGTCGTCGCCCATGGCGCTCAGCACGCCGTCCGGTCCCAGCTCAAGGAAGACGGACACGTTCTTCTCGGCCAGACAGGCCAGGCCATCGCTGAAGCGGACTGCCTCACGGACATGCCGCACCCAGTAGCCAGCCGACCCCAGCTCGTCGGACGTCGCCAGCTTGCCGGTCACGTTGGAGACGACCGGGATGCGCGGCGCGACGTAGGTCAAGGTCTCGGCGACGGTGCGGAAGTCGTCCAGCATCGCATCCATACGAGGCGAGTGGAACGCATGCGACACCTCAAGGCGCTTGGTCTTACCCCCCTGACCCCGGAATTTCTGCGCCACAGCAAGGACAGCGTCCTCATCACCCGAGACGACCACCGAGCTTGGCCCATTGACCGCTGCGACATCCACGCGGCCTTGATACGCCGCAAGGAACTCCCTGGCCTCGTCCTCAGTGGCTTGGATGGCGACCATCGCCCCGCCGACGGGCAGCGCCTGCATCAACCGGCCCCGAGCCGCCACCAGCCGAACCGCATCCTCCAACGAGAACACGCTCGCTACATGGGCTGCGGCGATCTCACCAATCGAATGCCCACCCACAAACTCCGGCGTCACGCCCCATGACTCGACCAACCGGAACAACGCCACCTCAACGGCGAACAGGCCAGCCTGCGTAAACACCGTCTGACCAAGCAGAGCAGCATCGTCACCGAAGATCACATCACGCACGGACCGCTCGACATGCCCCGCAAGTTCCTTGTCCAGCAGTCCGCATGCCTTGTCGAAGGCTTCCGCGAACATCGCGTGCTGACCGTACAACTCGCGTCCCATACGCACCCGCTGGCTGCCCTGACCCGAGAACAACACCGCCAACCGACCCGAGCCGACACCCTCCACCGGCCCCGTCACCACACCCGACGCATCCTCACCACGCACCAACGCGCCAAGCCCAGCCAGCAGACCATCCCGACCCTCACCCACCACCACGGCCCGATGCTCGAAAGCCGCCCGCCCCGACGCCAGCGACCACCCCACATCCACCGGCGAAAGCCCCCCATCACGCTCCACACGCGACAACAAACGCCCCGCCTGCCCCCGCAACGCACCCACACCACGCCCCGAAACCACCCACGGCACCACAACTGGAGCCACCGCCGCCACCCGCTCCTCGGACTCCGCCTCAGCCATAGGCGCCGCCTCGAGAATCACATGCGCATTCGTCCCGCTGATGCCGAACGAAGACACCGCGGCACTGCGCGGCCGGTCGCTCTCCGGCCACTCCCGCTCTTCAGTCAGCAACTCAACCGCGCCGGACTCCCAGTCCACCTGCCGCGACGGCTCATCCACATGCAACGTCCGCGGCAACACCCCATACCGCATCGCCAACACCATCTTCATCACACCAGCCACACCCGCAGCCGCCTGCGCATGACCGATATTCGACTTCAACGACCCCAACCACAACGGCCGACCCTCCGACCGACCCTGCCCATACGTCGCCAACAACGCCTGCGCCTCAATCGGATCACCCAGCGTCGTCCCCGTACCATGCGCCTCCACCACATCCACATCACCAGCGGAAAGCCGCGCACTCGCCAACGCCTGCCGAATCACGCGCTGCTGCGAAGGCCCGTTCGGCGCCGTCAAACCATTCGACGCACCATCCTGATTCACCGCCGAACCACGCACCACCGCCAACACCCGACGCCCATTCCGCCGCGCATCAGACAACCGCTCCAACAACAACACCCCCGCACCCTCAGCCCACCCCGTACCATCCGCACCCTCAGCAAACGACTTACAACGACCATCAACCGCAAGACCCCGCTGACGACTGAACTCCACAAACACCGTCGGCGTCGACATCACAGCCACACCACCCGCCAACGCCAGCGAACACTCCCCCGACCGCAACGCCTGCACCGCCAAATGCAACGCCACCAACGACGACGAACACGCCGTATCCACCGTCACCGCAGGACCCTCAAGCCCCAACGCATAAGCCACCCGACCCGATGCAACGCTTCCCGCGCTGCCACTGCCCAGGTAGCCCTCGAAGCCCTCGGGAGCGACGCGCAGCCGGGAGCCGTAGTCGTTGTACATCACTCCGGTGAAGACGCCCGCCTGGCTGCCCTTGAGCGAGGCCGGATCGATGCCCGCACGCTCGAACGCCTCCCACGACGTCTCCAACAACAACCGCTGCTGCGGATCCATCGCCGCCGCCTCACGCGGCGAAATCCCGAAAAACGCCGCATCGAACTCGGCGGCGTCATGCAGGAAGCCACCCTCCCGCACATAGGTCCTGCCCTGTCGGTCCGGATCCCCGTCGTACAGGCTCCCGAGGTCCCAGCCGCGGTCCATCGG
>NZ_MUNE01000664.1 GCF_002154605.1 Streptomyces milbemycinicus | reverse complement strand
CTCAGCTGCACCAGCAGCCCGAGCCTGGCCGGGCTGCTGGTGCAGCTGAGGCGCAAGATCGCCTGGGTGTATGCGGTGGAACCGGCCCACAGGGCGGCGCCGTCCGCCCCGGGCACCGCCCTGCGCTCCGACTTCTCGCTGCGGGCCGTGGAGTCCTGGGACGAGCACGGCGCGCTGGTCGACGCGGTGGCGCGCGGCGACGCCGCCCGCGCGCGGGCGCTGGCCGCGGCGCATGCCGAGCGCTCGATGTCGGAATACCGGCTGCGCCGCCCCTCCCGTGTGAGGAGTTCGAAACATTCCGTAAACACGGCGGGTGTCCGGAATTAACAGCGGCCCCGTATACAACTTCTAAGAATTACCGCCGGTGTGTCGCGGTCGTGGATTTCCGCGGCCGCGTATTTCGCGTTCCCGTATTGCGCCGCCCCCGTATTCGTCCCGGTATTGCGTTGGATAAAAAGTGCGGCCGCGGTCCCCTTTCATGGGTCACCGCGGCCGCGCCGTGTAAATGTATCGGGTGGAGCCAGTCAGACGGTCTCCGGAAGCTCCTCCAGCCCCTCCGCGACCAGCTTGGCCAGACGGTCGAGCGCGACCTCGGCGTCGTCCGACGCGGAGGCCAGGACGACCTCCTCGCCGCCCTGGGCGCCCAGGCCGAGCACGGCGAGCATGGAAGCGGCGTTGACCGGGGTGCCGTCCGCCTTGGCGATCGTGATGGGGACGCCGGCGGCGGTGGCCGCCCGGACGAAGATCGACGCGGGGCGGGCGTGCAGGCCCTCGGCCCAGCCGATGTTGACGCGGCGCTCAGCCATGGTGTTGCCCTTCAGGTGCGGGGTTGCCGTTGTCTAGACCAATATCATACGGGGTGCATGTCTGGGTCTGTCCGGAACGATGTCCGAGTAGGCCCGGCCGTGCCCGTACAGGTCCGATTATGGACTTTCCCTCGACACCTCCCCGCAACGCAAGGGTGTCCGCCATTCGGACGCCCGGACCCATGTCCGCCCGGGCCGTAGTCTTGGCCGCATGCGGCAGCCGTCCGACACCCACGCCTACCCGGCCCACTGGGAGGCCGATGTGGTGCTCCGCGACGGCGGCACCGCCCGGATCCGCCCCATCACCGCTGACGACGCGCAGCGCCTGGTCAGCTTCTACGAGCGGGTCTCGGACGAGTCCAAGTACTACCGCTTCTTCGCGCCCTACCCCCGGCTCTCCGACCGCGACGTGCACCGCTTCACGCACCATGACTACGTCGACCGGGTGGGCCTGGCCGCCACGGTCGGGGACGAGTTCATCGCCACCGTTCGCTACGACCGGATCGACGGCCAGGGCCTGCCCTCGACGGCGCCGGCCGACGAGGCCGAGGTCGCGTTCCTCGTCCAGGACGCCCACCAGGGCCGCGGGGTGGCCTCCGCCCTGCTCGAGCACATCGCCGCCGTCGCCCGCGAGCGCGGGATCCGCCGCTTCGCCGCCGAGGTGCTGCCCGCCAACACCAAGATGATCAAGGTGTTCACGGACGCGGGCTACACCCAGAAGCGCAGCTTTGAGGACGGCGTCGTCCGCCTGGAGTTCGACCTCGAACCCACCGACCGCTCCCTGGCCGTCATGCGCGCCCGCGAGCAGCGCGCCGAGGCCCGCTCCGTACAGCGGCTGCTCGCCCCCGGCTCCGTCGCCGTCATCGGCACCGGGCGCGCCCCGGGCGGCGTCGGCCGCACCGTGCTGCGCAACCTCCTCGACGGCGGGTTCAGCGGGCGCGTCCACGCCGTCAACCGCGCCTTTCCCCAGGAACAGGACCGGCTGGACCCCGAGGGCGTCCCGGCCCACCGCTCGATCCACGAGATCGACGGCCCGGTCGACCTCGCCATCGTCGCCGTCCCCGCCGCCCAGGTCCCCTCCGTGGTCGCGGACTGCGGCGACAGCGGCGTCCAGAGCCTCGTCGTGGTCTCCGCCGGCTACGCGGAGAGCGGGCCGGAGGGCCGCGACCGGCAGCGCGAGCTGGTCCGCCAGGCGCGCACCTACGGCATGCGGATCATCGGCCCCAACGCCTTCGGCGTCATCAACACCGCCGACGGCGTGCGGCTGAACGCCTCCCTCTCGCCGCGGCTGCCCGCCCCCGGGCGGCTCGGCCTGTTCACCCAGTCCGGGGCGATAGGCATCGCGCTGCTGTCAGGGCTCGACCTGCGCGGCGCGGGGACCGCCGGGGTCTCCACCTTCATCTCCGCGGGCAACCGCGCCGACGTCTCCGGGAATGACGTCCTGCAGTACTGGTACGACGACCCGCGGACCGACGTCGCCCTGATGTACCTCGAGTCCATCGGCAACCCCCGCAAGTTCACCCGGCTCGCCAAGCGCACGGCCGCGGTCAAGCCGGTCGTGGTCGTCAAGGGCGCCCGCCACAGCGGCAGCGCCCCCACCGGCCACGCCGTCCCCGCCCCCGGCATCCCGGACGCCACCGTCTCCGCCCTGCTGCGGCAGGCGGGCGTCATCCGGGTCGACACGGTCACCGAGCTCGTCGACGCCGGGCTGCTGCTCGCCTCCCAGCCGCTCCCCGGCGGCCCGCGCATCGCCATCCTGGGCAACTCCGACTCCCTGGGCCTGCTCACCTACGACGCCTGCCTCACGGACGGGCTGCGCCCGCTGCCGCCCCGCGACCTGACCACGGCCGCCGCCCCCGACGACTTCCGGCAGGCCCTCTCCGCGGCCCTCGCCGACGACGCGTGCGACGCGGTCGTCGTCACCGCCATCCCCGGCGTCGGCGCCGCCGCCGCGGCCGACCTCGCCCGGGCGATGCGCGGCGCGGCCGCCGAGGCAGCGGCGCGCGGTGCGGCCAAGCCGGTGGCGGTGGTCCACCTGCAGATCCCAGGGCTCGCCGAGGCCCTGGCCGA
>NZ_MUNE01000663.1 GCF_002154605.1 Streptomyces milbemycinicus | reverse complement strand
CCCCTGCCCCCGGTACGCCCGGCACCGCCCCTCGACCGCCTCCCGTACGGACCCGAAGCGCGTAAAGTCCGGCGCGTCCGAGCACCTCACACTCCTTATCTCACCTTCCTTTCCCACACCCCTTTAAGGACCATGCGATGACACAGCTCGACTGGCAGCGGGCCACGACCCCGGAGGACGGGGAGCAGGAGGCCTACCTGGAGGTGGCCGCGGGCCCCGATGGCCGGATCTACATGCGCGAGAGCAACGACCCCGACAACATCGTGGTGACGACCCAGGCGAAGTGGGAGGCGTTCATCAAGGGGGTCAAGGCCGGCGAGTTCGACGACTTCGCGGAGGAGTGAGCCGCGGGGCTCGCCGAGCTCCGGCCCCAGCCACTGATCGTTGCCCAGCGCCCATGTGCGTGATACACACAGTGATCAGAGAACCCTAGGTTGACGCTTTTGTACGCCAGTCAGGCCATCGTGGCCCACAACACGTACGAGATCCGCCAAGAAATGCCGCCAAGTCGACATGCGGAAGCGGAATCGTCAGCGAAGATAGAGCCTGGCATGTGCCAACCGCACGGTGGCACACAACTACCCATAAGGGGCGGTGAGTTCTCATGTTCCTAGCGGCCGACAAGGGCGACATCAACACCATCATCGGCGGAATCGCCCCAGACTGGGGCCCGTTCGGCGATCTGGGCAGCGAGGCCCGCGTCATGATCGAGGTCGTCATGGCCGTAGCCCTGCTGCTCTGCTTCGGCATCGCCATCTGGGGCGCGGCCAAGCAGCGGATCGGCGCGACCGCGCTGCGCGACACCTTCAGCGCCGAACAGGGCAAGGGTCTGATCGTCGCCGGACTGACCGGTGTGTTCATCATCGGTTCACTGGGCACAGTCTTCACGATCGTGTACGGCATGGCCGTCTAGCGCACTACCCGCTCACCCAGCCGACCCCCCACACGCGGCGCACCCCCGTCCCCCAGCCTCCGCCCCCGAGCCCCCCACCGGTCCACCTCCACTGAGGCTGCTTCCTGATGCCCGCATCGCCCCTTGAGGTCGTGTCAGCTTGATGTCCACTCACACCACCGCGCCCCAGCGTCAGTCCGCGCCGCTACCGTCGTATAGGGG
>NZ_MUNE01000662.1 GCF_002154605.1 Streptomyces milbemycinicus | reverse complement strand
CCACCGGCCCCGCGCCTTGCCCTTGCCCTTCCCCTTGCCCGTGGGCGCGGGGCCGGTGGAGCCGTCCTGCGTGGCGCGGGGACGCTTGGACGGCCCGGGTGCGTCGACGGACCCCTGGGTATCTGCGCCACGCGGGCGTTTGCCCTTCGGGGTGGGCACGTTCCCGCCGTCCTGTCCGCCCCCGGCGCCGCGCCGGCCGCCCCCGCGCTTCGGGGGTGGCTGGTCGGGGACGTGCGCCGACCAGCCGCTGCCGTCGTAGCTGGAGTTCCAGGTGAGGTGCAGCGTCGGTCGGCGGTTTCTGGCCGCGACCCCGATGGCCTCGACCGTGAAGGTGGTCCCGTCCCCGGCGGTGACCCGGATGTCCCGGCCGAGCGCCGCCGCGTACTGGGTCAGCAGGGCGTCCCGGGCCGGGTCGTGGGGAAGGGCGCCGTCCGTGCCGCGGAACGTCTGGAAGTCGGTCGTCGACGGGTGCAGCCTGCCGTTCACCAGCCGTGGGAAGAAATTCTCGACGTCGATGCCGGCTCCGTTGATCTGGTCCAGCATCCGGCCGAGCGAGTTGGCGCCGCCCTGGCGCAGGTCCTGGAAGGCGCGCCCGACCAGGTTGCGCATCATCTGGAGCGGGTGCAACGAGAGGTCCCCGGAAGCCTGGGCCGCCTGCTGAAGGGCGTGGAAGAAGGTGCCGGGGGCCGTGGGGAGCTGTCCGCGCGCCAGGTGTTCACGGTTGAAGTAGGCCAGATGACGGGCGAGATAGCCCTCGTCGTGGGTGAGCGCGAGAGACTGCGCGGCAAGCCGCATCTGCTCGGGGTCGATGCCCGCGAACAGCCGCGGCCCGCCGCCGGGCACCGGGGCGGACACCGCGAGACCCACCCGGTTCTTGCCCACGATGCCCAGGCTGTCGTCGAGCGCCGCCGACAGGTCGGCGGCGAGCCGGGTGCTGGGCAGTTCGCCGGGCGGGTGGTGGACCGGCCACAGGGGGTCGTTCCAATTGCCGTCCCTGATGGTCTGTTTGAAGGAGTCGCGAAGCGGCTTCAGCTCGATGCCCTCGCGGGCGGCCTGGCTGTTCTGGCCCGCGCCGAGCGCGTCGCGGCTGAACAGCCGGTCGAGGGGGTTCTTGAGACCGGCGTGGTCCTGCGGCAGCTTGCCGTCCTTGTACCAGCTCTTCATCAGCCGGGACAGGTCGGTCTCGGTGGACGCCTCCTGGAACTTGGTCAGATACGACACGCCCCGGTGCGGCAGGGTGTTGTTCTTGGCGTGCACCTCGCGCAGGGTGCGCAGCTCATCGAGCGTCCGAGCCCCGATGTCCGCCGAGGGGGTGCGCAGCGACTGGTCGAGCTCCCAGGCGTTCAGCCGGTTGAGCCGTTCGCTCAGCTCGCCGAACTCGGCCCCGCCGAGACCGAACCGCACCCGGATCAGATCGTCGGTGAGCAGGGTCGCGGCGGCGTCCACGAAGAGGTTGGGCTCGGGGGCGTACGGCAGCTGCGGGTGGAGGCCGGTGAGCCGGTCGCGGATCCGCATGTCCTGCTCGATCCGGCGGATGAACTCCAGCCGCATGTCCTCCAGCGGGGGCCTGGGGTTTTTCCGCTCCTTCAGCGTCTCGCCGTCGAGCCTGCCCCGGGTGTCGTCGATCAGCCGGTCTGCGCTGCCCACTGGCGGTGGCTCGGGCGCCCGGTAGCCGCCCGCCATCATCAGCGGCCGCATCGGGTTGCCCACCTCGTATCCGTCCTCCACGACCTTCAGCGCGCCCTCCCAGTACTGGAAGACGTGTTCGCCGCCGGGGACCAGGTGGGGGTAGTTGTCGAAGTCCATGATCGCGTGGTACGGGTGCAGATCGTCGGCCATCATCGAGCGGACCATGTGGCGGGTGGCCTGGCTGTCGAGCGTGAGGTTGCGCGCGGTCCCGTAGACGAAGTGGCCGGCCGGGTACGGGCCGAGCGGTGTGGCCACCAGGGCCAGCGGATGGCCGAAGGTGGTCTGGCCGAGGGCGTCCGCGATGGCCTGGCGGATCGCGGGCAGCTGGGCGTGGGAGCCGTTGACCCCGATCACCACGCCGATCCGGCCGTCGAAGCCGTTGAGTTGGTGGGTGAGGGCGTTCAGAAAGCCCGGAAGGCCATTGCCGAGCTCGTCGAACCGGACGATCGCGGTGACCACGAAGCCGAGTTGGCGTGGCTGGGTCTCGATGGCGCGCACCCAGTTCATGTAGTCCGCGCCCGTCATGCCCGCGTGGCCGCCGTTCGTCAGCTGCAGGAAGGCGTCGTTCACCATGGTGTGCGCCGGGGAGGCGCCGCCCGGTACGGTGCCGGGCGGCGGCCAGACGTGGGAGCCGCCGGTCGGGGCGGTGACGGCCTGGCCGGCCGGGGGCGCGGCCGGGGGCGGGTCCACGTCCATCGCGCCCGGCTCGGGGGTCTGGTCCGGCAAGGTGCCGCGTGGCGTGCCCGGGTCCGTCGCATCGGTGATGTCGTCCATGACATCGTCCATGGCGTCGTCGGCGTCGTTCAGGGCTTGGGTCTCCGGGGACGGCGGCGGAGGCGTTCCGCCCATGGAGGCGTCGGACGGGGAGGGCGAGTGCCGGGAGCCGCCCGGCAGTCCGCCCCGCTCGTGGAACATCTGGACGGTGATGGCCTGCATTTGCCGACGCGTGCCGCGCGGGTCGATGCCCAGCCCGTCCAGCCGGGACTCGGCCGCGTCGACGCGCGCGCGGACCGCGCCGAGCTCGTCCAGCGCGCTGAGCTGGGCGGCGGACGGCCCCCGGGAGCCGCCCTGCCCCGGCGGGGGCGTGGTCAGCTCCACCTGCCGCTCGGCCCTGCCGAGATCGGACAGGGCGCGCTCGTACGACGCCCACGCGTTGAGCCGCGTGGCGGCCTCGGAGCCGCTGGTGCCGCCCATGATGAGCTGGTGGGTCTCCCGGATGCGCTGGTTGATCGCGGCCATGGGGGACAGCCCGCCGAACCGGCCCTTGCCCGGGGACGGCGAGGCGTACGGCGGCGGCATATCGGCCGTCGCCTCCCGGTACGGCGGGGGCGGCTGTACGGCCGTCTCGCCCGTCTCGGCGAGCTTGGTGTGCGGCGCGCGGTGGTCTCGGGCGGGCGGCCGGGGTGCGCGACGAGGTCGAGCGCGTCCCCCGCCCCCTTGGCGCCCCCGCTCCCGGCGGCGTCGAGCGGGCCGCGCGCGGACACTCCGCCGGCCGACGGCACCGACCGCGCGCCGAGGCCCCCTGCCGAAGACGCTGAATAGGGCGGCGGTGGCGCGGCGCGCTCGCCGCGCAGCAGATCCATGGCCAGGTCGTGCGCCGCGGCGGCGGACAGCGGCTCCGGGGCGCGGACGACGCCACCCGGCGGCGGTACGGCCGCGCCTGCGCCCGTACCGGCCGGTCCGCCGCGCCCGGGGGCGCCCGGGGAGGCCGCCGCTGTATTGCCGGGCGACGCGGCGTGGGCCGGAACGCCCGGCGGCGCGCTCGCCGCGCCCGTGGGCGCGGGTGTTGCCGGGGCGGCGTGGGCCGCCGAGGCCGGACCGTGTGCTCCCGCGCCCGCCGGTCCGGCGTGCCCAGCGGCGCCCGGCGGGTGGCTCCCGACCACCCCTGCGGGCGGCGGTGCGGCGGTGCCGACGCCCGTACCGGCCACGCCTGCGCGCCCGGGGGCGCCCGCGGAGGCCGCGGCCGTACTGCCGTGCGGCGCGGCAGGCGCCGAGCCGACCCCGGCGTGGGTCGGCACGCCGGGCGAAGCGCTCGCCTCGCCCGCAGGCGCGGGCGTCGCCGGGGCGGCGTGGACCCCCGCGCCCGAGGGTGCGCTGTGCCCAGCGGCGCCCGCCGGGGCCCCCGGCGCATGGCCCCCGACCACCCCTGCAGGCGGCGGAGCGGCGGCGGCGGGCACCGCCGCCGTCCCGGTGGCCGCATGCAGGGTGCCCGGCGCCGCACCCCCGACAACCCCCACAGCCGCCGGGGCCGCCGCCGCGCCGGCGGGCACCGGGGCGGTGCCCGCGAGCGTGTGCGCGTCGACGGTCCGGGGGGCCGCGTCCCCGATCCGCAGGGTGATGCCGTCGCTCCGGATGGCGGTGACGGCGACATCCCCGTGGGCGAGGGCATTCAGCTCAGGAAAGGTCAGATCGTTCAGCGCCTCGGCGTGTCCCACCGCGCCGCGGGCCATGGTGACCCCGTCGGACACCCCGCCGGCCGAGGCGACGCCGGGGACGGACTCCTGGCCGGTGTGGGACACCGAGGACGGGGTGTGGGCGTCGCGCAGCAGGTCGATGGCGGTGTTGCCGGGCAGCAGCAGATTGTTGTCCAGCCGCACCTGGCCTGCGGCGAAGTCCATCTGATGGAGCGTCTGGAGGCCCTGGCCGCCAGGCGCCGCGTGGGCGGCCGGGACGACCAGGCCGCCCGGGCTGGTGGTCATCCCGTGGGGCAGGGGCGCGGTGGTCAGGCCGTGGGACGCGCCGAGCCCCTGGGGCGTCAGGGCGCCCAGGTTGACGGTGGGCAGCTCGGTCAGCGGGGTCAGCGGTACGGCTCCCAGGGTGCCCGTACCGAGGCCGCCGAGGTGGAGGCCGCCCCCTGGCAGAAACGCGCCGGGCGGCCGGATGAGCCCGGTGGGCGCCAGGGCGCCGGGGCCGGTCTGCACCGGGGGGATACCGCGCAGGGCCGCGTCCGTACGTCCCGCGTTGGCCAGCAGGGCGTGCAACTCGGGCTGGGCGATGCCGAGGACGCGCTCGCCGAAGGCGAGCCGGGCGGCGCCGCCGATGCCGAGGACGCTGAGCTCGGTGAAGTTCAGCGGGAGGAGGGTGGCGGCACCGAGCCGGGCGAGCCGCTGCAGATTGGCCAGCGAGTAGGCGCCGGTCTTGGCCCAGGCGCCGGTCGAGGAGGCGGTGACGCGCGCCCAGTCGCTGCCGATCGCGCCGATCGCGCTGTTCCAGCCGCCCTTCAGCGCGTTGCCGAAGCCCTTGCCAAGCGCGATGACGTCGATCTTGACCAGCGGGGCGAGATGGGCGCCGATCACCATCGGGGCCACGACGATCTTGGGCAGGCCGGTGAGCGAGGAGAAGTGGCTGATCTGGCCGAAAAGGCCACGTCCCGCGCCGGTCAGACCGCCGACGGCGCCCTTGAGGCCGTTGCCGAGGCCCTTGATGATGGCGCCGACGTTGATGGCCTTGGTGGTGGGGAAGAGCACGCCGAGGAAGGCCAGGCCGAGTTCGAGCCCGCTGGCCTTGCCCTGGCTGAAGTCCACGATGGTCTTGATGAGCAGGACGGCGTTCATGCCCCAGGCGATGATGCCGAGGATGCCGCCGGTGAAGACCGCGATCACCGAAATGATGATCGTCAGCCACTGGAACGCCTCCCAGAACAGATCGCAGTCGCTGACCGGCTGGACCATCATCGCGCCCGCGTCATGGAGTTGCCGGCGCAGCTCGCCCGCGGCGTTGGACACGTCGGTGCGGGCGTCCTCGGCGCGCTGAGTGAGCGGCTGCCGCTGCGGATCGTCCTCGGGCAGCCCCTGAGCGGTGGAGAGCGCCTGGTCGGCCTCGCCCTGAGCGGTCTCGACGGCGGTCGCGTAGACGCGGATGGCGTTTTCGGCCTTGCGGAAGGACTCCTCGACATGCCCGACGAAGTTGTACAGATGGCTGTCCACCATCTCGCGCAGCCGGTCGGCGGTGACGCCGATGAACCGCTGTCCGTCGCCCGCGGTGGTCTGCAGTTCGCGCAGCCCGGTGTTGACGACCCCGGCGGAGGTCGCCAGGTCGCGCATGGTGTCGGCGACGGTGTTCAGCATGGCGGGGTCACCCGGGACCGGGTCACCGCTGAGGCCGAGCGCGCTCCAGTCGCCGGGACGGGTCGGCACGCTGCTCCTCCCCCCTGACGGTCAGCTGTGGCACGGGCGCTTCACCGGTGGGCACCTACACTTGGGTAACTCACCGACGAGCGAGCGCGGTTCATCGGAATGAACGGTACGTCAGACATGGTTGATTCCTGAACCGGACCACACTTTTGGGCCGTTGGTCACGGTAGGGCAGTATGAGCCCGCAGCGAGCCGACCCAGGGGGGACCGTGCCTGACATCGTTGTCGACTACGAACTGCTCAACCAGGTCGCACAGAAGGCCAGCAGCCTCAAGGAGCAGGTCAAGCAGGCCCGGGAGAGCAATCAGAACTACACCACCGAGCAGGTGGGCGGGGGCGGCGTCTCCTACGCCATCCAGGCGTACTACGAGGTCTGGAAGGGCTCCTTCAAACGCTCCGAGGAGAAGCTGGAGCAGCTTCACAACCTCTACGAGGGCGTCGCGCGGGGCTGGGCGGACTGGGACTTCCGGCTGGCCGGGGAGGCCGGCAAACAGGAGGCGTCGCTGGCCGCGGATCTCTATCGCACGCAGAAGGAGATCTGGGACGACTGGCAGGAGGCGGTCGCCAAGGGGTACGTCGACCCGAACGACCCGCATGCGCCGAAGCCGCCGGGCGAGCGCGAGAGCCAGTGGACGACCACCGACGGCCATGGCAACACCACCACCACGACCTACGAGTACGGCCCGGACGGCAAGCCCACCAAAATCACCACCACCATCACCACCAGCAGCGGGCTCACCTCCACCGACACCACCAACTACCACCCCGACGGCACGTACGACTCGACCGCCACCGATGTCTACGGCAACGTCACCACCACCACCGGCAACTCGCAGACCACCGAATCGGGGGACCACAAGAACACCAAGGACACCTTCACCAGCACCACCAAGACCCCGGACGGCAAACAGTCCACCACCACCGGGACCACCACCTCGGACTACAACTCCACCACCGGCCACCGGGACTCCACCACGACCTACACCACCACGGGGCCCGACGACGACGGCAAGGAACAGACCGTGCACGGCACGACCACGTCCTCGCTCGATGTGAACGGCCATGAGGTGATCGAGACGATCGAGGTCCACGAGGACGGCAGCGGCACCCGCACGGTGGAGACGGACGGCCGCAAGGAGGAGTGGACCAGCGACCATGCTGACCAGAACTCCGGCTGGGTCACGAAAGAAGACGACTAGACAAGGCAGGAACCACACCATGCCCGCAGGCAACATCAACCTCGACTACGCCGAGATCATGCGCGTTTCCGGGGTCATGAACCAGGCCGTCAACGACATCAACCCGCATCTGCTGTCCACCAAGACCTCGGTGGAGGGGCTGCTGGACAACGGTCTGTTCATGCAGCAGAGCAGCCCGGCGATGAAGGCCGCCTACGAGAAGCTGACGGCCTCGCTGCAGCAGGCGGTGGAGAGCATCAACAGCTTCGCCACCCAGTTCACGAAGATCAAGGAGTCCGTCGAGCAGATGGACAAGGACATCGCCGCCAGCACCAACAACGGCTGACCCGGCGCCCACCGGGCTCCCCCTCACCACGGAGCGGGAGCCCGGGTCCTTCCTGCCCGGTCAGCCCATACCGTCCGACCGCAGCACCGTCTCCGGGACCAGCACCGACACCAGCGCCCCGGTGACCGGGTCGACGGTCAGCCCGCGCCCCGGGACCGGCCGCCCGCGCAGCAGGTCGTACGGGACCCGCACCCCTAGCAGATCGCCCTCGCCGGGCGACTGCGGCGACAGCAACAGCCCCTTGCGGACCCGGCGGACCTGGCCGAGCCAGCCGATGCCCGCGGAGGTGAGGGTTTCGGCGGTGGCCGCCACCGCGAGCCCCTGGCCGCGGTCCCGGCCGGTGGAGGCGATCTCCCGCAGCACCGAGTCGGCGGACGGCATCTGGGCCAGCAGATCCGCGTCGTCCACCAGCACCACCACGGGCCCCGCCTCGGCCTCCAGCGCCTGCCGCACCTCGTCCGCGCCCGGGTCGGGCGTCTCGATGACATGGGCCCGCGGATGCCTGCCCAGGCCCCGCAGCGGCGATTCGCGCGGGGTCAGCGCGACCACCCGCGCCCCGCCCGCCAGCAGCGACACCGCGAGGCTCGCCAGCGCCGTGGAGCGGCCCACGCCGGGCGGCCCGCTGATCATGAAGGACGGGGCGTCCGCCGCGAAGTCCACCCCGACCGGGCCGAGGTCGTCGCCGCCCACTCCGAGCAGCCCCCACAGCGGGCGGCGCAAACCGGCGGGCACCTTCTCGTAGGCATCGGTGAACGTCACCCGCTTCGGCAGGCTCGCCACCTTCACCGGGCGCAGCGCGGCGGGCACCTCGAGATCACGGCGGGCGGCCTCGACGCCGATCCGCCGCAGCGCCTCCGCCTGGTCGCGCCCGGCGCCCACGGCGCTCAACAGGGCCACCTGCACCTCGGTGGCGCTGCCGCCGCGCCAGCCGCGCCCCTGCGGTACGACGGCCGGGATCTGCTTGGACGGGATCTGCGCCAGCATGTACTCGCTGCGGTCGGTCAGCCGCAGCAGCAGCCGCTCGTCGTTCAGCGACGCCACCTTGCCGGACAGCAGGGCGCGTTCGGAGGTGGCGATCACATGCAGGCCCATCGGGGCGCCCTCGCGGATCAGCGCGGTGAGCTCCTGCACCGGCCGGCCGCCGTCGTGGTCGCCGAGCAGCGCGGTCAGCGAGTCCCAGCCGTCGATGAGCAGCACCGTGTGGGCGGGGCGCTCGGCGGGCGGCAGGATGGAGCGCAGTTCGGCCAGGTTGGCCGCGCCGTGCGAGGTGAGCAGTTCCTGGCGGCGCCCCATCTCGGCGATGAGCCGCGCCAGCAGCCGGTTCAGCCGTTCCAAGTCGGCCCGGGGCACCACCGCGCCGCAGTGCGGCAGATCGCCCAGCGCCGTCAGCGCGCCGCCCGCCGCGTCGATGCCGTAGAGGTGGACGTCGGCGCAGGAGTGACGGCGGGCCAGCGCGCCCGCGATGGTCCGCAGCGCCTGGGAGCGGCCCGAGCGCGGCGTGCCGATGATGTACAGGTGCCCGAAGCGGGAGAGGTCCAGCTCCAGCGGCTCCTGGCGCTGGGCACCCGGCAGGTCGGCCAGCGCCCAGGGCACCGACGCGAGCCCGCCGCCCGGCTGGTCGGGCCGGTCCGGAAGCTCCTCCAGGGTGATCGTCTGCGGCAGCGGGGGCAGCCACGGGCTGGGCTGCGGCGCGATGGCGAGCGAGGCCGCGGCCTCCCCTACGGACTCCACGAGCGCCGTCAGATCGGTGGGCACCTCATCGGCGTCCAGCAGCGGCAGTTCGTCCTCGGCCTCGTGCGCGGGGCCCGGTTCCACCGCCGTACGGCCCAGCAGCGACCAGGTCAGCTCGGCGGCCCAGACCGTGGCTTCGGGCGCCTCGGCCGGGGCGGGCCCGGGGACCTCGTCCAGCCGCGGCGCGCCCACGAAGGCCGTCTGGAACGGCAGCACCGAGCGGTGGCCGGTCCTGGCCAGGGCGCGGCCCGGGGTGGCGCCGGAGATCGTCACCGCGTCGTTGACCTCCAGTACGTCCTGGCTGTCCATCGCGTCGGTGACGCGCAGCGCGATCCGCAGATTGGTGTTGGCCCGGATGTCGGCAGTGATCACGCCGGCGGGCCGCTGCGTGGCCAGCAGCAGATGCAACCCCAGGGAGCGGCCGCGCTGGGCGATGCCGACCAGCCCGGGGATGAACTCCTGGACGTCGCGCGCCAGCGTCGCGAACTCGTCGATGACCAGCAGCAGCCGGGGCAGCGGGGGCAGCGCCGGATCGCGCCGCCGCATCGCCCGGTACTCGGCGTGGTCCTTCGCCCCGGCCTCCGCCAGCGCCCGCTCGCGGCGGACCAGTTCGGCGGTCAGCGAGGCCAGCGCCCGCTCCACCAGATGGCTGTCCAGGTCGGTGACCATGCCGAGCACGTGCGGCAGCCGTACGCAGTCCTTGAAGGCGCTGCCGCCCTTGTAGTCGATGAGCACGAACGTCATCTCGTCCGGCCGGTTGACCGCCGCGAGCGAGGCCACCAGGGTCTGCAGCAGCTCCGACTTGCCGGCGCCCGTGGTGCCCGCGATCAGCCCGTGCGGGCCGTCCTTGACCAGGTCGAAGGTGACCGGTCCGGTGTAGCCGACGCCCAGCAGCGCCCCGGTGGACGCGGGCCGCTTGCCCCAGCGGCGGACCAGTTCCTCGGACCTCGGCGGCTCCAGGTCCAGCAGCCCGAGCAGCCGCACCTGGTCCGGCAAGCCGTCCGAGCCGTCGGGGGTGACGTCCCGTACGGCCGCCAGCGAGCGGGCGATCCGCTCGCCCCACTCGGTGTCCACCTGATCGGGGCGGATACCGGTCACATCGGCGCTGCCCGTACGGCGCACCGTCAGCTCACGCGCGCCCACCGCGCAGACCGTGACGCACTCCTCGGGGAGCATGCGCTCCTCCTGGTCCAGGCAGATCAGGAACACCCGCACCGACGGGCCCTCCTTGAGCACCTGGACCACACCGGGCACATCGCGCAGCCGTCGCGCCCCGTCGAGCACCACCACCAGGTCCGGCTCGCTCAGCAGGGCACCGCTCATCGCGGAGTCCCGGGCGCGCATCCTCGACCGGATGGCCGAGACCAGCTCGGAGACCCGGTTGGCGACGGTCTCGGGGTCGTTGCCGACCGTCACCGACGGGCCGCCGGAGCGCGCCGCCGCCACCCCGCCACGCCCCGGGCGGGCATGCGGCAGCCAGCGCACCCACTCCCAGGCGGACGCCCCCGCCATGTCCGTCAGCACAGTCACCCGTACGTCCCGGGGGCTGTGCAGGACCGCCGCCTGCGCCACCGCCCAGCGGGCCAGCGCCCGGGCCGCCTCCCGCTCCCCCGCGATGCCGACCACGCCGTCGGCGGCGAGGTCCACCTGGACCGGCATATCCGGGATCCGCCAGTTCACCGAGCGGTGATTGTCCTCGCGGGAGCTGTCGTCGATGGTCAGCAGCGAGGACTGGGCGACCGTCCCCACCCGCAGCGCCAGGTGGTCCGGGTGGCCGCGCCGCCGCTCCCACAGCCTGGTGCCGGGACCGACCGCCCACAGTCCGGTGGTGGCCGGATCGGGTCCCGCGTCGACCCTCAGCCGCCGCTCGCGGTCGACCTTCTCCCGTACGTCGGCCTCCAGCGAGGCACGGCGCGCGCGGTAACTCGCCACGCCGGCCAGGTACTCGCGCCGCCCGCTGCGGCGGGTGGTCACATAGTTCGCGATGGCCAGGAACGGGCTGAAGACCGCGAACATGAGATAGAAGTACGACCCGAGGAACGTGACCATGGCGATCCCGAGGAACATCGGCGCCGCCACCACCAGTACCGGGATCGACCGCCGCGACGGCGGGGTCGGCGGCGCGGGCAGCACAAACCGCTCCGGCGTCAGCGGCGGGATGATCCTCGGCGGCCGGTTGAAGTCCAGAAACGCGCCGTCGGCCGACACCGTCACCGCCGCGTCGGCCTCGGTGGGCTCCGCGACCCGCAGCAGGTACTCCCCGAAGACCAGCTCGCCGTCCAGCGGCCACTGTGTCCAGCCACGCGGCACCGGCTCATGCCGGTCGGCGTCCGGATCCGGCAGCGGGGGCGGTGGCGCGGGCGGCAGCGGGGCCGCGTCGGCGCGTGGCCGCTCCGGGGGCGGCTGGGGCACCGACAGCGCCACGGCGGCGCCCGCCTGACCGGTGTTCAGCAGCACACCCCCGTCCGGGCGGACCGTCACCCGGATCCCCGCGGGCGGTACGTCGCGGCCCTCCAGCCGCACCGCGCTGCCGGGCTCCGGGCCCACCGTGTACGTACCGGGCCGCAGCAGCCAGACCCGCCCGGCGCCGCGCCCGCCCACGAGCTGCAGCTCGACCTGGGGGCCGCGCGGCAGCCGCTCGCCGTCGGCGGACCGCGAGGGCGGCGGCAACTCCTCGCGCCCGGGCCCGTACGCACCCCCGTCCCCGGGCGCCGGGGCACCGAGCCCCAGCCGGGCCCCGTCCCGCACCCCGGGCGCCGCCAGCGGCAGTTCGGCGGGCAGCGGCCGGTCCCCGAGGAACAGTTCGGCGCCCTGAGGGCCCGTGGCATGACCCATCTCGGCCAGACGGACGGCGACGGCCCGGGCGGTGGTGGTACCGCTCACATCAAGCATGACGTCGCTCTCGGCAACGCTCACAAAAAGTCTCACGGCTGCGAAGAAGTCCGTTCGTTTGTCGTGCCGGATGCGGCGGAGATGCCGCCGGACCGCGACGGCGGCACGGCGGGAGCGGGCTCGGCGAGATCGCCGTCGTCCCCGAGGTCTTCGTTCCGGACCGGGTCCGTCTCGGCCGTCTCGGGCGGGGCGACTGTTTCGGCCTTCCCGGCCTTCTCTTCTGCGGCTTCTTCTGCGGCTTCCTCCGCGGCTTCTTCTGCGGCCCGTGCGCCGGACGGAGCCGAAGAGAAGGGCGGAGACGGGGCGGGGGCGGGGGCAGGCTCCGCGAAGTCCGCCTCGAGATCGGCTGCGTAATCGGCCGCGAAGTCGGCATCGGCGTAGTCCCGTTGGACCGGGACCACCGCGTCCCGCGGCCCCTCGGCACGCGCGTCCTGCGGCTGCGCGGCCTCGGTACGGGGTCCGGGCACCGCGTCGGCCGGCACCGTGGCCGGCGCGGCCGGGCTCGGGCGCAGGACGGCGGTCCCGGCGGGCGGCTGCCGACGGTCGCGGCGGATGGTGCGGGCGATGGCCCTGGGCAGGGCGGCGGACTCCAGATCGAGGTGGAGGCCGGGGGCCAGGAGGCGGCCGCCGGGCTCGGCGTGGAACGTCCAGGAGGCGCCGGGGACACGGCCGCCGACCAGGGCGCGGAGGCGGCCCGCGGCGCAGAGTTCGGAGATCCGGGCGGCCTGCTCCGGGGTCGGGGACCAGCACACGACGACCGGCGTCAGCGAGGACTCGGCGACCGCGTCCTCCGGTTGGGCGTCGAGGAGGGTGTCGAGATCAGGGCCGGCGTGGCGGGGGTGCACGCCGCGGGCGACCAGGACCGGCGGACCGTCAGGCAGGTGGTCGATCTGGGCGGCCAGGGCCTGGAGCACACCGCGCGACGCGTGGGGGTCGCCCTCGACCGCAAGGGCGGCGGGGCCGCGCATCCAGTCCACGAGGACGGCACCGGGCTGCCGTCGGTCGACACCGACGGCCAGCAGCATGCGTTCCGGACCATCGGACGGGTCGACGGAGGCGGCCGAGGCCGACCAGGACCACTCCCCCGGTTCGGCGGTGGCCTTCTGCCAGGGCCCGGCGGGGGGCAGCGGATCGCGCCCGGCCACGACGACGCGGACCTGCTCGCGGGCCGGGCTCAGCTGTACCGCCAGGGCGTAACAGCCGTCGTCGGTGGTGGAGTCGGCGTGGTCGAGTGCGGCGAGCGCCGTGCCGGGCGCGGCGGGGTCGGCGAGATAGCCGGAGAGGATCCGGGCCCACCGGCGGTGGCGGCTGAAGACGCGGAAGGGCTCGGCGAACGCCCGTCGCGTCATCCGCACTTCCCAGACGATACGGCGGCAGGTGGGCCGCAGGCCGCCCTGGGATCTGATCAACCGCGCCATCAGCCAGACCAGCAGAGTCAAAGCGGCGAGGAAGCCGAGGAGAATCAACCAGGAGGCACGATCGGGCATGCCGAGAGCGAGCCGTGTGTACACCGGAACCTCACGCTGGGGAACGAGTCGGAGGGAACGAACGCTGGATGGCGTGCAACCGCTCCCACCATACGGCGCGTCAGGCGGAGTTCACTGTTCCGCCTCCGCGAGAACGCGCGCGACGAGAGGGCTGTCGAGCTGACGAGCGACAGCGACCAGGTGCCGGCGTTCGGCCTGCGGCGGCACGTCGATGCCCGGCAGCCGCTCACAGGGCATGCCCGGGGGCCGCCCGGACCGCAGGGCTTCCAGAGCTCCCCTGATGCCCGCCGCGGCGGCCAGCGCGTCGTGTTCCGGCGCATCGCGGTCGGGTGAGCCGAGGCCCTGTTCGTCGGTGAGGCGCCGTGCGGCGTTCACGATGTGCTGGGAGGTCCAGGGGCGCAGTGCGAGCTGTCCGTCGCGGATTTCATGGGCCCGGCGCAGGGTGTGGAACTCCCAGGCGGAGCCGGAGGGCGGACTGTGGAGGATGACTCCGGGGTCGGCCTGGGTGACGGTGGTCCACAGCGTCTCCAGGGCGTAGAAGTCGCGCCGGCGCTGTCGCCGGGTGCGCAGAGCGGCACGGGTCCATCCGGTGGCCGTGATCACCCCGCCGAGCGAGGACAGCGCGGGGCCCACATCGGAGGACATGACGTCCAGCGCGTGGCTACCGAGCACCGCGCCGAAAATCGCGATGAGTTTGCATACGCCATAACTGCCGATGAATGTGCAGCCGATGACCAGGAGGCGCAGACTGCCGCGCAGGGTCGGATCGTGAACATCCTTCAAACGTTGGCAGCACACGTACACCATCGACCACAGCGCCCATCCGAAGGCCGCCTGATACACCAGCAGAAAGGCGAACACGGGCGGGCGGTCGGCGAAGGCGGTGTCGAAGGTCAGGGGCTTTTCGCCGGCGGGCAGGTCGGCGGAGAGGAACAGCAACCACATGACGGCGACGGCGGCGGCATAGCGCGGCAGGACCCGGCGCAGGGCGCCGCGCATACCGATCCCCCGAGGTGACCGACCGCCTTTGCCGGCGGCGAGCCGCCGTGGTGACCACAGCAGCGCCAGCGCGCGGAGGCAGCCGAAACACACGATGACCTGGGTGTAGACGACGAGGGTCGCGAGATTCGAGATTCCGCTGGTCTCCCCGAGCCACCGGTAGACCGCCGGGGTGGCGGCGGTGAAGGCGGCGCCGCCGGCCAGGGCCCCCACGGCCATCAGCAGCAGGGCGGGGATCCGTTCGGCGACCCAGGCCAGTGCCTTGTACCCGGCCAGCCCGTACATGACGGCGCTCACGGTGGCGTAGGCGAGGGTGTGGACGTCACCCGCCTCAGACATGGCGCCCCTCGCGGTGGACCAGGGACGGTGCGAGCTGGGCTGCGGGGCCGACCTCGGGCGCGAGGTTCAGCTGCTGGTACAGCAGCGTGCCGATGGTCTCGGCCTCGTGCTCGGTGGGGTCGTCGTAGTGGGAGCGCCCCAGGACCCGGCGCACCACGGCGGGGTCGATGGCGTCGTACCGGGGGAGGTGGCCGAGCAGCAGGTGCGCGAGTTCATGGCAGACGACCAGCAGTTGATGGGCGCGGCTGGTGTGCTTGGGGTAGTAGATGCGGTCGTGTGTCAGGTACTGCTCGTACCGTCCGGTCGGCTCGCCGGGCGCCACCTCCTGCTCGATCAGTCGCAGCGCCCGCTGGAAGCGGGCCTCGTAGGCGGCGTGCAGCTCGGCGAGGGTCGGATGCGGCGGTAGACCCAGGCCCTTCAACAGGGCCCGCACCCTGCGCCGTTCGGACCGCATGCGCACGCTGTCGTCCCTTCCTTCGGCGCGCTGTCAGGAGGCCGGTTCCCGCGGAGATTTCGGGCGGGGCCGATTCACCGTGGCTGTCCCTCACGGCTCTTGTGCTGACGGGCGACGCGGCGCAGCTGGTCCACCAGGGTGTGGACGGTCTCACGCATGTCGTGGGGCAGTACGGCCACGCCCTCGGCGATCTGACGGACCTGGTCGTCGTCGAGCAGCCCGGCGTTCGCCGGTGCCGGACCGCCGACGAGCAGGGTCGAGCCTCCGGCGGCGCGGTTCAGTTGACCGATGGGCTCGCCACGCCGCTGTTGTTCGATGGCCCGCAGGTGCCGCTCGACATCGCGTGCGTAAGGGTCCTCGTCGGGGGAGAAGAAGTACTCCACGCGCACCCCGAACAAGGTGGCCAGCGCGACCGCCCGGTCGGCCCGGGGGACGGAGCGGCCGTTGCGCAGATTGCTGATCTGGCTCACGGACATCCCGACGGCTTCCGCGATCTCCCGCTCCGTGTACGGCCTGCCCAAGTCGGCGGGGTAGATGACCTCTTGCAGGCGCTGGAAGCGTCGCGCGAAGCACTCTGCCGCGTCATGACGTCCTGACATCCGTGGACGCTCTCCGGGGTTGTGCTGGGGGGGCGACATAACCGTGGATCCTAAGCGAACCGTAAGGGGAACACCGCCAGTTCATCCGCGCCGGATCCAAAAAACTGCGACCGACAGGCCCTGGAATGCCCGATATGGGGAAGATGTGTCCGAGGTCGGCTGAATTAGTTGACAGTGTCGGCGGACGTATTACAGGATCTCCTCGCTCGCAGCACACCCTTGGTTCAGCACAACTCCTGATCAAGTAGACCCGTTTTTTCGGTAAAAGAGTTTCCTTGACACCGGACGAGCTCTTCCGCGGCCCGCGCCAAGAGAATTCACTGACAAGAAGCGTACGTTCCGGGAGTCCCGCGTCCATTAATGGCCGACCGTCGTACAACCGGGCCCGGAAAAGCGGACAGCCACAGCAGACAGGGGGAATGGCATGCGTGTCAGGACGGTTGACGGTCACCTCCTGATCGGAGACCCCAGACTGCCCCTGAGGGTGCTCTTCTTCCACTACGCGGGCGCGACCGCGCTGTCCATGCTTCCGCTGGCGCGGGCCCTGCCGTCGGGCTGTGCCGCGGTCTCGTTCGAACTGGACGGCCGGGGGGAGCTGACCGACGCTCCCCCGGTGCGCAGCTTCGACGACGCGGTCAAGCGGCTCCTCCCGGCGTTCCGCAGCTGGGTCGACCGGCCCGCCGTGGTGGTGGGGCACGGTCTGGGCGCCCTCCTCGCCCACGCCCTGGTCTCGGCGCTGCCAGGCGAACGGCGGGGCCACATCAGGGACGTCGTACTGTCGGGGTCCCGGTCCCCGGCGACGACGGCGCGGCTCGCGGCGCATCCGCGCGCCCCGTTCCTGACCAGGACCCGGGAAGAACTCGTCACGGAGCTGCGGCGCCACGGCGGCTGTCCCGCGGAGCTGTTCGACTATCCGCATATGCTCGACCTCGCGGTCACGATGCTCGGCCAGGACCTGCATCTGATGGATACGTACCGCGAACCGCCCGCCATGCCGGCGGGTGGCGGCACGGACTACCACGTGTGGTTCGGCCGTGACGACCAGAGCCTGTCCCCCGCGGAGCTGGAGCGGTGGCGGCTGAGCACACCGTCCTCGCCCCAGCCGCGGGACTTCGCCGGCGACCATGTCTTCCTGTGCCAGGAGCGGCCGCCGGCCGCTGCCCTGCGCGAGCTGGTGAGTGGCCGGCTGGCCGCCGTCGACAGGGAGCCGCCGTCCCCACGGTGCGGCGCCGCTTGAAGGCGTCACCGAGGAGTTTAAAGCAACTGCTTGACTCGGGCCGTGCGGATGGGGTTGCCTGACCGTATGGCCAAGGAGGCCCTGGAGGTGCTGTTGCGTAGGCTTCCCTCCTTGGAACCCGCTGTTGCGGTGGAGGACCTGCGGCGGCTCGAGGGACTGGCCGTCGGAGGGCTGCGAGAAGTCCCGGTGCGGTGGTGATCATGGCCGGCAGGACGGCAAGGGCTGAGCAGGTCAGCGCGACGAGGGAGCTGATCCTGACCGCGGCGGAGCGGCTGTTCGCCGAACGCGGGGTGTACGCGGTGTCCAACCGTCAGGTCAGCGAGGCCGCGGGGCAGGGGAACAACGCCGCGGTCGGCTATCACTTCGGCACCAAGGCCGACCTCGTGCGCGCCATCGCGCGTAAACACTCCGAACAGATCGAGCGGATCCGCACCCGGCTGCTGGCCGAGATCGACGACTCCGACGACATCCGCGACTGGGTGGCCTGCCTGGTACGACCGGTCCCCGAGCATCTGGCGGCCCTGGGCAGCCCGACGTGGTACGCGCGGTTCTGCGCTCAGGTGATGACCGACCCCGCACTCCACGAGATCATCGTCGAGGAGTCCCTGTCCTCCGGGTCGCTTCCGCAGGTCGTCGAAGGGGTGAACCGGCGCCTGCCCGATCTGCCCGCCGATATCCGCGCCGAGCGCGGCGCCATGGCGCGCGAGCTCATCCTGCACATCTGCGCCGAGCGGGAACGCGCCCTCGCCGAGAACACCCCGACGCCCCGTGCCACATGGCACGACACCGCCACCGGGCTGATCGACGCGATCGTCGGGATGTGGCTGGCGCCGGTCACGCACCCGGGGAGTTGACCTGGCCCTCGCTCCTCAACTCCCTGGTCCTCGCATCCGGGGACGTCAGATGGCCAGGCCTTCGGTGGCCTTGAGCAACGCCTGCCGCAACGCCTCCGCGGCGGCGGCCCCGTCCGCCTCCGCGGATCGCCGGGCCCACTCCTCCGCGGCCACGCGCAGGGCCCCGTTGAGCATCACCGCCTTGATCCTCGGCAGCAGATCCGCGGGATCGGCTCCGGTGCGCGCGGCGATGATCTCGGTGAAGACGGGTTCGGCGTCATGGTGGACCTGGAGCCAGACGGCGCGCAGCCCCGGCTCCTCGGGGAGCAAGCGGATCAGCGTCCGGAGCGCGGAGGCGGCCTCCGGCGGGTCGGCGGCCGGGGGCAGGTCCCACTGGATCCCGTCACAGAAGGAGCGGTCCGCGGGCCAGTCGCGCAGCCGCCGGGCGACGGTCTCCAGGCCCGCGGCCAGCAGCGGACGGACGCACTCCTCTTTGGAGGGGAAGTAGCGCCACAGCGTACGGGGCGAGATACCGGCGGCGCGGGCGATGTCCTCGCCCGAGGTCGCCGCCACCCCGCGCTCGCCGAACAGCCGTACCGCCTCATGGGCGATCTCCAGGCGGGTGGCCGCCTTGCGCCGTTCGGTCAGCGGCGGGCGACCGGCCGGCCGGGGCGGGCCGGCCGCGGCGACCGCCCGCGTTCCAGGCTGCTTCACAGTGGTCCCCGTTTCGCTGCTTGAGGGCATGTCCGGTGGGCGTTCCCGGTCGGTTCCCACCCTAGCCAGCGGCTTCGGCCCTCGCGGCGGTCGGCGCCGGGCATGGCCCCTTATTTTCGCCCATGAATGCCACTATGGCAGTCAGTGCCAAAAACCCCTAGGGTGAGCGCCGGACGGACGCACGACGGAGCGCCCGTCTGCCGCGCGGAGAAAGTGGGCATCTTGTGAGCAGCAGCACCGGCCTTCAGGGGCGCAGCGTCATCGTCACCGGAGCGGGATCGGGGATCGGCCGGGCCGCGGCCCTCGCCTTCGCCCGGGAGGGGGCGAAGGTCCTGGTCGCCGACCTCGATCGGGAAGGCGCCGACCAGGCCGTCGAGACGATCACGGCCGAGGGGGGAACCGCCCGCGCGGTCGTCGGCGATCTCGGCGATCAGCAGGTGGTGGACCAGGTCGTCGCCACGGCCGTGGCGGCCTTCGGCGGCCTGGACGTCCTGGTCAACAACGCCGGCATCATGGACCGCTTTTCGGCCGTCGCGGACACCGACGACGCCGAGTGGGACCGGGTGATCCGGGTGAATCTGACGGCGCCCTTTCTGCTGACGCGCGCGGCGCTGCCGCACATGCTGGCCGCAGGTCGCGGCTCGATCGTCTTCACCGCCTCGGAGGCGGCGCTGCGCGGCAGCGCCGCCGGTGCCGCGTACACGGCCTCCAAGCACGGCGTCGTGGGCCTGGTGAAGTCCCTCGCCGTGATGTACCGCGACCAGGGGATCCGGACCAACGCCATCGCGCCCGGCGGCACCGCGACCGCCATCCGGGTCGATGCCGAAGCGGGCGCCCACGGGCCGGCCGTGCTCGGCGCGCACGCCGGCAGCATCGGCCGGATAGCCGCCGCCGAGGAGCAGGCCGCCGCCATCGTCTTCCTCGCCTCCGACGCCGCCGGGAACGTCAACGGCGCCGTCCTGCCCGTCGACAACGGCTGGTCCGCCGTCTGATCGAGCCCAACTCCCCCACGTTCCCCATTGGTTGACTCTTCACCCCGGCGACATCTGTCGCCGCTGACGTTGTCAGGGAAGGATCGAGAGGCTGACTCGGGCATGCCAACGCTGAACGGCCTGCCCCACACCCCCCGGTCCTTCAGGAGGACACAGTGAAGACAAGGTCGCGCATCCGCAAGGTCCCGCTCATCCTCGGCAGCGCCGTCGCGCTGGTCATCGCCTTCCCGGGCAGCGCGCTCGCCGACCCCCCGAAGGCGCTGCCCGGCAACGCGGACGGAATGGAGCAGACATTCCAGCCGGCCTTCGACTACGACACGGACGGCTGCTACCCGACCCCCGCCATCGGACCCGACGGGACCCTCAACGGCGGCCTCAACCCGTCCGGGAACCCCAACGGACAGTGCCACGACCAGTCCGACCTCGACAACACCAACGGATACTCGCGCTACAAGTGCAACAACGGCTGGTGCGCGATCATTTACGGCCTCTACTTCGAGAAGGACCAGGCCACGATCGGCGGGCACCGCCACGACTGGGAACACGTCGTGGTGTGGGTGCAGAACAACCAGGCGCAGTACGTCTCCACCTCCGCCCACGGCAACTTCCAGATCCACAGCCGTGACCAGATCCCGTGGGACGGAACACACCCGAAGGTCGTCTACCACAAGGACGGTCTGAGCACCCACGCCTTCCGCGCCGCGAGCTCGGGCGACGAGCCGCCGGAGAACCACTACCACACCTGGCAGTTCCCCACCCTGGTCGGCTGGAACGGCTACCCCGCGGGGATACGTGACAAGCTGAGCCAGGCCGACTTCGGCAGCGCCACCTTCGGCCTCAAGGACGGCAACTTCAACAGCCATCTCGAGAAGGCCAAGCCGTCCGGGATTCCGTTCGACCCCAACGCCTGACAGGCGGGGCCGGGGGCCGCACGGGCCGCAGTACCGCCCCCGGCCACAGGGAAACCCGGATCTCCCGAAGCATTGGGCCCGCTGTCCGTTGACGATCGCCTGGAAGCCGCCGGAGCCGCTGGCGCCGCCGGTCGCCCAGGCGGGCACGGTCCGCGTCTCGATCCCCTTCCGGCTGAGGGTCGAAAAAGCCCTCGACGACCCGACGACACAGACCCTGTTCTACGGCCCCGTCAACCTGGTGGCCCGCGACCCCGGACGGGACTATCTACGGCTCGGGCTGTACCGCAACGCGGCTCTGTCGGGCGATCTGCTGCCCTCGCTCACCCCCGTGCCGGACAAAGCGCTCCACTACACCCTCGGCGAGGTCGAACTGGCGCCGTTCCACGAGGGCACCGAGGACCCCACACACGCCTACTTCCGGCGAACCGAGCCCGCTGTTGTCTTCGGCGGCACCTCGTCCGGCGTCGCCAACCCCGTCAAGTCCGACGGCACCTCGTCTCGACGACATCTGGGCCGCGGCCCCGTTCGCCACCAAGGCCGGACTCCAGCATGTGACGGCCGGGCTGCTCGGCCGGGCCGAGGGCCAGGCCGTGGTGCGCACCGCGCGCGAGGCTTCGTACACACCCTGACCTGCGGGGCGCACGCCGCCGAGTCGCCGCTCCGCTATTTTCTGTGGCGGCACGGCTTTCTGTGCCGACACGGCTTTCTGTGTCGGCACGCCGCCGGGCACGGCCACGCCCACGCCTGGCGGTCGCTGAGGAATCCCAGGCCGATGCCGAGCAGCCAGAAGTCCTTCGCGAGGGGGACGCCTTCGTCGGTGGGCAGCGGGCTGCCCTTCTGATGGGTGCCGGGGGTGCGGAGATAGAAGCCGACCAGCCCGGTGGCGAAAGCGGTCAGCCCGGCCCCGGCCAGGGCGGTGGGCACCAGGGGCGACAGGAGCGCCGCGCCCAGAGCGACCTCGGTGGAGGCCAGCAGCCTGGTGAACTGGTGGGGCGACATCCGGTTGACTATGGGATAGGCGCCGGCGGCCATGCCGTGGAGCCCCTGCTCGGTCTGCTCGTCGGCGTGGAGCTTGCGCAGACCGGAGTTCAGCATGAACGCTCCGGTCGTGAGCCGAGGAGCGATGTGGTGGGGTCTCATCACGGGGTACATGGCCTTCTCCCTTCGCCGGAAAGCGGGTGACCGTCGGGTAACCCTGCTCACGAGGGGTATGCAGATCCCCGCTCAGCCACCGCCACCGCCACCGGCAGAAACAGAAAGGCCCATGTCCCATGCGTATCGCCCTGAGCCAGCTCACCACCGGCCCGCAGCCCCGGCGGAACCTGGCCGTCCTGCGCGAGCAGGCATACCGCGCGGCGGAGGCCGGCGCCCGTCTCGTGGTGTTCCCCGAGGCGGCGATGGCCTGCTTCGGCACGCGGCTCGGCCCGCTCGCCGAACCGCTGGACGGACCGTGGGCCACCGAGGTGCGGCAGCTCGCCAAGGACGCCGGTCTGGTGGTCGTGGCGGGCATGTTCACCCCGGCACCCGACGGCCGGGTGACCAACACCCTGCTGGTCACCGGCCCCGGAGTCGAGACGTCCTACGACAAAATCCATCTGTATGACGCGTTCGGCTTCACCGAGTCCAGGACCGTGGCCCCGGGCTCCAAGGTGGTGACCTTCGACCTCGACGGCCTCCGGATCGGCCTGGCCACCTGCTACGACGTGCGCTTCCCCGAACTGTTCCGGGCCCACGCCGACGCCGGCGCACATCTCTCGCTGCTGCCCGCCTCCTGGGGCGCGGGGCCCGGCAAACGCGAACAGTGGGAGCTGCTGATCCGG
>NZ_MUNE01000661.1 GCF_002154605.1 Streptomyces milbemycinicus | reverse complement strand
CTGCTGCCCGGGGCGCCCGGCTGTCTGGTGCTGCTGACCAGCCGTAACGAGCTCACCGGGCTGGTCGTCGCGGAGCAGGCCCAGCCGCTGCCGCTGGATCTGCTCGACCGGGCCGAGGCGCGCGAACTGCTCGCCCGCAGGCTCGGTTCCGAGCGGGTGGCGGCCGAGCCGGAGGCGGTGGAGGACGTCATCACGGTGTGCGCGGGGCTGCCCCTGGCGCTGGCCATCGTCGCCGCCCGCGCGGCCACTCACCCCGGCTTCTCCCTCGAAGCCCTCGCCCGCGAGCTGCACGACGCGCGCGGCAGCCTGGACGCGTTCGACGGCGGTGACGCCACCACCGACGTCCGGGCGGTGTTCTCGTGGTCGTACCACACCCTGGGCACCGACGCCGCCCGGCTGTTCCGGCTGCTGGGTGTGCACCCCGGCCCGGACATCTCGGCGGCCGCCGTGGCCAGCCTGATGGGGCTGCCCGTACCGCAGGCCCGGCGGCTGCTGCTCAAGCTGACCCGGGCCCATCTGCTCACCGAGCGCAGCCCGGGTCAGTACGCGCTGCACGATCTGCTGCGCGCCTACGCCACCGAGCTGGCCGAGGCGTACGACTCCGAGGACGACCGGCGCGCCGCGCTGCACCGTACGCTCGACCACTATCTGCACACCGCCGTCGCCGCAGGCCGGGTGTTCACCCCGCAGCGCACGCCGCTCACCCTCCCCGCGGCGCAGCCCGGCGTCTGCACCGAATCGTTCGCCGATTACGGCGAAGCGCTGACCTGGTTCACCGCCGAACACCATGTGCTGGTCGCCGCACAGCAGCAGGCGGCGGAGAGCGGTTTCGAGCCCCACGCCTGGCAGTTGGCCTGGTCGCTCGCCGAGTTCCTGGACCAGCGCGGACACTGGCACGACCAGGGCGCCGTACACGCCGTGGCCCTCGACGCGGCGCGGCGTGCGGACAACCTGGCCGGGCAGGCGCACGCGCACCACGGCCTCGGCCTCGCCGATCTGCGGATGGCCCGGTACGACCGGGCCCGCGACCACCTGATGTGCGCCCTGGACCTGCACGGCAAGACCGGCAACCCGGCCGGCCAGGCCCTCATCCACGTCGCGCTCAACCTGGCGGGCGAGCGGCAGGGCCGCCACGAGGAGGGGCTGTACCACGCGCAGCGCACCCTTGAGCTGTACCGCGAGGTCGGCCAGCGCAGCGGGGAGGCGTACGCGCTGAACAACGTCGGCTGGGCGTACGCCATGGTCGGCCAGTACCAGCAGACCCTGGTCCACTGCGAGAAGGCGCTGCGGATGCTGCAGCAGGCACACGACGGGCGTGGCGCCTCCGCCGCCTGGGACAGCCTCGGCTACGCCCACCACCGCCTCGGCGACCACGAGCAGGCCATCGTCTGCTACCGCAACGCCGTGGAGCTGCGCCGCGAGCGCGGCGAGCGGGTCAGGGCGGCCGAGACCATGTACCGCCTGGGGAGCGCCCAGCTGGCCGCCGACGACGTCCCCGGCGCCCGGGAGACCTGGCGGCAGGCGCTGACCATGTTCGACGCCCTCGGCCACCCGGACGCCGGCCGGGTCCGCGAGGAACT
>NZ_MUNE01000660.1:13040-13506 GCF_002154605.1 Streptomyces milbemycinicus | reverse complement strand
CGGCGGCCCGGGAACCGAGCCCGAGCAGTTCGCTGATGTAGATGGAGGTGAACGGGAAGCACAGGCCGTTGCCCAGGGTGGACAGCAGCAGACACCCCATGAGCAGGCGAAAGCGCCGCCCCAGGACCTCGCGGGGCTCCGCTGTGCCAGCCGTCAAGAAGCCCGCCCGGGGCCAGAGCCCAGCGCCTCGCGCACCTTCAGCAGCTCCTCCACCTGGCGCAGGTCGTACGGCGCGGCCAGGGACAGCACCACATGGACCGCACCGGCCTCGGCGAAGCCCTCCACGAGCGGCAGCTGGTCCGGGTTGACCATGACCGTACGGGCCACCTCGCCCGGGTCGCGGCCCACGCGCTCGCACCACTGGTCCAGCACGCCGTTCAGCTCGCGGAAGTCGGCGACCGGATCCTCGGAGGCCCAGCCGTACCAGTTCCACCAGTCCGCCTCGCGGGCCACCAGCTCCAGGGTG
>NZ_MUNE01000660.1:0-13029 GCF_002154605.1 Streptomyces milbemycinicus | reverse complement strand
ACCGCCGCGATGGCCGCGGCGAACGCGTCGACGCGCTCGGCCGGGCCGGGGAACGGGATGCCGTACTCCGTGTGCTCCGCTTCGAACCACCCCGCGCCGAGCCCCAGCACCAGCCGCCCGCCGCTGAGCTGGTCGACGGTGCGGGCCATGTCGGCGAGCACATGCGGATTGCGGAACGCGGTGCAGCTGACGAGCGGGCCGATGGTGGCCCGGCTGGTCTCGACGGCCATCGCGGACAGCAGCGACCAGCACTCGAAGTGGTTGCCGGCCGGGTCGCCGTGGTGCGGCAGGAAGTGGTCCCAGGTCCAGATCGAGTCGACGCCCAGCGCGTCGGCCTCGCGCCAGGCGGTGCGGAGCTGGTCGAGCTCGGTGTGCTGGGGGTGCAGCTGCACGCCGACGCGCAGGGTGTTCTCGTGCGGGGGCACAGTGGTCCTCTCGGTAGTGGTGGGAATGCCGCCCGCGCGGCTACGGCGTCACGACGACCCGGTAGACCGGCGTCTCCGCGGCCTGCTTCAGCGCCTTCTCGACCTCGTCCAGCGCGTACCGCGCCGTGACCAGCGTCTCCAGCCGCCCCGTCAGCGCGCCCCCACGCAGCAGCTCGGCCGCCGCGCGCCAGTCCTCCGGATCGTGGCTGAAGGAGCCGGTGACCGTCAGCTGGCGGCGGTGCACCTCGTAGCCGGGCAGCTCGGCCGGCGGTCCGTCGGGGGAGCCGCCGAAGAGCACGATGCGGCCACCGTCGCCGACCGAGGCCAGCGCCACGGCGATGGCCTCCTTGGACGCGATGGTCACGAACACCACATCGGCGCGCGGCAGTTGGCTCAGATCGCCGGGGGTGACGGCGGCGTCCGCGCCGGCCGCGGCGATGGCGGCCAGCCGCTGCTCGTCCCGCTCCACCACGGCCACGCTGCGCGCCTGGAGCGCCTTGGTCACGGCGAGGTGCAGATGGCCCATGTACCCGGCGCCGACCACGGTGACCCGGTCGCCCGCCCGGAAGCCACCGCGGCGCAGCGAGTGGACCACGCAGGCGAGCGGTTCGCCCATGGCCGCGACGGCCGGGTCGGTGTCGCCCACGGACCACACCCGCGACGCGTCCACCTTGATGTAGTCGGCGAGCCCCGCGCCCATGGTGATCGCGCCGTCCTCGCGCTTGTGCCCCTGGAGGGCGACGCAGATGGCGGACTGCCCCGCCCGGCAGCTGCGGCAGGTGCCGCAGCGGGGCAGACCGTCGATGGTGACGAGGTCGCCGACCGCGGGCATGTCGTCCAGCCCGGCGGCCTTGGCGCCCACCCGTTCGACCCACCCGGCGATCTCATGGCCGGCGGCGGCGGGGTAGACGGTCATGCGTCCCGCGTACAGGTTGGCCTCCATGGTGCACACCCCGCACGCGGCGATGCGTACCAGCACCTCCGAGTCGCCCACGTCCGGTACAGGTATCTCTCTGATTTCCACCTGTCCTGGCGCGGTGATGACAGCTGTACGCATGGGAACTGCCTTCCGAATTACGGTCGTTGTGCCCGGAGGCTATGCCTGGGTTACGGACCGAGGCAAGGAAAAGATCACAAGCCGCGTGCGTCGGAAGGGAGTTGTCGGGCGAATCAGGTGGCGGGGAACTCCCCGCACCGTATGGCGGTGACGAACGCCGACCAGCCGTCCGCCGGGAACACCAGAGCCGGACCGTGCGGGTCCTTGCTGTCCCGGACGGGAACGACGCCGACCGGCGCGAAGCTCCGGGAGAATTCGACGCACTGCCCCCCATTGGACCCGCTGTACGAGGACTTGATCCACTCGGCGGCGGTGAGGTCGATGTCAGCGCTCATAAGGTGTACTCCTTGTACAAATCCTTGATCAGGGCAAGCGAATCATCCGGGGGTAGTGCGTGCGCCTGCAACCGTTCATAGTGACGCAGGGAGTCCGCGACCGTCGCCTCCTTGTCGTACAGCCTGCCTCCGTGCGGCCCGTCCGTGTACAGGACGGTTGGGCCGGAGCTGAACACGAGTAGCGTGAACGCCGACATGTGAGCCGCCGCGGCCCCGGCCGCGTAGGTGATCACCTGGATGTCGATGTCAGGGCTGTCAGTCGAGGTGATCAAATGCTGTAGCTGGCCCGCCATGACGGCGGGTCCGCCTACGACCGTCCGTAGACATGCCTCGTGAAAGACTGCCCACAGTGTGGGTGGGTTCTCCCGTTCCATCACTTCGCGGCGCCTTATGCGGGCATCGACCTTGCCCTTGATCACGTCGGCGCGCGCATGCGGGTACCCGGCGCGGAAGATCGCATGGGCGTACGCCTCGGTCTGCAGGATGCCCATGATGGTGCTGACCGAGTAGTCGTAGATGCGGGTCGCCTTCTTCTCCTGTTCGAGATAGGGGACGAACCAGCTCGGATGGTCTCCCTCGTCGATTCTCTTCAACAAGCCCACGAAGAGGCCATTCGTCCCGAAGGCCAGGTCGCACCCCCTGGCGAACCTCATGCTGGGCATCTGCTTCCCGGCTTCCACCAGGCTGACGTACCCATCGGAGTAGCCCGTGGCCTTGCCCAGCTGTTTCTGCGTGAGCTTGCGCCCAAGACGTACGCGCTTCACATCCGCCCCGAAGCGCTGGAGGGGATTCAAGATCTCTGGGGTGGTCGTCTCATCCAACGCCGTGACCTCCTGCTTCGGCGACCTGACGCAGTGTTGCAATGCAGGGCGAATCTGAATTTGCCCACTTAAGTCTGCCCAGCATACGGGGAGTTGTGCTCTTCTGGTGACCAATCGACTACTCCCGGTGCTGATCCGGGCGGTCAGTCGCGCCACACCACCGGCCACACGCAAGACCCCCGCAACCGCATGCACCGCGGCCCGGGGGCGTGGCCCACAACCCCTGGGAGGTTGATGAGCGTGTCAGAGGCTATCGCGTGGATCTTCGAAGCGCTGCTACGTCTACTGCTGCCACCGTCGGGCCGTCACCGCGCCGCGCCGCACCAGCACACGCCGACGATGCCGCGTCTGGCCCGCGTGCCACACGTACCCGCACAGCCCGCCCTCTCCGGGGCGCCGGACGACGCCGGTCCCGCCATGGTCCGGCCGTACGTCCTCGCGCACGAGCAACGCGAGGAGCGCGCTGCGCGCCGACTGCGGCGGCAGCGTCGGCGGACGCTATGGCTGGCCGTGCACGGAATCGACATCGGCCCGCGCGTCATCCATGGCGTCAGGGTGGTGGCGTAGATGACCACTCCGGCAACGCCCCCACCGCAGCAGGGGCAGGACGACGGACCGCAGGGGCAGGGCGGCGACGATCGCCCCACCCTTGAAGAACTGTGGCAGCAGTCCGCCGCCCTGAGCGAACAGATTGCCCAGCATCTGGGGCGGGGGCCGAAGTGACGAAGAGGACCAGCACCCCGCCCAGCCTCGCGGTCGGCATGGAGGTCTACGACCGGCATTACGACATGCCCGGCACGATCACCGACTTCGTAGGGCCATTCGTCTGCCTCACCCGCCCCACTGGCCTCACCTGGCGCTCGCCCCAGGCATCCGTACGCCCCGCCACCACGTACGAGCGGCGGCAACTACGGGCCATCGCGCGGCTTCACGCCCAGCGCCAACGAGGCATCACCCCCGCGTAGAACCTGCCCCTGCCGGGTGAACACCGTTCCGTTCCGCCACGGAAACACCCCGACAGGGGCGCGGGTCCGGTGGTTGAGCTTGCGGTGACTTTCGGACGGTGACACGCCGACGCCACGGCGTGTCTGTGTCCCGTATTCACCGCAAACTCAGGGCCCCGCGCAGTCAGAACTCACCGAACACTTCGCCAGAGCGGACGACCAACCCATGCCACATGGACCCTGGCACGCCGAATGGACGTTCATCAGCAAAAAGGGGGTCACCACAGGGACCGCCCACACGCCACGGTACGTGGACATCCGTACGGCCGTATTCAAGGCCGCCGACAAGTCACTCCGTGATCTGGCCCACGACGAAACCGCCGAGCGAGAAGAGCCCTGGAAACTCCTCGTCGGAGCCCTGTACTCCGAGGCCATGCTCATGGCGGACGAGCTCGGCACGTGGCAGTACGCGAGCCCCGACGGCTGGGCCGGCGTAACCATCCGATTCACCCCGTAGCCGCGATCGTCTCAAGGCGCCGGCGAGAAGGGGGAGGGGCACCGAGGCATCGTCGCCGTCCGGCCCAACGGGCCCTCACCGGCCAGCGCGCGGCGGAACGGTGGGCGGGCGGACGTATGGCGGATGGTCGCCTGGAACGGTGGGCGTCCCCGGTCCGGTTCGGGGCCTCCCCCACCCCCCCCTCTTAAAAAAGTGCTTGCTCTACATCAAGTACCACATCAACTACTTTTCTGAGAGGGGGTGGAGGGAGAGCCGATCCCGCCCGCCGGTGCCCGCCCGTTCGTCGAGCTCCCGCGCCTCGGTCCAGCGCTCCGCTGGGCTGACCGGTCGGCCACCGCGCGGCAGCAGCTGCGGCGGAGCGCAGCGGAGCCTGTTCTGAGTTCAGCCATCCGCCGGGCCGAGGAATCGGAACACCGGGCCAGCCGCCCCCTTCCCCTTCTCGCTGGCGCTTTGGGCCCGGAGGGTCCGAGACGAAAGCCGCACTCGCGCGAGCCGAATGCCGCGAGACGGCGCACAGGCACGGCGCAGCGCAGCCGACGCAAAGCGAAGCTACGCCAATGCGGAGCCGGCGGCCCTGCTGGGCCGCACCCGGGCCGCCGTCCTGCATGCCGTCGCCGCCGGAGCCACCACTGGCGAGCTCGCCCGTGCGGTGGGGGTCTCGGCGTCATCGGCCAGCCAGCACGCCACAGCTCTGCGGGGCGCCGGCCTCGTCGTCAGCCACCGAACAGCGCCTTCGTGCTGCACACCCTCACTCCGCTCGGGGCCGCCCTCCTGCGTGCCAACACGCCGACACCTCGATGACGACACGCGGCAACGGCCATGCGTCCCGCGTACAGGTTGGCCTCCATGGTGCACACCCCGCAGGCGGCGATGCGTACCAGCACCTCCGACAAGCCTCGTCGGCCGGTGGCCGAGGTGCTTCGATGGCGGTCGTACTATGAGCTGACGCGCAGAACCATCTCAAGGAGTCACTGTGGCCCGCCCTCGCGCCGCTGCACGGATAGTGGAGCACCCCGACGTATCGGAGGTCTCCCTCCAGCAGCTTCTGGAGGCGCTGGCGGATCCGGTGCGGCGCATGGTGGTGTCCCAGTTGGCCCGGGCGGATGAGGACATGAGCTGTGGCACGTTCCAGGCGCCGGTGTCGCTGTCGACTCTGACGCACCACTTCAACGTGTTGCGCGAGGCGGGCGTGATCAGGCAGTACTACCTGGGCACCGCGAAGATGAACACCCTGCGTACCGACGAGATGGAACAGCGGTTCCCCGGTCTGCTGTCCGCCGTGCTGGCCGCCTCGGTCGCGGAGGGTGAGGCGGGCGCGGTCTGACCCGTCCTGGTCTGGGGTTTCTCTGGTCTCGGACCCCGGGGTGTATTTCGATGGTGCTCAAAATTTGACGGTCATCGAACCTTGGGTGCAAGGTGGGTACAGGTACCGCTGACGCGGTGCGTTTCCCGATCCCCTTGCTCCTAGGACGGATGCACCATGGCAACACTCGTACAGTTCGACCGGCTCGGCGGCCCCGAGGTCCTGACCCTCCGCGAGGTGGAGGTGGGCGCTCCAGGGGCGGGAGAGGTGCGGATCCGGGTCGACGCGATCGGCCTGAACCGGGCCGAGATCATGTACCGCGAGGGCGGCTACTTCTACCAGCCGGTCTTCCCGTCCACGCTCGGTTACGAGGCCGCGGGCGTGGTCGAGGCCGTCGGCGAGGGCGTGGCCGGTCTCGCCGAGGGCGACCCGGTCGCGGTGGTGCCGGCGTTCCTCCAGAGCGAGTACGGCACCTACGGCGACCACGTCATCCTTCCGGCCATGGCCGTGGTGCCCCGCCCGGCGGACGTCGACCCGGTGCGGGCGGCGGCCGTGTGGATGGCGTACATCACCGCCTATGGTCCCCTCGTCGAGAGTGGCCGGGTGCGGCCCGGCGACCATGTCCTGATCACCGCGGCCTCCAGCAGCGTGGGCCTGGCCGCGATCCAGGTCGCCCGGCATGTCGGAGCGATCCCGATCGCCACCACGCGCGGCGCCGGCAAGAAGCAGCGCCTCCTGGACGCCGGTGCGGCGCACGTCATCGTCACCGACGAGGAGGACATCCCCGCCCGTATCAAGGAGATCACCGGCGGCGAAGGTGTCCGGCTGGCCTTCGATCCCGTGGCCGGCCCCGGCGTCGAGACCCTCGCCCAGGGCATCGCGCCCGGCGGCTTCCTGGTCGTCTACGGAGCCCTCGACCCGCGCCCCACCCCGCTGCCCCGCGCACAGTCCTTCCCGGCGCTGACCAGCAGCACCTACACACTCTTCGAGATCACGACGGACCCCGAGCGGCTGCGCCGCGCGGTCGCGTTCGTCAACGCGGGCCTCGCCTCGGGCTCCTTCGCCCCGATCGTCGACCGCACCTACGACCTCGCGGACATCGCCGAGGCGCACCGCTACATGGAGGCCAGCGGCCAGGTCGGCAAGATCGTCGTCACCGTCTCCCACGACGCCACGACGGCGTGAACTCGGAGCACCAAGGAGTCATGTCATGAACCGAGCCGTCCGCTTCCACCAGACCGGTGGACCCGAAGTGCTGCGCCTGGAGGAGGTCCCGGACCCCGTACCAGGGCGGGGCGAAGTCCTCATCCGCACCTCGGCGTTGGGGCTGAACCGAGCGGAGTCGATGTTCCGCCTGGGCCAGTACGGAATCGACCACACCTGGACGCTCGGCGCGGTGGAAAGACCGGCCAGCGTGGGCGATTTGCGCATGGTGAGCTCGCCGGTGAACGAGGTCGTCACCAGGTAGTAGTTGCCGTTGTAGTACTCCAGCCAGGGGTCGGCGCCCTTCTGCGCCTTGACCGGGTTGGTGTACGGCCTGCCGTCGGCCGCGGCGGCGGGCTGCGCGGACTGGACGGTGGCGGTGACGAATGAGGCGAGCAGGGCCAGTACTGCTGCCCCGAGGGTCAGCCTGTGGCGGACGCGGGTGCGGACGGGGGTGCGGAACACGACAAGTCCCTTCCGGCGGCGATGCGTTCGAGATTACGAACATTGTACGTAACTTCGGCCAGAAGGTAGAGGCGAGGCCGGAAGGGCGCCAATGGATCGGACGTATCCATGCCCTCAGCCGTGGTCGGCGGCGCGTGCCCTCAGCCGTTTTCGGCGGCGCGCTTGGGAAAGGGGGTCCGGCGGAACGTCCACCAGATGATCGCGGCGCCGAAGGCGGCCGCGGCGGCGCCGACGACGGATGCGACATGCATGGCGTGGACGAAGCCCTGGTCCGCGAAGTCGGACAGCCGGGGCAGGGACAGCCGCTGGGCGAGCAGCCGGGTGGCCTCGGGCGACTCCCCGGCGGCGTCGGCCTGCTCCGGGGACAGACCGTCCAGCTTCGGGGTGATCTCGTTCCGGTACACCCCGGCCAGGACGGAGCCGAGGACCGCGACCCCCAGCACGCCGCCGATCTGCCGCATCGAGTTGTTGACGGCCGAGCCCGCGCCGGTCCGGTCCGCGGGCAGGACGGACATGATGGCCTCGGTGGTGGGGGCGACCGCGGCGCCCATGCCCAGGCCCTGGAGGACCAGGAAGACCCAGAACAGGCCCAGGCCGCTGTTTTCGTCGAGGAAGACATAGCCGAAGAAGCCCACCGTGGCGATCAGCATGGCGCAGGTCACCACGGCCCGGACGCCGTACAGCCGGACCAGCCGGGCCGACAGCGGGGCGCCCAGCAGCACGCCGAGGGCCACCGGGGCGATGGACAGGCCGCACTCCAGCGGCGTCTGGCCGTGGACGCCCTGGAGATAGAAGCTGGTGTAGTACATCGAGCCGTTCACCCCGAAGAAGGTGAGCATCACCGCGACGCTCGCGCCGGTGAACCGCACATTGCGGAACAGCCGGACGTCGAATCCGGGGCTCGACACGCGTAGTTCGATCAGAACGAAGACGGCGACCAGGACCGCGCCGCCGGCCAGCGAGCCGAGGACGGCCGGGCCGGTCCAGTCGTTGCGGTGGCCGCCCTCGATGACGCCCCAGACGACGGCGAACAGCCCGGCGGTGGAGAACAGCACGCCCAGCGGGTCGAACTTCTTGCGGACCTTGGCGACCGCGCCGGGCAGATAGGCGAACGAGCCCACCGCGCACAGCACCACGATCGGCACATTGACCAGGAAGATCGCGCCCCACCAGAAGTGGTCCAGGATCGCGCCGCTGATCATCGGGCCGGTGGCGATGGCGATACCGCTGGAGCCGGACCAGATGGCGATGGCCATGGCGCGGTGGCGCTCGTCGAAGACCTGGGCGATCAGCGCGAGCGTCGCGGGCATGATCAGGGCGCTGCCCAGGCCCATCACCCCACGGGCGACGATGAGTTCGTCGGCCGAGCCGGAGTAGGCGGCCCAGACGGAGGCGGCGCCGAAGACGAGCATGCCGATGAGCAGCAGCCGGCGGTGGCCGTACCGGTCGGCGAGCACCCCGCCGGTGAACAGCAGCACCGCGAAGACCAGCGTGTACGAACTGATGCTCCACTGCAGCTGGTTCGGGCTGGCGCCGAGACCTTCGTCCGGGTCGGCCAGCGTCTTCAGCGCGACGTTGAGCACGGTGTTGTCCAGCCATACCGCCAGTTGGGACAGGACGAGCACCGACAGAGCGAGCCATTGGCGGCCGGTCGGCGACCGAGGCGGGTCGGCCGGCGCGGCGGCGGTGGTCGCGGTGTTCTGTGCAGCCATGTGTGCGGCGCCTTTCGGGACCCGGGGGTGAGTGGGTCCGCCGTCGTACGGCAAGGGACTCGTGCTGGCTTGAAGCGAAGTTATCAATGGGGACCGGGAGCCGCAGCCTCTTGGGCACAAGAACAAGGCTTATCTCGGCCTGAGTGAAGCCTGAGAACCGGTATATTCCCGCCGATGATAGGGCTCGTATACCCCGCTGGGTATGCCTTGCGATCGGGTGCACACCCTCGTTACTGTGCCGAAAAAGGAACCGGGGGGTGTCCTTTGAGCCAATTTCGAATTCAACAAGACGACGGTACGCCCATTGATGGAATTGAGGGGGAAGTGGGCGTGAGGGGGGCGATTCGGGCGGAGCCGGAAACGGGGGCCGACCACCTCGAACAGACCCTCGGGCAGGCGCTGCACCTGCTCGAGTCCGCGGTGCGCCACCACCGGCGCGCCACTCTCGCCTGTGTGACGGCCGACCTGCCCGTGGAGGGCGAGGCCGTGGCCGGATGGGTGGCCCGGCTGGTGCTGCGGGCCGAAGAGGACGTGATCTGGTCGCTGCCGGAGGTCGCCTCCGACGAGCACGCCAAGCTGACCGCCCAGACGTTCGCGCAGCTTCTGGACAAGGGTGTCCGGGTCAGGCTGCTGTGTCCGCAGGCGGTCATCCGGGGCGCGCGCTGGCAGCGGACCGTGGGCGAGCTGGGGCCCCGCGTGGAGGTCCGGGTGTCCAGCGCCGTACGCCAGGAGCTGGTCGTGGTGGACGGCGCCGCGGTCATCGCCCCGGATGCGGCGCCGGGGGAGCCGGGCGGGTCCCGGGCCTCGATGATCCAGAACTCGACCGTGGCCGACATGCTGTACGGGCTGCTGTGCGGCATGTGGGACGCGGCGCAGCGGCCGACCCGGCCGCTGTCCTTCGAGGGCGGGGCGCGGGGCAGGGTGCTGCGCGAGGTCCTGACCCTGATGGCCGAGGGGTACAAGGACGACGCGGCGGCCCGGAAGCTCGGGCTTTCGGTGCGTACGTACCGGCGCTATGTGGCCGACATCATGCGGGACCTGAGGGTCGAGTCGCGTTTCCAGGCCGGAGTGCGGGCTGTGCGCGCGGGGCTCATGGAGCCATACCCCGAGTGACCTGCCTGAGCCGTGCAACGGTCCGCCCTCCCAGCGGGGCGATATGGCTCGATCTCGTGGGTTCCAGGGTCTTTAGTGGTCCCCCTAGAGATGCGCCGCGGCCGCGCGTGCCGCGGCCGTCCGGCGTGGCCTCATGCTGCCTCGAGTCGCCTGACGGCGCCTCGGGCGGGCCGTCCGCGCGGCTTTGCGGGCGATACGGTGCTGTCCGTACCCCTTTTGTTGGCAACTTGCTGCAGCTTTACTGCGTACAACACCTGTGAACGGCCTATGGGCGGCAGGTATATGACAGCCGAGGTTACCAATCGGTCACCTCAGGCGAGGGGTGTGACAGCTAGTGGACTCCGGGGTTGTCGCGATCTGGAACCGGCGCTTAGCGTCATGGGCACGTTCCTCGCTTTGCCCATGCCCAAAAATGGAGGTGCGCGGTAATGGCCGCCATCGTCGAAGAGCGCCAGGAAACAATCAAGGAAATCGTCACGGATATCCTTGAGATAGATCCGGACGAGGTCACCGAGACCAGCCTCTTCAAGGAAGAACACGACGCGGATTCGCTACGGGCCATCGAGATTCTGGCGGCCCTGGAAAAGGAGTTCAACGTCGTCATCCCGCAGGCGCAGCTCAGCCGCATGACCAACCTCGAGGGTGTCTACGAGGTCGTCTCCGAAGCGGCCGGCTGGTAACGGACACCGTGGCGGACTCAAGCGAAGGCAGGGCGATATGCAGGGTGAGCCGGCCCGCAGGGTCGTGATAACGGGTCTCGGAACGGTGTCCGGCATCGGTGTCGGCACCGCCGAGTTCCTCGCCGGACTGCGGTCCGGGAAGAGCGCCGCGAAGCCGATCACCGCTTTCGACACCGAGGGGTTCGACCACGCCACGGCGTGCGAGATCACCGACTTCGACCCCGGCGAGTGGATCCGGCACCTCGATGTCCGGACCCTCGGCCGGGCCAGCCAGTTCTCCGTATCGGCCGCCCGAATGGCGGTGGCCGACGCCGGACTGACCGAGCACGACCTGCGGGACGTCCCGACGCTGATCTCCGTCGGCACCACCGACGGAGAGTCCAGGGACCTGGATCACCTGGTCGAGGTGGAGGTCGACCAGGGGCCCGAGCAGATGGACGCCGTCATCGCCCGCCGGGTCCCCGCCGGGCGGCTCTCCGCCGCGATAGCCCAGGAGTTCGGCCTCACCCGGGTGGAAGCCGTCACCCTTCCCACCGCCTGCGCGGCGGGGAACTACGCGATCGGCTACGGCTTCGACGCCATACGCGGCGGAGATGTGGACTTCGCGCTGTGCGGCGGCGCCGACGCCCTGTGCCGCAAGACGTTCACCGGCTTCTACCGGCTGGGCACCATCGCCCCCGAGCGCTGTCAGCCATTCGACAAGGACCGCAAGGGAATCCTCACCGGCGAGGGCGCGGGCATATTGCTGCTGGAGAGCCTGGAATCGGCGCTCGCCCGCGGCGCCCGTATCTACGCGGAAGTCCTCGGATACGGCCTCAACTGCGATGCGCACCACCCCGTCGCGCCCCACCAGGACAGCGTGGCCCGCTGTATGCGGATCGCCCTGGAGAATGCCGAAGTCAAGCCGGAGGAAGTCGACTTCATCTCCGCGCACGGCACCGGCACCAAGGCCAACGACGTGACCGAGGCGCGCGCCATCCGCCAGGTCTTCGGGGAGGACGACCCGCCCCGCACCGTATCCGTCAAGTCGATGATCGGCCACACCATGGGGGCCGCCAGCGCGCTGGCCGCCATCGCCTGCTCCCTCGCCCTCACCGAGGGCTTCATCCCGCCGACCATCAACCACGCGGAGACCGACCCCGAGTGCGCGCTCGACGTCGTGCCCAACCGGGCCGTCGACGCCGATGTGAAGATCGTGCAGAACAACGGCCTGGCCTTCGGCGGCAACAACGCCGTCGTGATCTTCGGCAAGCGCGACACGGACTGGTCATGAGCCAGCTGGTGACCGGCGCGGGCGCCGTGGCGAGCGTGGGCGAAGGCGTCGACGAGGTCTTCGCGGCGCTGTGCGCGGGCACCAGCGGGCGATGCGAACTGCGCGGCTTCGACCCGGACAGATACCGGGCGCGCCACGCGTACGAGATCGACGACCGCCCCGCCACGGGCGGCGACATACCCGGCCGCGCCACCGCGTGGCTGCTGCGCGCCGTCGCCGAGGCCGCCGCCCAGGCCGGCCTCGGCGACGATCTGAGCCGGGTGCCGGTCCTGGTCGGCACCGGTCTGCGGGAGCTGCGCTCGGCCGAACTGGCCTGGCGCGACGGCACCCCCTTCGACCCCGACCGGCTGCACTTCGGCGCCGCGCTGCGCGACCGCTTCGGCGCGGAGCGCAGCTACACCTTCTCGGGCGCCTGCTCGGCCTCCCTGTACGCGCTCGCCCTGGCCGCCGATCTGCTGGCCACCGGCGCCGAGGACGCCGTGGTCGTGGCCGGGGTCGACACCCTCACCGAGTCCATGTTCGGCCTCCTGGACCGGGTCCACGCCGAGCCGCCCGAGCGCGTCCAGCCCTTCGACCGGGCGCGCCGCGGGGTGCTGATGGGCGACGGCGCGGCGGCGGTGGTGCTGCGGCGGGACGAGCCGCAGGGAGAAATGTCGCAGGGGGGCGCCACCGGTGCGCCCCTGGGGCGGCTGCGCGCCGTCAGCATGAACTGCGACGCGCGTCATGTCACCGCCCCCGACCCCAAGGGGATCGCCGAGGCGGTGCACGAGGCGCAGTGGCGGGCAGGCGTCAAACCGTGCGATATCGATCTGGTCCTGCTGCACGGCACCGGCACCCTGCTCAACGACGAGGCGGAGGCGACGGCCATCACCGAGGTTTTCGGCCACGACGTGGGGTCGCCCCTGATGACCGCCATCAAGTCCATGACCGGCCACACCTCGGGCAGTTCGGGGCTGCTGAGCCTGATCGTCGCGCTCAAGTCGCTGTCCACAGGCCAGGTGCCGCCGACCCTCGGTCTGACCGACCCGGTCGCGGAGGCGGCGGACTTCCGCTTCGTACGGGAGCGGATCGAGGGCGCCGAGCTGAACGTCGCGCAGATCGACGCCTTCGGGTTCGGGGGTGTCAACGCGGTGGCCATCGTGGAGCGGATGGGCGCGGGTGCGGGCGCGGGTGCGGGTGCG
>NZ_MUNE01000066.1 GCF_002154605.1 Streptomyces milbemycinicus | reverse complement strand
GCCTGCTCGGACAGGGCGCGGTAGGACCATGCGAAGACGGTGCGGACTGCTTCGGCCTCCTCGTCATCACCCGTGCTCAGGGCGTCCCAAAGGGCCGATTCGTCGCGCAGGTCGGCAATCAGGTCGACGAGCCGCAGGTGGGGGTGGCTGGCCGCGCGTTCCGCGGCTATACGCAGGGCGAGGGGAAGCCGTGCACAAAGCCGGGCTAATTCGGCGAGTTGCCGCTCGTCGTCCACCGGCCGGTACCCAGCGGTGACGGCCCGCAGCAAGGCGACCGCTTCCGCCTCCGGCAACACACCGAGCGTGAGTCGGCGGGCTCCGTCGCGGACGGCGAGGCCGGACAGGCGGCTGCGGCTGGTGACCAACACCAGGCTGTGTGCGCTCCCGGGCAGCAACGGCCTGACCTGGCTGAGGGTGGCCGCGTTGTCCAGGACGACCAGTACCCGGCGGTCGGCCAGCAATGAGCGATACAACGCGGCAGCAGCGTCGAGGTCCTGCGGTACGGCATCGGCCGGGACACCGAGCGAGGTCAGAAAGCGGTGCAGGGCATCGCGTGCCGCGACCGGCTCCCCGGGGTCGTAGCCGCGCAGATTGGCGTACAGCTGACCATCCGGGAAACGCTCTCGGACCTGGTGTGCCCAGCGCAGTGCCAGCGATGTCTTTCCGGCGCCGGCAGTGCCGGCTATCACGTATACCGAGACGACGAGCGGACCGCCGTCCTCGCTGGTGAGAACGGCGTTCAGCTCGCCGAGCTCATCGGTGCGGTTGACGAATCCGCGTACGTCAGCCGGTAACTGGCGTGGGGTGGGGCTCGCGGAACTTCCCTGGTACGGCTTGCCCTGCGCGTGGAAGTGGATGCCTCCGTGGACATTCCTCGCCTGGACGACGTCACGTGAGGATCCCGACAGCTCGGAATGGGTGCTGCCGGACTGCTCGCCCCCTCCGCCTGGCGCTGCGATCGGCCTACTCCCTTCCTGCGCTCAGCGTCGGCGGGTCAAGGCGCGCCACCTCACGGTCGAAGTAGGAGATCACGTCTTCACCCACCGCGTAGAGCGCCTTGATGTAGTTCTCCCAGCGCGTCACAAGATCACGGTCGGTGTAGCGGATCGCGCCGTTCGCAACTCCAGTCTCGGTGTACAGGACCTGGAAGAGGGTGTGGCTGCCGAGCACGACCAATTCCGGGAGTGGGTGAGTGCTCTCCGAAGCGGCCACCCGTTCGGCGGGGACGACCCTGATCCGCTGCCCGTACTGCGCGCGCTGCCGCTGGGAGTGGAGTTCCCACTGCACGTACGGTGTCAGCGGCTTCTCGACCACCCGCACACGATGAAAGGCATAGCCCCTGCGTGTCTCCTCCTGAACAGCCGCGGCAAGGGTGTCGCGCCGGTCGGCGAGAAGCCGGAGCGCCTCATCCCAGTCGCCCCGGCGCAGGGCGTCCCGGCTCGGACTTCCCTGCTCCTCGAAGTGTTGCCGGCGCTCCAGCTTCCAGGAACTCCCGTCACGGATCGCCTCTTCCCGTTCCCGGAAGTCCTGCTTGTAGGCGGGCCGAGTGAGCCGTTCACCCTGCTCAGTGGCGAGGACAGGGGCAAGGAGATCAAGCATCGGGGATGTCCTTCTTTGCCGCGCTGAGCATGTTCCCTGGGATGACGACCAGCCGCTCATCCGGAGCGAGGTTCACGCCATGAGGCAGACGTGTGCGGTAAACGGCTGTCAGATCCCTGCCGATCACAGCAACATCGCCATTGTCGAGCTGCCAGATGTCCGGGCACTCGTCATTGCCATCGGAGTTTCCCAGCTCTTCGGCTGGTCTCCCCAGCCGCCGCTGGAATAACGCGGACGGGTCAGCCTCCCAGGCAGGGGCCACGTCTGCCTCCGGTCGAGGTGGTCGAGCGCGCTGTTGCTACACAGTGTATCCAGGCCTGTACCCAAAGATGAGAGGGTCGGCCCGCCCTGCTCTTCTCCGAAGGCCACCGCGCCGAGGTGGAGGGCGTCTTGGACGCCCTCCACGAAGACATGTGCGTTGTCCTCGGCGAGACCATGAGGAGACCCAGGAGATCGCCGCCCGCCTCGCCGGGCTGAGCGACCCAGACGAATAAGGCCGCCGACACCCCGAGTGCTAGCCGTACATCACAGGCTCTGTTGGCGGAACCATTCCAGCGTCTCGGCAAACCGGACCAGCCCACCGCCGCGCAGGACGGCCAGCGGAAAGCTCGGCCGTCGCCGGGGCAATTCCGCATCGGGGACGGTCAACGTCACTCCAGGAATCGCCCGGATCCGGTCACGGAGTTCCGCAAGCAGCCCTGGCCTGGTGAAAGGCTCCCGCCTCGCCAAGTATGCGAAGACGACTTCGACGACTCCCGATCGCGGATAGATGCTCACGGGCCAAATCGAACCCTGCGAGCCGGTTCCTTCGCGGAGCATCGGCGCGCAGCTCGTCTCCTCGGCGGCACCGTATCCAAGCCACCCTCCATCCGCCTCCCACTTACGCAGCAGGGTCAGCAACCCATCGGCGAGGTCGGGGTGGTGAGTGCTGAGCAACCTGCCGAAGTTCTCCGCACGGTCGGTGATAGTGCCCTCGGCCTCGGAAGCTGCCGCGGCCTCCTCTTCCGCCTCACGGGGCCTGTCAAGACCGGCTAGATCGGCCAGCTCTTCCGTGGTCAGCTTCTGCTCAGGGTCGGCCACCGCGCCGTTGAAGTGGACGCCCTCACGCTCGAGCGCCTCCCGCTGGGTCTCCTTACGGCCGTCGAGCCAGGCGAAGTCGGGCGAAGACGTGCCGTTGGCCCGGAGTACCCGATGGGCGTTGGGCACATCGGTGCGGGTGGCCAGATAGTTTCCGACGGTCTGGGGAGAGCCAGCTCCAGTCACCGCGGCGAGGTCCTTGTATGTGGTCCACCTGCCGGAGGGCAGGGTCGCCAGCGTCTTCCTCAGCCTCAGCCACTCTGAGCGCTCACCGGACTGGCCGTCGTCACCCGCGACGGGCCCTGGCCACATGCGCACCGCGCGATCGGCGAGCCGGTCGGCGCGGCTGAGAATCTCCTTCCTCCCCCAGCGTTCGGTGGCGGCGATCTCCCGGTTCATCCGCAGGGCGCTCTGGTCGAAGATCTGCTGCTTGCGCTCGTAAGGATGGTTGGACAGGCGTGTGTTCTCACCGGTGAGGGTCAGATTGCCCAGAGTGTGAACCAGCGTCTCGTGCAGTTCTTCTGCCCGCTCCCCCTCCTCGGCGTCCTCGGCGAGCATGGCGAGCCATTCCTGTCCGGGCCGCTGCGGAAGTACGTGCTCGATGGTCGCCCAGGCCCGCGAGAAGTCGACCGGCTCCGGAGCCGTGTAGTCCTCCTCGAACCGCCTGAGCACATAGGCGCGATGGCGGCTGCTGCCCTGCCAGTAGAAGGGCTGGGTACGGATCGCCTCGCGCAGATCCTCGTCCCGTGGCCACCCCCGCCGCGGGCCGGACAGGTAGCGGCGTACCGCCTCCGGCAGCGAACGGTCCCGCTCAATACCCGAAGGCAGCGTGGCCAGAATCTGCCGAACGCTGTGCGACGGCTCCCGACAGATCATGCGCCGGACCAGGAAGCTCTCCACAAAGCTGAGCGCTTCGACGGCCTCCCTGGGCTCGACCGTCCCACGATCCACTCGGTCCAGAACGTGGAGTGCCGGAGGATAGTGAGCTTCGCCGCCCCACTGGACAAGACGCTCCAGCACCGCGCGCAACTCCACGTCGGGCTCGCGCTCCGGCTCGAAGACCCGCATGAGCAGGTGGCCAAGACGCCGGAGTCGAGCCAGATCGTCCCGCAGCCCTTCCTCATCGGAAGCAGCGACAATCCGGCCCATTCGCCGTTGTTGCCCCTGGTAGACCTCGCTGATGGTGGCCCGCGACTGTCCCTGCAGAACGAGGTCCAGCCACGCCAGAGTAGTCAGTCGCTCCGGACCGAGTTCCGTCTGCAGGGGAAGCCAAATCTTGTCATACACATGCTCACCCAGACGCGGAAGCTGCATGAACACGTAGTTGCGCAGCAAGTCGGCCTGGCTCAGCGGCTTGCCTGTGTTGTTCAGGGACTCGAAGATTCGAAAGGCGTTGTCCTGTGGCCCTGCGGTGATCGTCACCAGCGTAAGCCGGTGCCGCAACGCCTGGTCGATGTGACGAACGGTGTCCCACTCACCGGCAGGGTCGTATTCGGCGAGCGCTGCCAGGAAGAACCGGTAGGCGACGCCGATACTGTCGTCCCCACCCGCCTGGGGATCGTTGTCCACACATGCGAGGTACGAAGGCCGGTCGGCCTGTGTCGGGAGCAGACGGTAGGCGTCGAGGCCACCGTAGTCCTCTTCGTTGATCAGGTACCGACGATGGATGAGATCGACCTTGGCCTCGTCGAACGTCCGCACGTGATCACGAAGGGCACAGGCAAGCAGCATCAGCGTCGTCAGCCGCTGCTGACCGTCGATGACGACCCAGCGTTGGACGGTGTCGGGCATGGGCGGTCGAGGATCGAGCACCAGCGAGCCGAGGAAATGGCCGCTGGGCGCCTGCGATGCGTCCGAGCCGACCGTCGCCTGCTCCACCATGTCGTCCCACAGCCGTTGATGGTCGTCGACATCCCAGCTGTAGGTGCGCTGATACAGCGGAATCTGAAACTGGTTGTCCCCCTGAATCAGCCGCTCGAAGGTTGTCTCCCGCGCTTCCATCGATCCTCCGCCCCTTGCGCCGGGACCTTCCGCCCGGTGTCCCCAAGGCTGACAACCTAACGAGAATGCGTCGCGGGAGCAGAGCTGCCTGTGCATTTTCGGGGTGCCGCCTCTATCTTGGCCGAAACCCCTCATACGCCCGGCCACTCTGCCCGGCAGGTGGGCCCGTACGCTCCGCGGTTGATTCCATGGGGGCGGCCCGCCCCCTATCTCTGCCCCGACTCTCACGCCATCTGCTGGGGGGGGAGGACGAGTTGGTCCGGCCCCGTCACGTGCCGCAGCTTCCGCAGAGCCGCCAGCCGGACGGAAGCGTATCGGTCAAGACCGTGGCCTCACTCGCGTCCGTCGGATCGCCAACTACGCCAAATCTTCGCCACGCCGATGGAACTACCGGGCCAGCCGGAAAACGGCCTGAATCACAAGCTCACCGACCCCGGCCAACGGCTCCACGCGTCCCCATGTACTGGGTCCTTCGCCGGGGGCACCACCTGCGCAAGGAAAAGTGCAAGTCAGGGCCTTCTTGGGCGAACCCAGCAGCTGAGGGACCGACAGAAATACTCTGTCAGCCCCTCAGCTTTCCGTGTTCACGCAGGTCAGGTCTGGTACAAGTTCTTGCGCAGGTCGGCACCCCCGGGAGATACCCAATCCATAGGAACGCTTTTCCGACGGATGGTGACGAGCCAGCGTGCGCGCTTGGTTCTCGTGCAGCCATACGATCCACTCTGCCGAAACTGCCGCCCTGACGCCAATCATCCCAGGACTTCCTTGACACGGGCTGACGGCCCCGGTAAATACCGCGGACCTACGGCCCGCCCGCCCTCGGCATCTCCCACATCTCCCGAAGACACACCCGAACAGGGACGCTCGTCGCTCAGGATCACACGATCAGCCCTCGTTCCAGTGCCACGACGACGGCCCGCGCGGTCGCTGACGTCGAGTTTCGCGAAGACCCGTAGCAGGTGGGTCTTCACGGTGGCCTCTCCGATGACCAGGCGGCGGCCGATTTCGGCGTTGGACAGGCCGTCGGCGACCGCGTGTAGCACGTCCCGCTCGCGGGCGGTCAGGGCGACCGGCTCGGGGCGGCGCATCCTGGCCACGAGGCGTTCGGCGACCTTGGGGGCGAGGACCGTCTCGCCGCGCGCGGCCGAGCGGATGGCGTCGGCGAGCTGCTGACGGGTGGTGTCCTTGAGCAGGTAGCCGACGGCACCGGCCTCCACGGCCCGTTCGATCTCGGCGTCCGTGTCGTACGTGGTGAGGATCAGCACCCGCGTCGGCACCGGCAGGGCGACGATCTCGGCGGTGGCGGCCACCCCGTCGAGCACCGGCATGCGCAGGTCGACCAGGGCCATGTCGGGAACGAGTCGCTCGACCAGGTCGACGCCGGCGCGTCCGTTGTCGGCCTCGCCGACGATCTCGATGGTGGGCTCGGCGGTCAACAGGGCGACGACTCCGGCGCGCATCACGGTGTGGTCGTCGACCACGACCACACGGATCCGGTCGTTCACGTTGTCGGTCGCCGTGTCGGTCATGGTCGGTCCTGACTGTGGGTGGGAAGGGTGGCGAGCACGCGGGTGCCTTCCCCGGGGGAGCTGGTGACGGTGAGCTCACCGTCGAGTTCGGCGAGCCGTCGCCGCATGCCGTCGAGGCCGAAGCCGCGGGCGTCCTCGACGACGAACCCGTGGCCGTCGTCGGTGATCTCCAGCTCTACTACGCCCGGCGATGCGCTGAAGAGCACGCCGACGGTGGAGGCGCCGGAGTGCTTGCGTATGTTGGCGAGGGACTCCTGCATGCAGCGCAGCAGGGCGACGCGGGTGTGCTGGTCCAGGTCGATGTCGGGCAGTTCGGCGGTGGCGGTGAGGCCGGTGTCCTGCGTGAAGCGGTCCAGGGTTCTGCGCAGGGTGGCGGCGAGCGAGCCGGCCGCGACTGCGCCCTTGGGGACGGAGCCGACGAGGACCCGGGCCTCGGCCAGGTTCTCGCGGGCGGTCTGTTCGATGGAGATGAGTTGCTGGGCGCAGCGTTCGGGGTCGCCGTCGGCGGCGGCACGAGCGGCCTCCGCGAGCACCACGATGGAGGCGAAGCCCTGGGCGAGGGTGTCGTGGATCTCCCGGGCAAGGCGCTCGCGCTCCTCGGCCGCCCCCTGCCGCTGATAGGCCGCTGCCAACTCCTCTTGGGTACTGACGAGTTCGGCGGCCAGCTGTTCCTGCCGCTCGTTGCTCTGGTCGATGAACCGGTGCACCCACAGGCCCAGGCCCGCCCCGGCGACGTAGGCGACCACGGTAACCACCAGGTTGCCGGTGCGGAATTGAGGGCTCCAGTTCTGGCCGACCGCGCCGCCGAACACGGCGAGCACGGCGGCCGCCCCGCTGAGCGTGACCGCGTCGCGCGGAGCGCGGGTGTAGAGCCAGAACTGCGGCAGCGACATCATGTAGAGGGCGGCGACGCCGTCCAGGAAGTAGGACGTCGCGCCCAGGACGAGGGCGAGGACGGCGAGGTAGGCACGGCGACCCAGGACGGGGTTGTCCGGGCGGGTCAGGACAACGATGTGGCACAGCGCGACCAGGACGAGCAGGCCGAGCGTTCCGTACTTCCGGGCCGACGACTCGTCGAGCACGGCGACGGCCGTCGGCAGCAGGCCGAGCAGGATCCAGCACGCCATGTTCCAACGGCGGATCCGATCCAGGGTGGGCCGGTCGCCCGGCTGCTGCCACTGAGTCAATTGATTCACCTCGTACATAGGGCAGTTGAGTAGGGACCGACGGTCCGTTCGGGTCAGCCCACCGATTCCGGGAGGTAAGCCATTTCGGCGTTGCTGGTAGCGAGAGCGAGCGGAGTTACGGCTCACGCGACTGTTCTCGAAGCCGACGGTGCGCTCACCAGTGGGGCGAATGATCCTCGATGCGGTACTAGTCCGCACTAGTCCTTGATACCCGCCATGTCCCCAGGGCGGCCCCGCAGCACGGCCCCCGCCGCCAGCAGCGTCGTCGTCAGGGTCAGTGCTGCCGCCGCAGCCAGGACCACGACGAGGATCCACGGGGAGCCGCCGGGTAGCGCCGTGCCGAGGACGCTCATGCTGAGCGGTACCAGCGTCGCCCCCGCGACCAAGAGGCCGAGGACCATGCCGGCCAGGGCCACCAGGGACGCCTCGACCGCCATCATCTGCAGTACCTGGCGGCGCGTGGCGCCGATGAGCCGCTGGAGCATGAACTCCTTGCGCCGCTCTGTCGTCGCGAGGACCTGTGTGTTGATCAGGGAGAGCGTCGCGTAGCCGACGACGACGCCGAGAACCAGGTACGCCATCCACGCCTGGGTGTCGTCCGCCTCCGCCTGCGCCGCTTTGAGAGCGTCCGTGCCCGACACCCGCAGGCCGGGCTGGAGCGCGGCCAACTTGGAGAGGGACGCCATGAGCCGGGCGCGGTCGGTGCCGGCCGATGCTGTCACCATGATCTGGGGCACGAGCGCGCCGTCCGTGTGTCCGACCAGCACCGACGCCGGAACGAGCGCGGTCTCGTAACCACGCCGTCCCTCGACCGTGGCCACCAGTTTCAGCTTGACCTGTGTGCCGTCGCCGAGCCGCATCGGGACCAGGTCGCCGAGCTTGCGGTCCTTCGCGTACGTGGCAGGCAGCGCCACCGAGTCGCCGCTGAGGGCGGTGAGACTGCCACTCGCCGCGTGGTAAGCAGTCGTACGGTCCAGGCCCTGTGGGGTGACGCCCTGCATCGACAGCTCGGTGGGTTGCGGGCCCGCGTCCTCTCCCTCGCTCGGGCGCATCAGCTCGTCCGGCTCGATGTACCCCGTCGTGGGGATCTGCGCGGACGCCGCCGCCACCCCCGGCTGCCTGCGGACCGTGTCGACGAGGTCGAGCGGCAGCCCACCGGAGGCCGACGTCACGACCGCGTCCGCGCGCAGGTTCTCGCCGAACGCCCGCTCGGCGCCTTCGGACTGTGTGGTCTGCATGTAGATCAGGCCGACCGCGAGACCGCTCGCCAGCATCACCGGCATCACAGCCGAGGCGAGGCGTGCCGTACGTGCCCGCGCATTGTGCGCGGCCAGCTCACCGGCGAGCCCGGACACCATGCCGACGGGACGGCGCAGCGCGGCCACCATGGCGCGTACGACGACAGGACCGAGCAGACCGAACGCCGCCGCCCACACCATCGCCGCCGGCGTTGCGACACCGGCCGCGTCCGGCCCGGCCGAGCCCGCGGTGCCCCAGGCGAGGGCCGCGCCGCCGGCCATGCACAGCAGCCCGACGACCAGCCGGAACGCACTGAACCAGCGGCGCTGCAGCGTGGCCTCGGCCAGCGCCTCGGTCGGGCGGGTACGCGCCGCGGCCTGTGCCGCGATGTACGCCGAACCGATCGCGGTGAGCAGGGCCGTGCCCACACCGACGATCACCGGCACGGAGCCGGCCCGGTACGCGATCGACCCCGGTACCACGCCCGCGTCCGCGAACGCGTCCAGGAGCCAGTGCCCGAACCAGGGCCCGGGGATGGTGGCGAGCCCGGTGGCGACGACCGCGAGGAACAGGGTCTCGCCGAGGATGAGGCGGCGCAGCTGCCCAGGGGTCGAACCGATCGTGCGCAGCAGGGCCAGCTCGCGCTGCCGCTGCTGGATGGAGAGGCCCAGCGTGCCGGCCACCACGAACACGGTGACCATCGCCGACAGACCGCCGAAGGCGGCGGCGAGCGGGATCAGGTCGCTGCCGTCGGCCACCACGTCCGGGTCCTCGGCGCGGCCACGGTTGTCCCCGGTCAGTACCGTGATCGGTGAGCCGTCGAGGACCGCGCGGACGGCCGAGGCGACCTCCTGGGTGTTCGCGCCGGAGGCCGGGAAGACGCCTATGTTGTCGGTCGTGCCGACGCGGTCCGCGACCCTGGCGGCCTCGGCGTCCGCGAGGAAGACGTCGCCTACGTCGTCCGGCCCGGTGGCAAGGCCTGAGACCTGGTAGCCCTTCTGTGTGCTGTGGACGAGGAGCTGTATCCGCTCGCCGGTGGTCAGCCCCGTACGGTCCGCGAGCGCCTTGCCCAGGACGATCTGACCGTCCTTGGTGGGTGCCGTGCCGTCGGTGAGCTGGTAGGGGGAGAGCCTGGCGGAGGACCAACCGTGGCCGGTGACCTTCCCGCCCTTGACGAGGGCCGCGGGGAAGGACATGTCCTGAACCGCCGCCGCAACGCCCGGTACCTTGACGATCTTTTCCGTCAACTCGGCGTCGATACGCAGTCGTTCCGGGAAGACGAGGTCGTTCTGTGTGTACGTGTAGCGCTGGTCGCCGGTGACGACGATCGGTGCGGCGGCCAGCCGGTGCGGCGGCGCCGCGTTGTGGATCCCGGTCTCCAGGAGCCCGCCGGAGCCGATGACGATGACGGCACCGAGGAACAGGGCCATGAACGAGACGATGAATCCGCTCATGTGGTGGCGCAGGGTGTGCCACGCGATCCGGATCATCGGCGCACCTCGTGTCCGGTCCGCTGGATGCCGAAGGGGTCGCCCCAGGTGCCCAGCTTCTGCAACTGCTCCGTCACCTGCTCGACAGTCGGCCGGTCGACTACGCCGGTGAGCCGGCCGTCAGCCAGGAACACGACGCGGTCGGCGTACGAGGCGGCCACCGGGTCGTGCGTGACCATCACTACGGTCTGCCCCACCACGTCCACCGACTGCCGTACCAGCATGAGCACTTCGGCGGCGGTGCGCGTGTCCAGGGCGCCGGTCGGTTCGTCGCCGAAGATCACCGCGGGCTGGGTAACGAGCGCCCGCGCGATGGCGACGCGCTGCTGCTGACCGCCGGAGAGCTCACCGGGACGGCTGCGCCGCTTGCCGGACAGGCCGACCTGTTCGAGGACTTCGTCGACGACGGCCTTATTGGGGCGTTTGCCCGCCAGCCGCAGCGGCAGTGTCACGTTGTCCACCACGCTCAGTGCCGGAAGGAGGTTGAACGCCTGGAAGACGAAGCCGATGCGCTCGCGGCGGAACTTGGTCAGGGCCTTCTCCCGCAGCAAGCCGAGGTCCACCCCGTCCAGGTGCACCGCACCCGATGTCGGACGGTCGAGGCCTGCGGCGCAGTGCAGGAAGGTGGACTTGCCCGAGCCCGAGGGGCCCATGACGGCGGTGAAAGTACCCCTCTTCAGACTGATGCTGACGTTGTCGAGTGCGGTCACTCGGTTTTTCGGTCCGCCGTAGAGCCGGCTGACGGCGTCGAGCCGGACGACCGGCCGAGCATGCGGGTCCTGTGTCCCGTTCATGGCTGTCCTTTGGCCTGGGAAAGGGGGTGGCTTGGGGGTGCGGGGCGTATCACCAGGGGGAGATAGGCGCGCCCCGCTGCCATTCATGCTCTTCGTACGGGGTGTGGTGCCGACAGCAGCAAACAGTTGAACCTGAGGTCCACCGAACGGTGGACCCCCGTACGGCTCAGCGGAAGCTGAGGGTGTGGTGGACGGTCACATTGCCTTCGAGCCGGGCACTCGAACGTGCGGCAGCGCCTCGTCACAGCAAGCGGTCCACGCCATGCGGCGGCTGCCCACCACCGGCTCCGGCTCCGACTCCGGCCGTACGGGCGCGGCTTTCGGGGGCCGGTTGTGGGTTCACAGACCGTGCTGGTCGAGGAGCCGCATCAGGTTGCGTTTGCGCTTCTGGTCGGCGCGCAGAGCGGTGAGGTACGTGGTGAACTCGTCCTGGGTACCCAGGCGGCGGTGGCAGTCGCGGATGCGCAGCAGCAGGCTGGTGAGCTGCTCGTAGATCGCGTTGCCCGTCTGCTTCGTGAGGGGTTCGGCCAGGCGCCGGTAGACGCTGAGCGCGTCGGCGGGGCGGGCGGCACGGGCCTGGTCGGCGAGCGTGAGCCACTGTTGGTCGTGGGCGCCGGTCTCGGTGGCGGCTTGCCAGGCCGCGTCGGTGTCCTTGTCGTCGAGCAGGGCGTCGATCAGGGCCGGGCCACCGTACCGAGAGTGCTGTTGCCGCTCCGCATCGGCACGCAGCAGGGCGAGCGCCCCCTCACGCTCGGCCGGCCAGCAGTCCGCGGCCCTGGCGACGGCTCGCAGTTGCTGGTACGCGAGCAGGGTGCGGCGGGCGCCGAAGTGGTCACGGCGCAGGGCCACGGCATCGGGGAGCCGGTCCGCCTGCGCGTAGCGGTCGCAGAGGTAGTCGACGAGGGCAGTGTCGACGGCGGCGAGGTCCCGGGTGTCCTGGATGCCGCGTTCCGCCCAGCGCAGGGCCTCGTCGGGGCGCCGGGCCGTGTCCAGCTCGTGGGCGATGACCAGGTGCGTGTGTCCGTTCGGTGAGAGGTCGGCCGCATGCACGGCGATCACCGCGTCGACGTCACCTCCTGCCTTGGCCAGACGCTCCATCAGGTACTTCTCCGCCCAGCCGCGGCGGTTCCCCCGCCACGCCTCGACCGCCAGCTTCCGCAGGACGGCCATCCCCTCTTCGCCGAGGACGTCCTCGTAGTCGAGCGGATCGATGTCCGTGAGGCCGTCATCCATGTCACCGAGCGCATGGCCGACCAGCCAGCGCGCGAGCTCCTCGGGGTCGGGGCGCGCAGAACCGCACGCTTCGAGATGGACGCCCGCGAGGTCCGCACCGACCTGCCCGAGCCAGCCGTCGGAGTCGTCAACGCTCTCCACCGCGTCGGCCAGCAGCCGCATCGCCTCCCGCGCCAGGGTGATCGCGTCGTCGGCCCGGCCCGAACCGGTGAGCGCGCCGATCGCGGACACCGCCTGCCCGGCCTGGTCGGCGTAGGCGCGGGCGTCGGCGTACTCGGCGTACTCGGCGTACCCGTACTGCGCGAACGGTGAGATGTCCAGCAGATCGCGGATACGGGCCCGGACCGCGACGAGATCCCCGCGAGCACTCGCGGCCCGCAACTCCAAGCGGCGACGCAACTGCCGGTCCTCGCCGATCTGTTCCCGCACCAGAGCGAGCAACTCGTCCTTGGACAGGCCGGACAGCCACCCGTCAAGGTCCTGCGCACGGTCCCGGGCGGTCTTCCGCTGCCGCGGCAGGCTCTCCCGCCGGGCGAGCACCGTCAGGCCGAGGGCGACCAGATGCTTGCAGAAGTTGCCCTCCATGCCGTACGGGCAGTCACACTCGCCGGACAGCCCGCCGGGCCCGTCCAGCGTCAACTCCACCTCGTACCGCTCCGTGCCGTGGACACTCGCGGTGACCCAGCCGTCACCGACCTCGACCCCGGACACCATGTTCAAGTAGCCGAGCCCACGTTCGAAAGAGCGCGGACCGGCCAACGCCCGCAGAGCCGACTCGCTGAACCCTTCCATGGCCTTCCTCTGCTCTCGTGCCGTCTGCCGACCCCGCCATCCGCCCTCTGGGTTGCTTGCCCGCCGCTCCTCCGGTTACTGCCAAGCGCGGACCAAGTCCTCCGGGCCCCAGTGGGCCGCGAGCGGCAGGTCGTCCTCGACGCCGCAGCGGGAGACGGCCACGAGCGGGGTGTCCGGTTCGGCGCCGGGCACCGCGAGCATGTCCCGGGCCAGGGCGTCGTATTCACGTCGGCCGAATAGCTGGGACTCCAGCCACTTGATCGAGCCGATGAAGTGCACCGCGCCCGCCACCGGTTCGCGGTCGGCACCGATCAGGTCGATCTCGGGGTTGTTCTGCCGGTTCCACCAGCCGCCGACCGCTTCTGTGTGGGGCCATCTGTCATCGGGGAGCAGGCGCAGCAGCGACTCGCGGATGACCGGCTCGACCGCACGTCCTCGCCAGGTGGTCCACGACCGCTCGATGCGCTCCAGTGCGAGATCCCCGCGACCGCGTTCGATCAGCGGGATTCCCCGTTGCAGGAAGGCCAGCCAGAACCGGAGATACGGGTCAGCGATCCGGTAGCGCTTGTTCTTGGTGTCGGCCTTGGTGGACAGCGGGAGGTCGGTGGCCAGGATGCGCTTGGTCTGCAGGGTGTGCAGTAGCGGGGACAGAGTCCCGGAGGGCAGTGCGCCGGCGCCGCCGGCCTGCGCGGCGATGGTGGAGAAGGTCCGCTCGCCACTGCCGACCGCCTCCAGCACCGCCCGCGAATGCGAGCCTGAAGGGAACTCCCCCAGCAGCGACAGTTCACCCGCCACCAGCAGCGGTGAGAGAGGGTTGGCCACCGCCTCGCGCAGGAAATCAGCGCGCCCCATCCCGGGCCGCCACGACTGGACGATCTCGGGGAAGCCCCCCGTGATCAAGAGCGCGTCCACCGCGTCCGCCGCGCCCAGAGAGGTCATGGCCTGCACATCGGCCAGGTGCAGTGGACGTACGGTCATCTTCGCGGCCCGGCCGAAGAACGGACGGCCATAGGACTGCAGCGCCTCCATCACCGACATGTCGCTGCCCACCAGGATCAGCAGGACCGGCTTGGCGGACAGGTGGCGGTCCCAGACCGTCTGCAGCGCCCCTTCGAACTCCCGGTCCTGCTCCACCAGCCACGGCACCTCGTCGATCACCGCGACGCTCGGGGCATCGTCCGGCACCGCGACGGCCAGGGAACGCAGCGCCTGGTTCCAGTCCGCGCCGTGCAGCCCGGCCACCAGTTCCGCCCCGGGCAGCGGGGACTGCGCGAGCGCCGCGGAGAAGTCCGCCCGCTCGGCGACGGCGTTACGACCCCGGGTCGCCTGGAAGACGAAGTACGGAACGCCTGACCGGTCACAGAACTCCTGGACCAGGCGAGACTTCCCCACCCGACGCCGCCCCGTCATGATCACAGCCTGGCCCCGGGTGGCTCCCGCGCCCCCGGTCACGACGCCCAGCTGCCTGGTCAGCAGGTCGAGGTCAGCAACCCTGCCCTTGAACTCCATCCCTGCCCCATCCCCGCTTCAAACACAGTTTCGATCTTACGTAGATTGAATCTTACTTAGATGCTAACCCCCTCTTTGATGGTGCGCGCGGGATACGGATGGAGGGTGGCGCCTGCGACCTGTGCGGAATCGGTGGTGGGCTCCGTGTCCGGATCGGGAATCCCGGGCCGACTGGTCTCGCGGGCGAGCCACATGTTTCGCTTCGGTGTCACCGGGCACGCTCATCGCAATGGGAGCGCTCCCATCAGCTCCCATTGCCCATCGGCGCAATCCCCCCACGGACGATGGAGATCGCCATGAATTGTCATGATCACAGCAATCCCTTACGTTGGGCGCTCCGCGCCCTCGGCCTGCTGTCCGCCACGCTGCTCACCCTGATCCCGTGGACCGGCACCGCCTCCGCCCACGGATCGGTCATCGACCCCGCGTCCCGCAACTACGGCTGCTGGCTGCGCTGGGCGGACGACTTTCAGAACCCTGAGATGGCACAGAAAGACCCCATGTGCTGGCAGGCATGGCAGGACAACCCGAACGCCATGTGGAACTGGAACGGCCTGTACCGCAACGGCTCCGCCGGCAACTTCCCGGCGGTCGTCCCCGACGGCCAGCTGTGCAGCGGCGGGCACACCGAAGGCAACCGCTACAACTCGCTGGACACAGTGGGCGCGTGGCAGACGACGAACATCAGCAACAAGTTCACGGTGAAGCTGTACGACCAGGCCAGCCACGGCGCGGACTACTTCCTGGTCTATGTCAGCCGCCAGGGCTACGACCCCACCACGCAGCCGCTGAAGTGGAGCAACCTGCAGCAGGTGGCCAAGACCGGCAAGTACGCGCCCAGCCAGAACTACTCGATCGACGTCAACACCTCGGGCTACACGGGGCGCCACGTCGTCTACACGATCTGGCAGGCCTCGCACATGGACCAGACGTACTTCCTGTGCAGCGACGTCAACTTCAGCTGAGCCGCCCCCGCGGCACGAAAGGCGGCCCGCCGGCAGGTCCGGCGGGCCGCCGACTCATGTGCGGGGCCGAAGCGGCCGCGCGACACACGACGCTTGACAGCTTCAGCGCGACTTAGCATTATTAGGGCTCTTAGGGTTCGACGATAGCGTCGATCCGCGATCCACAGGGAGCTCGCGCCGTGAGGAGCCTCGTCTCACCGCCGGCATCGGCCGCGCCGTCCACCCACCTGCTGATCGTCAACGACCACCAGCAACTCCGCTGGACCCTCACCGACGAGTGCATGATTTTCGAGTCGCGTCGAGCCGACACCGCATGCCGGGCCGTGCGCAGGTGCGACGAGGCGTTGATCTACGCGACCGAGGGGTGCTTCCAGGGCTGGGCGCCCGGCCGGGTCATCGGGCTTGCCACCGTTACCAGCGACGTCGGGCCTCTCGGGCAGCCGGTCATCCTTCAGGGGAGGCGCTTCGCGTCGGGGGGCTCGCTGCGTATCCATGGACTGACCCCGTACGACGAGGGCGTGGTACTCCGTGACCTCGCGCCCTACCTGCACACCTTCGCCGACCGTAAACCCTGGAGCGCGCCACTGGGGTGGCCTCCGCTCACGCTCCCGCCGTCCGATGCCGACCTGCTCAGGCGGGAGTTGCAGCCACTCCTCAGGCCATACAGCGCCACGGTCGGCGGCTACGACTTTCCCGGCGCGGCCTGACCCCGCGTCCGGGTTGACAAACCGCACACTCAGCTGGCTCCAATAGCCCTATGAATGCTATCGACGTCGATGACGACACCTATAGGAAGCTCGTCTTCGCGGCGCGCATGATGGGCTGCACCCCTTCCGAGGTCGTACGGAGACTCGTCGACGCCTCCAGCACAGAGATCGGCACCGCTGCGGCAAAGTCCTCCGAGGACCCCCACTCCGTGCCCGTGCACGCCCTCTACCGCGGCCGACGCGTCGAGGCGACGTTCGACCGGAACACGAGGGCCGTGACCATTAAGGACGGTCCGCACGCCGGCACCACGTACCCCACACCGAGTGCCGCCGCCTCGGCCGTGGTCCAGGTTCTCAACCCGGACCGTAATCCGAATACGAACGGCTGGAACTTCTGGCGGCTGAACTCCAGCGGCGACGAGCTCAAGGCCCTTCGCCGATCTGTCTGAGGGATGGCCCGTCACTCCCTCACGGACTCCAACTGGCGTACCACATACGTCATGTGCTGGACATGGCCCGCCCGGATCCAGATCTCCGGCGTGCCCGCACCGTCGCTTCCCACCCCGTGGGCGCAGTCATGGAGCCAGCGTTCTCCGTCGCTGAATCCCGAATCCCGGAAGTCATGGGCTTCGACGATCTGGCGCGCGAGGGAGCGGACGGTCGAGGAGCGGTTCGGGCCCTCTGTTGGGGCCTTGATCATGAGGAAGGTGCGCTCGGTCGTATAGCGCAGCACGCCCCATGCCGGGCCGCCTCCGCGTTCCGATGGCTGGTCGGCGCCGCCGGTGGGCTGGGCTCCGTAGTCGCCGTAGGTTACGGGGGTCGCTTGCGCGCCGCGGGTGTGCCGGACCATGTGCCAGGTGTCCCAGTCGAAGCGGTGTGCGTCCTCGAGCGTCATCTCGGGGGATTCGGGTGGAAGTCGGGGGAAGGATCCGGCCAGCAGGACGACGGTGCGCCATCCGTGAAGCGAGCCGAGCAGATCCAGGGCGCGAAGCGCCCATTTCTCCGCCGGGTGGTGTTCCTCTGTTATCGCCCTCAGGTCGAGGAGCAGGTCGACGGCCGGGGGCGGGGTGCCAATGTGGTCGAGCAGGCGACGGACGGCGGCGGCGCAGCACTCATCGGGGAGGGCGGTCACGAGGATGCGTATGCCCAGGCCGTTTCCGCTCGCGCGCGCCAGCTCCGCGCATGCGATCTGCTGCCAGTCGGCCCGCTCGGTGCCGGTGACCGGTCGCAGCGGGCTGTCGGCGAGCAGTTTCCACATGCCTGTGGATACGGGCCCTGGCTCGTCCTCCACGTGGAAGGCGTCCAGCCAGGCGGGAAGGCCCTGTTGGGCCTGCGCTATCTCGGCTGCCTTCGTACGCACATATTGAGTGAGAGCGGCTGGATCACGGTCGAGTGGGCCCGGCGGCCGGTGGCCCATGGTGCGTTCCGGGCCTGTTCGAGGTGGGATGGTCCACAGCGGTGACGATTTCGCGCGTACGCGGGGTGTCAGTTGTTCGTACGCCACAAGCGCGCTCCGGCGTGCGGGCAGTGCAGGCACATAGATCGGCTCGACCATCGCGGCTCCCCCAACAGCTCCGCTGAATCGCCCCTGGTCGCAAGGGTGAGGGGGGACGCCTCCCAATGAAAGAACGCAATTCCGGCCAGTTCCTGACAGTACGCAGAACGTGGTGATCAAAACCCGCGAACCGGCCAGTAGAGTCGAACAGAGGGACGTTAGCCGGACGTTAGTGGAGCGTTAGTCGGGCGGCAGTGGCACGGCAGCGGGCGGGATCAATGTGGTTGTCGTACCGATCAGACCTCTCCGACGCCCGCCCCTCAGGAGATCCGCCATGCGTCCCCTCAGCCTCGCCGAATGCCGCGCCCACGCCGTGCAGATCACCGCCGTCGCCCTGACCACGGTGGCCGCGCTGACCGTGGTCGTCTGCGGGAGTGTGGACGGTACGGGGCTGCGTACGGAGGGGAACGCGGACCACAGTCGTGGGACGCAGACGGTCACCGTCGACCCCGTCCGGGCCTCGCTCGTTGCTGACACCACCCAACCCATGGGGCGGTAGCGGCCGTTGCTACGGTGTCGTGCGCATGATCACGAGTTCTCGTAACAACTAAAAGGAGGAACTTCGTGATGCGACGGGGAATGCGGTCGGCGCTGGCGTCGGTGGGGGCGGTCGCGGCGGGCGCGGTGCTGTTGGGGACGGTTACGGCCACCACGGCCGAGGCGGCGTCGGCCAGTGCGTGGTACTGCCAGAAGGGCTACTTCTGCTCGTACAAGAAGGACAACGGCGGGGGGAACGAGGTGTGGCTCACGAAGGCGAACCACGCCACGCTCACGGCCGACTGGGACAAGAAGATCAAGTCGATGTGGAACGACACGGGTAAGTACGTGTGCATCTACACCGAGCCGCGCTACCGGGGCAGGCACCAGAAGCTGCTGCCCCATGTCCGCTATGGCGCGAACACCACGATCCGTTCGTTCAAGTTCGTCGGGTCGTCCGCGGCCTGCTAGCAGCCTGCCGGCGATCGAGGCGCCCCGCGCGTCACCCTTGCGGGCACGGGGCGCCCGGGGCGGAGCGGTTCGGGGAGCAGGTCACCAGCGCCAGGGACAGGAATGACGTGCGGCCCACGTAGAAGCCGACGGACACATCGCCCCCGTGCGTCAGCGTGTCCGCGGCCGTGGCGACCAGGCGGGACAGCCGGGCCGTGTCCGCCTCCTGCTGGGAGTGGAAGCCCGGGGCGTGTTCGGTGAGCTGTCCGCCCAGCCAGGCGGCGGCGTCCTTGGGCTCCTCGAAGGTCTCGCGGATGAGGCGGGGGGCCTTGAGCAGCCAGTGTGCGGTCTCTGTCGGGGGCAGCTCCGAGCGTCTGAAGGCGTCGACCTGCCGGCTGTGGTGCTCCTGGTCCTCCGGGGTGACCGGGGGCCTGGGGCGGTCCGGCAGGCGGCGGAGTACGTCCCGGTCGAACAGCTCCTTCTCGCCCAGCCAGGAATACGCGTGGATGTGCACGCGACAGCTGTTCCCGCCGTCGCGCCATCCGTTTCTCTCAGTCGGCCTCCTTCACCGAGATGTCGGCAACGGTGTCGTAGAACGACAGGTGGTCCTTGATCTCGGCCACGGAGTCGAGCGGGTCCGGGTAGGCCCACACCACATCGGGTCGCGAGCCGCCGCCCTCCGTGCCCAGATACGTCCAGTACGCCGCCTCGCCCTTGAACGGGCAGGTGGTGTGCGTGTCGGTCGGCTCGAAGAGGGACAGGCTCACGTCCTGCGGGGGCAGGTAGTAGCGGACGGGCAGGCCGGTCTCGAAGAGGAGCAGCGGGCGGCGCGACTCGGCGACGACCCGGCCGTCGATCGTGACCGTGACGTGCTGGGTGCCGCGGATCACCTCCACGCGGTGGCCTGAGCCTTTGCTGGTGCCGGGGTGCTGGGTCGTCATGGGGAATCCTCCTGCGGTAGGCGTGCGCGGTTCCGGGCGGTTCCTCATTTACGTCAACGCAGACCCCGGCCCGGCGATTCCGCCTTCTCCCCTCAGCCCGTCACCTCGATGAAGATCGGGTTCGTGTAGCACCAGGTGTCCGCCCACGGGTCGCCGTCGCCCGGCTTGTGCGGGATCGGGCCGTGCGGGTCCACGGCCGCGCCCAGCAGGCCTGTGCCGTGGCGGTTGCCGTCGCTGCCGCGGAGCCGGAGGTAGCCGGACTCATCGGCCCTGGCCAGGGGGATCCGCAGGGTGTACGTGCCGGTGCGGCCGGATACGTCCGCGGTGTGTACGACGCGGGTGTCCGGGGCGCGCCATGCATCGCGGTCGCGCGCCGGGCCGCGGACCGCGCCGCGGATCACGTCGAGGTGGGCCAGGCGCGGCAGGACGCCGTGGAAGTTGGGGCGGGAGGCGGTGGTGACCGTGACCGTCAGGGTCAGCCGCTCGCCGCGGCGGACCCGGAGCCGGCCGCCCAGGGTGACCCCGCGGCCCCTGCCGTCCCGGTCGTCGCCGTCGTCGCTCTCGCGGTGCAGCCGTACGTCGAGGGCGTCGATCAGCTGTCCGTGGTCCACCCACACCCGCCCGGCCCGCAGCCCGGCCATCACCTGCCGGTAGCCGTACGCCGTCACGCCCACGTGCGTACGGCTGAACTGCCCCGGCCAGAAGTCGCTGCCCGGCTGCTCCTTGTCGGTGTTGACCGGGTCGGGCAGCCGGCCGGTGTTGTCGAAGTTCTGGCCGGGCTGCCAGTCGCCGTTGCGCCAGGTGTCGTGGACGGTCCGGTGGTTGTCGGAGTTCGTGGTGATCGAGAACAGCCGGCCCTCGGACAGCATCGCGTCCCACAGCCCGCCCACCGTCGCCGTCATCCAGTCGAAGCCGCCGTACGTGACGTATGCCTCGGCCGGGTAGCCGGACCAGGACTGGGCGGACGGCTTGTTCTCGTACTCCCCGCGGACGGCGGTGGCGCTGCCCCACCCCGGCAGGGCCGCGCCCTGGGCGCCCGGTGCGCCCTCCGCGCCGATCATGATCTCGGGGGCGGCGTCCCGCCAGGCCCGCAGCTCGTGCGGGGAGTCGATGCCCAGCCGCAGCGGGTGGTTGGCGAGGACCAGCACATCGTCGACGTAGCCGCTCTTGCGCTGCTCGGCGAGCCACTTGATGCCCGCGACCGCCAGCGCCTCGTTCTCGGCGGTGCTGTCGGTGCGGCCCAGCAGCTTGCCGTCGTAGCGGAGCTCGAAGGTGCGCAGCAGGTCGGCCTCGTGGGGGCCGGGCGGCGAGAAGACGGTGCCGTGTTCGGCGCCCGGGATGTACCACTCCAGGCCCTGGAAGATCAGCATCCGCGGGTTCTCGGCACGGGCCTTCAGTACGTCGTCGTGTTCGGCGAGCGCCCCGCCCGCGTTGGCGTGGCCGAAGTTGCTGTGCTCGGTGAAGACCATCCAGTCCAGGCCGAACTGCGCGGCGCGCTGGGCCTGCTGGGACGCGGTGTACTTCGCGTCGTGGCTGTAGACCGAGTGCACATGGTGGTCGCCTACCAGGTAGACGAGATCCGGGTCGGCGGCGGTTGCGGCAGCGGTTGCGGTGGCGGTTGCGGTGGCATTCGTGGTCGTCGCGGCCGACGCCGCCGTGGGCGCCAGCGCCATGCCGCCCGCGAAACCCGCGCCGTACAGGCCCGCGCGGCGCAGCAGCCCGCGCCGGGAGACGCCCTGCGCGTCCAGCGAGCGGGCAGGCACCTCGGGGTCGGCCCAGCGGGGGAGGGACGGAAGCGGTTCGGTCGGGCGTGGCATCGGCGCATCTCCTCGTTCGGGCCGGCCGTTCCGTTCCGGGCCGGTGCCGGGTGACCGTACGAGGGGGTGGCCACGGGCGCCCCAGCGGCGGGCGTACGGGGGGTGAACAACCCCCCGGGCCCCCGGCCACGGGGTCTTGGGCCCTCGCGGCGTGCTACGTGTCCTGCGCGTTCTCCGGGCGTGGCCACGTACGTCCCTCGTCCGCCTCCACCTCGCGGTTGAACCGCGTCAGCGCGTCCTCGAACCGCCTCACCTCCTCGGGCGTCCAGCTCGCCAGCACCCGCGCCAGGCCCGCGCGGCGGCGTTCCCGGTCGGCGGCCAGGCGCTCGGCGCCGAGGGTGGTGGCGCGCAGTTTGCGGGCCAGGCCGCCCTTCGGGTCCGGGATGCGTTCGAGCAGGCCCGCCCGGAGCAGGGCGCCGGTCTGCCGGTTGACGGTCGAGACGTCGAGCCCCAAGGCGTCGGCGAGTTGGCCGATGGACAACGCGCCCTCGGTGTCCAGGAAGGAGAGGAGGAAGTACGCGGAGCGGTCGAGGCGGGCGCCCGAGCACTGATCGGGCTGATCGGTCTGGGCGGGCTGGTTGCCGGGCTG
>NZ_MUNE01000659.1 GCF_002154605.1 Streptomyces milbemycinicus | reverse complement strand
GGGGTGCCGAGGTCGAAGGCGACCCCGCCCACGATCAGAACACCGGGGAGCCAGGGCGTGAAACGGCGGCCGGAACCGCCCACGGGCGCCTCGTCGGCCGTGCGGGATCCGTCGGCCGTGCGGGGTCCGTCGGCGCGGGCCACGTCCGCGCGGGGCTCGGCCGCGCGCTGTGGTTCCCCGCGCCGGGGCGCACGCGGTCTCGTACGGCGCCCCGTGCGCCGCCTCATGGCCCTGTCTGCCGTCTCATGCGCGGGTTCGTACGCACCCCACCAGGCTCCCGGGTGACGGGGCGTCGGGCGAGCCGGTGTCGGCCAGGTGGGTGCGTCAGAACACGGCGCGGGGACGAGGACGGAGACGAGGACGGGGACCAGGACCGGGACGGAAACGGGGACCGAGGCGGAGACGGGTGCGCGTCAGAGGTCGACGCCGAGCGCGCGGGCGTGGCGGTCCGCCGCCAGCTCGGCGGAGACCTCGTCGAGATACACCTCGCACACCAGCCGCCCGTCGGCGGTCAGGTTGTGCTCGAGCTCCCACAGGACGATCTCGTCCCCGCCGGCGAGGAGGAACGCATGCTCGTAGAAGCGGCACCACGTGGCGTCGGGGCCGCCGGGGCGGCGGCGCGGCTTCGGGGCCAGCGCGATGTCATGGGCGAACGCCGTGGCGAGCAGCTGCTCGGTGTCCACGCCGGGGCGGTCGGGGTTCTCCGCGCGACGCAGCACGCGGCGGGCGTGGTCGGCCGAGTCCTCGGCCACGTACGCGCGCGGGGTCTCCACCGGCGCGACGGCGTGCAGCAGTTGCTCGGGCAGCCACAGCGGTAACCCCTCGAGCTCGTCCCAGCGGGCGCCGCCGATCCGCTCGTGCACCCGGCGCTCGGCCAGGGCCAGGGCGTCCTCGTCGGCGTAGACCTCGAAGAGCGGGCGGCGGTCCGGGCCGGTGTTGTGCTCCAGCTCCCACAGCAGCAGGCTGCTGCCGTCGGGGAGCAGGAAGATATGGCGATAGGTGCTGTAGCCGAGCGGACCGGCGGGCTCGTTGCACTGCCGGCAGGAGCGCAGCTCGGACTGGTGCATCAGGGCCACACGGGCCCGGCCCAGCACCGCCTCGTCGATCTCGAAGCCGTTCTGCGCACGGGCGAGAAGCCCGTCCAGATGCTCGGCAGGAGTGCCGCCACCCGCGCCAGCTCGTGAGTGCCCCATGTCTGTCTCCTCCCGCCTCCCGGCCGTCCGCTCGCCGTCCCCCCGGCGACTGTTCTCGCGCACTTACCGTAGCGGCGCGAACACAGGCCGCGCGTGCGGTTCGGCGAAGCCGTCTGTGGTCCGAGCCTCATTCAGTCCTGCGCCGGGACGCCCGGATATATCACCCGTTCGGCCCGCCGAACAACCCGGACGGTGGGATTCCGGTTTCGCGTGGCGTTGACGGCGCCCCTTTCACAATTCGCATAAAAGCCTCCGCGCCCGCCCGTCATCCCTGGTCCGATCAGCCGGATTCTCCCGCCGGAAGGCGCAAGGCGAACGAGGCAAAGGGGCGACTAATTATGCCGGATGAGTGAAGGTGAAAGCCATCCCGAAGCTTTTACAGATTTACGTCGTTGACGTGGATGTCCGTGATTCCGCGGCAGACACCCACCGGGAGGAATTAAGTGAACATCGTAAAGAAGGCCGCCCTCTTGGCCGCCACCGCCGGCACGATCGTGCTCGCCGGCGCCACCGGCGCGTCCGCCGCCAGCGGTGGCGGCGGCGTCCAGAGCAATGACTGTGACACGCGCGTCGGCACCATCCTGGACCCCTCCGTGGCAGGGCCCACCGGTGACATCGAAATCGGTTCCAGCTGCATCAACATCGACTACGGCGGCTCGGCGTTCCAGAGCAACGACTGTGACACCTCGGCGGGCATCGTCAGCAACACGGCTGGGGCCGCTCCCTCGGGCGACATCAAGCTCGGCAGCAGCTGCTCCAACATTTCCTACCCCAAGGCGACCTCGTACGTCCGCTCCGGTGGCAGCAGCTACAACAACAACAACAGTGACGGACTCCGCAGCGACGGCCACGGCAACTACGGCACCGAGCAGCACGGCAGCTACGGCAGCTGACCCCAAGCCACGTTCGCTGTGTTCCCCCGAATGAGAAAAGCAGGGTGAACGCATCTCTGGCTTCCATCGCGGCCCCGGACACTGCTTCGTCCGGGGCCGCCTTGGCGTTGCGAGGAGGAATCGGCCAGCGCAGACTGACGATGTCTCTAATGCGCCGGACGGGTAGAGGTGCGGCGGCCCGGGGACCCATCGCCGACTGCCCTCGTTAGTCAGATGTTCGCGGATAACCGTCGAGAACCCACAATGGAGGCTTTATGCACAGGCGCAAGAGGACAGCGTTGCTTCTGGCGGCTGTAGGTGCGCTGGCCATCGGCGGCGCGGGCAGCGCCGGCGCCACCGACCGCGATTCAGGAGCCCAGCCCGCATCCGGCGGCCAAGGCGGCAGCCAGAAGAACCGCTGTGACACGAATTCCGTCCTCGGTCCCATCAACATCGTCGGCCTGGCTCCGACGGGAGACCTCTCGACCGAGACCAACTGCATCAACTACACCGAGTCGGGAGTGGTGGAGCAGAGCAACCGGTGCCGGACCAACTCCACCATCGGGCCCATCACTATTAACGCGGGTCTCGCCGGGTCGCCCGATATCACCAGCCGGACGAACTGCATCAACTACAGCAAGACCGGTGGAGCACTGAAGCAGAGCAACAAGTGCGATACCAACTCCACGATCGGACCCATCACGATCTCGCCGCTCGCCCCTGGACCCAAGGTCACCACCGAGACCACCTGCGCCAACATCTCCGGAGACGGAGGGAACGGCAAGCGGAGCAGCAGCGGGAACAGCGGAACCCGCTCCGGAAGATGAGTTCCTGACGGCCTCGCACACGGCCCCCGGCGGACAACTCCCGCCGGGGGCCGCGTTCATGGAGCCCTTTCTTACGGGGTGTTGAGCACGCAACGGCGAAGATATCCTTACTGCGGCGGACGGGTGAAGCTGGGATCGGCCCCGGATCCTTCGCCAATTGCCTTCGTTGTTAAGGCGTCTGCGGAATTCGCGGAGAACCTAAATGGAGGCACCAACCAATGCAGATTGGCAAGAAGGCAGCTCTCATGGCCGCAGCGGCCGGCGCGATGGTCATCGGCACCACGGGAGCCGCGAGCGCCTACGGCTTCGGCCCCCTGGTCGGCTCGAACGGCGGCGTCCAGGCCAACTCGTGTGACACGAGCACCGGCACCACCGCCATCATGGGCGGTGCCGCGCCGACCGGTGACACGTCGATCGGCTCGGACTGCATCAACTTCACCAACTCCGGTTCGGTGTTCCAGGCCAACGACTGCGACACCGCGACCGGAACCACCACCAACGTCGGTGCCGGGGCGCCGACGGGTGACATCGCCATCGGCAGCAAGTGCGCCAACATCGCGCTGCAGCCCAACGTGCGCGAGCACAACAACAAGGGCAAGAAGAGCAAGAAGTCGAACCGCCGCGGTCACAGCTACTGATGCGGTAGCGGGTGCCGCGTGCCCGCTCCGGCGGGATCGCGGCACCACCTCCCCGGTCGATGGGCCTGGCGCGGCCCTGGAAGGCCCGCGCCACCGACAATGATTCGGGCACCAAGGGCCATGCCGGGAGGTCAAGGCAGCCAGCGAAACGACTGCGACATGAACCCCATTCACTGCGGATGATGAGTTCGTGACGGCTTCGCGCCCGGCCCCTGGCGGGGATAAAATCCCGCCGGGGGCCGCGTTCATGGAACCGGGCCATGAGGGGGAATCGACGAAGATGTCCTCACTTCGGCGGTCGAGTGAAGCTTGAATCGTCCCCGGTTCCCTGGCTGATTGCCTTCGCCGTTTAAGGCATCTACGGAATTCGCGTAAACTTAAAGGGAGGCACCAACTCATGCAGATCGGCAAGAGGGCCGCTGTCATGGCCGTAGCGGCCGGCGCGATGATCATCGGCGCCGCAGGGGCCACGAGCGCTTACGGCGTCGGCGTCCAGAGCAGCTCGTGCGACACGAAGACCGGCAGCACGGTCAACGACAACGTGACCGCACCCACCGGTGACATCGACGTCGTCGGCACGTGCAACAACATTTCAGTACTCTGATCCGGTGAGAAGCCGCGGCCACAGCGACTGATGCGGTAGCGAGTGCCGAGCCCCCGGGCCGAACGGGCCCGGCCCTGGAAGAGGTTCCTTCCAGGGCCGGGCCCGTTCGGCCCGGGGGCTCGGCACTCGCTACCGCATCAGTCGCTGTGGCCGCGGCTTCTCACCGGATCA
>NZ_MUNE01000658.1 GCF_002154605.1 Streptomyces milbemycinicus | reverse complement strand
AGATGTGTATAAGCGAAAGCCCCGCAACAACCCCCAAAACTCCCCCGGACCCGACGCACCAGGAAAACGACACGACAAACCCACCACAGCCACCGCGTCATCCCGCACCACACCCACACCCGACAACACGACAGACAGCCCCCGCTCAGTCGATCGAAAAAGTCGCGCCAAAATCCATCCCCGGTGGTCACCCGAGAATGGATGGAACAGTGATAAAGACCGTGTTAGGACATACGCCTAGGACATACCCCCGTAGTGTGTTACTGCGCCAAGCTAAATCCCACCTAAGGCACCATGTCAAGCAGGTCCGCGATGATCTGAAAGGGCGTCATACACCCTCGTTCCCCCAGCCGTTGCTCTAATGCGGCACACAACGTAACCACAGGGATCCCCCCAAGAACGGCCACACGCCACATGATCGACAAGCGAAACCTCACAGCGCTCACCGACAGTGATCACGCACAACATTCAACTTTCGCTGTGACTTCACTCACAAAGCCGAACTGCCCCGCATTCGACTGCGGTTGGCGACTCATTGGACAACCCGAGCTACCAAACACCAACCGAGCGGTCGCTGTTGTTTCCTGAACCCAGATCGCCGATCTGGCCAGGCCATTACGTTAATCTTTGCGAGGATCATGTTGCGTAGTGATCATTCGAATCAAGGACGCCATCAACAGCACCAAGCTTGTCCAGCGGGCCAGTTGGACCAGGCCGTGAGGGCAGGCCGGTTGGAGATCGTCCAACGTCGGTTGAGCAGTCGGACGCCGGGCTACCCCATTCTCGACCAGGGAGTTCTCTGATGCTTTCTCATATGCCGCGGCCACGTGGTGACGAGCGGCTGGCCGACCGGCTGGCGCTGTCGGCCGCCACCACCGAGGGCGTACACCTGGCCACCGGCGACTTCCGTGAATGGCTCGCCGAGCGCGGCCGGGCCAATGAGTTCCAGGTGGAGGGCATCCCGTTCGACCGGCTCGACGGCTGGTCGTTCGAGGAGGCCACGGGAAACCTCACCCATCGCAGTGGCCGCTTCTTCACCGTCGAGGGCCTGCACGTCACCGAGCGGGACGGCCCCTACGGCGACGGCCCGTACGCCGACTGGTACCAGCCCATCATCAAGCAGCCCGAGATCGGCATCCTCGGCATCCTGGTCAAGGAGTTCGACGGGGTGCCGCACTTCCTCATGCAAGCGAAGATGGAGCCCGGCAACCCCAACCTGCTCCAACTGTCCCCGACGGTTCAGGCCACCCGCAGCAATTACACCAAGGCTCACCAGGGCGCGGGGGTGAAGTACATCGAGTACTTCGTCGGTCCTGGCCGCGGCCGTATCATCGCGGATGTTCTTCAGTCCGAACACGGCTCATGGTTCTTCCGGAAGTCGAACCGCAACATGATCGTGGAGGCGACCGGCGATGTGCCGCTCCTCGACGACTTCTGTTGGCTTACTCTCGGGCAGATCGGCGAACTGCTGCGCCAGGACAACACCGTCAATATGGACTCGCGGACCGTCCTGTCGTGCCTGCCCGTGCCCGATTCGGCGGGCCTCGCACTGCTCCCCGACACCGAGTTGCTGTCCTGGATCACCGGGGAGCGGTCCCGGCATGATGTCCAAGCCGAACGCGTCCCGCTGGCCGGTCTGCCCGGATGGCGCCGCCACGACATGGCCATCGAGCACGAGCACGGCCGCTACTTCAAGGTGGTCGCGGTGGCCGTACTGGCGGGCAATCGCGAGGTCACCAGCTGGACCCAGCCCTTGTTCGAGCCGGTCGGTCCGGGTGTCGCCGCCTTCCTCATCCGCGAGTTCGGCGGGATACCGCACGTACTGGTGCACGCCCGGGTGGAGGGAGGCTTCCTGGACACCATCGAACTGGGCCCCACGGTCCAGTACACACCCGAGAACTACGCTCATCTGCCAGAGAAGGAACGCCCCCTCTTTCTCGACACCGTGCTCGGCGCGGGGGCTGACCGTATCCGCTACGGTGCCCTGCACTCGGAGGAGGGCGGTCGGTTCCGCAACGCGGTGAGCCGCTACCTGCTCGTCGACGCCACCGAGGCCGAGGCTCCCCAGGATCCGCCGCCTGGCTACGCCTGGGTCACCCCCGCCCAGCTGAGCGGACTCGTCCGTCACGGTCACTACCTCAATGTCCAGGCCCGCACGCTTCTCGCCTGCCTTGGAGCGTGTCCCACATGGTCTTAGGCCGCGTATCGAACGTGCTGGTCGCCAGCGCGACACCGTCGGCGGACGACCCAAAATCGCATGCGATCTTCGCCCAGTCATGCTGGTATCAATCGCCATGAATGATCATTTCCTCAATGAAGCCGACTTGATGGACAGGATGGAACGGAACCTGGCGGAACATGCCTGTCACCTGCATCGGAGCATGACTGGTGCGGCCGTCACAGAGGCTGGTGACCTCCTGGTCGCCGACAGCGGCCTGGACGACGACACTTTCAACATCGTTGCCGCGGCCCGCTTCACCGTCACCAACGCTACGGCACGTATCACCGAGACCGCTCGGACGCTGGCCCGCACTGGCCGCCGCTTCTCCTGGTGGGTGGGGCCTGCCTCGACACCACTGGACCTCACCACCCGCCTGACGGCGGCCGGTCTGTCGGCGTCCGAACGCGAGACGGCGATGTGGGCCGAGCTGGACGACACCCTGCCACTGTCCGCCGTCCAAGGACTGGACATCCAGAGGGTGGCCACGCCCGAACAGCTTGCCGACTACGCCACGGTTCTCGCCGCGAACTGGGACCCGCCTGCTGACACCGTCCGCCGCTTCTTCGCCCAGGCCGCCCCGCAGGCGCTGGCAGCGCACTGCCCGGCCCGGTACCTGGTCGGCTACGTGGAGAGCCGTCCGGTCTGTTCGGCTGAAGTGTTTCATCACGCGGGGGTCGCGGGTATCTACAACATCTCCACCCTGGCCGCCCACCGCCGACGTGGCTACGGCGGTGCTATCACGCTCGCGGCACTCCGCACGGCCCGCGACCGAGATCACCGCATCGCGGTCTTGCAGGCGTCAGCCGACGGCGAGCCCGTCTACCGCCGCCTGGGGTTCCGCTCCTGTGGCCAGTTCACCGAACACACCATCAACCCCTGAACCACCCAAACTCCACTGGCCCTCCGCCCGCATTTCCTGACGGTGCTGGTCACAGCCACTCGTTGATGGCCGCGCGGATGCCGCGTCGGCGCAGGTAGGCGCGGTTCTTTCGGGACGCATACGCTTCGTCGGCACGGACCCGGTCGGGCCGGGTCCGCGGACGCCCCGAACCCAGGCGGGCGACATGGTGGCGATGACGGGCGTGGTCCGTGTCTCGGGTTGCTTCGGTGTCAGCCCGATAGCGGCTGCCAGGGCATGGAGCGGTGACCCCATGCCGCCTGGCGAGTTCGTCGAGCTGTTCCGCGCGTGGCCCGGCGGTCGGGAAGGGGTACAGCATCTCTTCGGCCAGCGTGATCACATTGGCCCCCGCCCGAACGACGGTCGCGTAGATGTCGTACATGACCTGGTCGAGGTACGTACTGACGGCGACGGCCACGATGTCTGTTTCGTTCTCTTCGAGCGTCTGCCTGGCATCGCTGCGAACAGGGACCCCGAGCGGGGGAATGCCCGCGAGCGTGCCTAAATCCTCGCCCACCTTCTCGGAGCCGGGCCGGGTGATGGCCGCGACGATCCGCACCCCGCGCTCTCAACGGCCGTCTGGCGGAGGACGGCCGCCGGCGAGCATGATGACAGCGTCGGGCTGGACCTGGATACGGTGTACGCGGGTGACTGCTCAGATCGTTCGGCAGCGGCGGGTCGGTATCCAGCATTGCGGCATGGACATTTCTGCTGGCCACCGCGTCCCCCGTCCACACCGAGCGCCACCTCCAACCCCTCCGCGGTCTTGGCGACCCCGTGCAGCCGCCGGAGCAACGTGCCGGTGACACCGCTCTCCGCCAGTGAGTTGACGTATCCGGATGCCGTGAGCGAGCCGACGTCGGGTGAGAGTGTTCGCTCAGGCGTGACGATCTCGACGGTGGCGCCTCCTCGGGCAAGGGCCTCTACGGCGTCGAGTGCCTGGTTGCCGCCGTGGTCGTCGTAGACCATCACCCGCCCCTGCGGCCGTTTCACCCCGGCGAGTACGTCCCAGGTGTCACTGACCAGACCGGCCCCGGGAATGCGAGGTGCCGCGGGAGTGCCGCGGGTCGCGACGATCACGGCGTCCCATGACTGGTCGAGAAGGGTCCGGCCGGTGACGTAGGTGTTCAAACGGACGGATCTGGTCCGTGCGACCGTCGCGGACCTTGTTGGGCAGTTCGGGGTCGGCCATCAACGCCCTGGTCATGCTGACCAGATCGAGCAGGCCCTCCGCGATGGCCTACCGGACGGTGGCGACATCGCTGACCCGGGTGGCGTGCCTGATCGGGACGGAGAGCTTCTGCTTGATCCGCCCGGCGAACTCCAGGTGCGGGCCAGGTCGGCGTCGGTGTACGGGATCAGCGCCCGTGGTTGTGCATGATGTGCTTGGTGCGCGAATAGTCGTCCAGCGCGTAGATCGACAGGTCCCGGCCGTAGCCGGATCCCTTGAAGCCGCCCCAGGGGACTTCACTGGCCAGCACCAGATGCGAGTTGACCCAGACTGTGCCGAAGTCGAGGCGCCCGGCGATGTCGTGGCTACGGCGGGCGTTCTCGGTCCACACCGATGCCGACAGGCCGAGCGGAACGTCGTTGGCTCGCCGTACCGCTTCGTCCTCGTCGGTGAAGGTCTCGACCGTGATCACAGGGCCGAAGATCTCCTCGTGGGCGGCTTCGGCTCCTTCGGGGACGTCGGCGAGTACGGTCGGGGCGACGAAGTAGCCGGGCCCGTCGAGGGCCCCGCCTCCCGTCGCCACCCGGACGCCCTCCTTCTTCGCGCGCTCCAGGTACCCCGTGACACGGTCGAAATGCGCCTTCGAGACCATCGGGCCGACCTCGACGTCCTCGCCGGCCAGCGGCTCACCGACGACCACCTCGCGCACTTCGCCGACGAGTTGCTCGACGAACTTCGCGGCAACCGATTCGTGGACGAGGGCGCGACAGGCGGCCCCGCACTCCTGGCCCGAGTTCCAGAAGCCGGCGACGCGCAGGGACGATGCGGCTGCCGCGAGGTCGGCGTCAGGGAAGATCACCACCGGTGCCTTGCCGCCGAGTTCGAGGTGCACCCGCTTGAGGCTGTCGGCGGCGGCCCGGGCGACGGCCCGACCGCTGGCGACCGAACCGGTCAGGGCGATCATGTGCACGTCCGGGTGCTCGGCGAGCCGGGCGCCGACGACCGCGCCGTACCCGTTCACCACGTTCAGCACGCCGGGCGGCAGAAGATCCGCGACGAGTTCGGCAAACTTCACGGTGGTCAGCGGCGTCTGCTCGGACGGTTTGTTGACCAGGGTGTTGCCTGCCGCGAGGATGGGCGCGATCTTCCAGGCCGCCATGAGCAGGGGGTAGTTCCATGGAGTGACCACACCGATCACGCCGAGCGGTTCCCGCAGGATGAGCGACAGGTGATTCTCTGCGTAGTCGCCGGCGGCCATGGAGGTGGTCGCACGCACCGCACCGGCCATGAAGCGGAAGGTGTCGACGGCCTGGCCGACGTCGTCCGTCGACACCGCGAGCGGCTTGCCGGTGTTCGCCGACTCCAATCTGCTCAGGAGCTCGGTGTTCGCGGCCAGCCGGTCGGCGATGGCGTGCAGCAGCTCGGAGCGCTCCTTGGGCAGCAGCCGGGCCCACTGGCCCTTGGCCGCCACCGCGGCGGCGACCGCCCGGTCGAGGTCCTCGGCGGTGCCCTCGGGAATCCGGGCGATGACGCTCTCCGTACACGGGTCGACCACGTCGATGACACGGTCGGCCGATCCCTCGACGAACGTCCCGTCGACGAAATGCCGGTCGGGAGGGAGGTCGGCTTCGGTGATCAGAGGTGTTGCGTCGGCTGCGCGTCGAATGGTGACCGTCGTGAGGCCGGCGGCAGTGGTCATGATCAGTAACTCCTTGAGTGAGGTCGCGGGAGAATGCCGGATGAGGGCGGGCCGAAGCGAGGGTGGGGCGCGCGGGACTGTCACGTCCGGCGACATCGCAGGCGTGGCCGGCCAATCGACGCTCCGGCCGACTCCGCGTGCCTCGGCCTGCCGGGCCTGCCGGGCCTGCCGGTAGACGCTCCAGGCCGCTCCCGCGTCCTGGACGCCGAGGCCGGCGCTCAGGTACGTCACCGTGTCGTCGTCGCCGTCGCGACCGGCCTCGTCTCCGATGAGGACACGGCCGAGTTCGACGATTCCCAGCTCCGCCGCGCCGGCCTGCGCCCCAGCGCTGACGATCGAACCGCGGTTCTGCCGCGCCGTCTGTTCGTGGTCGACAACGACGTGGCGGCTCGCCAGGAGGATGTCGGGCCCGATCTCGCAGCGGTGCCGTTCGAAGGACCCGACCGCGATCGCGCTCGCGGCGGCCGTACGCAACATCGTGAGCGCCGAACCGTCCATGAAGGCCAGGGGGACACCGGTGTGGGGGTCGGGCACGGCGACCACGGCGTTGACGGTCGGCCGACTCGTCCCCGCGTTCCCGACGAACGCCGCCCGCTGCGAGGCGATCGCGGTATCGAGGTCGAACACGGCACAGACGTCGTGTTCGTCGAGGAATCGCATGGCTCAGCGTGCGGCCGACAGCTGCGGCAGTTCCTCGACCAGGGAGGAGATCCTGGCGGTTGTGGCGGTGTCGAGGGCGAGGAGCGGTTCGCGGGGCGCTCCGGCGGGGAACCCGGCCGCGTTCAGGGCGGCCTTGACCGCCGGGATGAACGGAGCGGACATGACCGCGTCCATCAGCGGATAGATCCGCGCCCATTCGGCTCGCGCGCGGTCGAGGTCGCCGTCGCGCAGCGCGCGGTGGATCGAGACGAGTTCGGCCGGCATGACGTTCGCGGTGCCGGCCATGACGCCGGCGGCGCCCTCGGAGACCGCCTGAAGCAGCAGGCTGTCCCAGCCGACGAAGGTGGAGATGACGTCGCCGTAGTTGTGGATCAGCTGTCCGGCCTGGGCCATGTCGGCGCTGGTGTCCTTGATGTACTGGATGTTCTCGATCTCACGGGCGAGCTGTCCTACGGTCTCCGGTGAGAGGTTGACACCGGTGGCCCCCGGCAGGTTGTAGAGCATGATCGGGACGTCCACGGCGTCGGCGACGGTGCGCAGGTAGTGGAGCGTCTCGTCGAGGGTGAGCGGCTCGTAGTACGGGGCAACCACCATCAGCACCGAGGCACCGGCCGCTTGCGCGTGGCGGGAGAGCTCGACCGCTTCCCTGGTGCTCAGCGCGCCGGTCTGCGCGACGACCGGCACGCGTCCGGCGGCCTGGTCGACGACGGTCTCGACGACCTGGCGCCGTTCCGCTGCGCTCATCGCCGCGAACTCACCGGTGGAGCCACAGGCGACGACGCCGTCGACTCCGCCGTCGATGCTGCGGTCGACCAGGCGGCGCAGTGTCTTCTCGTCGAGCTGTCCGTCCGCCGCGAAGGGGGAGGCGAGTGCGGTCAGGACGCCGCTGAGCTGTGCCGACATTCTGGAGTCTCCTCAGGTGAAGCTGTAGGGGGCATCGGCCGGCGGAGGCGGATGCGGGGTTCATCGGTTCGTCGTGCCCGGAGCTGTTGGAGCTCCGGACGTGGTGGCGGACTTACGACGCGGTGTGCGCCGGGGACCGGTCACGCGCGGCGGTCTGCCGCTCCGTGGCCAACAGGCTCCGTGGCCAGCAGGCTCCGTGCCTCCTGCGCCGCGGACAGACCGGACGAGATCGCGGTCTCGGTGTAGAGGGTGCCGAGGTAGTCACCGGCCAGGAAGACCCGGCCGCTGCGGCGGGTCAGCGTCTGCTGGAGTTTGCCGCGGCCGGGGAAGCAGTAGGGCGCGCCGGTGGGCCACCGCTGGACCTCGGCCTCGATGACCTTGTCGGCGAAGCCGGGCAGTACCTGGTCCAGGTCGTCGAGGTAGATACGGCGGATCTTGTCGTCGTCGTGCTCCAGCAACTCGCGCGCCAGGCTGCCCGGCGAGAAGGTCATGATGCTGCTGCCGGGCCGGCGTTCCACCGCGTAACCGTGTACGACGTTGGACATGTTGAGCGCGACGTTGAAGGACCGTTTCGGCGTGGCGATGCCGTAGGCGTCGTCCCAGACCTGGCGTCCGGTCTCGTTGCTGAGGAACGCCGCGCTCACGTAGGGGCCGTAGACGATCTTCGACAGGGCCTCGCGGAGGTCGCGGTCGAGATCGACGGCGATCCGGTGGCTGACGGTCGCGGGGGTGGCCAGGACGGCGTAGCGCGCCTCGACCTCTTTCTCGACGCCGTCCTGCCGGTAGCGGACGACGACCGAGTTGTTCTTCTGGACGATCTCGTCGACGGGCGAGTTGAGCCGCACCCGGTCCGACAGGGCTGCTGCGATGCTCTCGGTGAGGGTGGACGGGCCGCCGAGGATGCTCTGCGAGAGCCCGGCGCCGATGTTCCACACCAGGCTGAAGTAGCCGACGCCGGCGCCCGCGGAGAGCTGGTCGATGTCGGCGGCGGAACGGGTCACCGTGGGCTTGAACAGCGCCTCGGCGTCCTCGGGCAGGTCGCCGATGAAGTCCTTGAAGGAGCGGTCGTTCATGAAGTCGTAGATCCGCTGCTGGCGTTGGGCCTCGGTCTCGCCCCGCCGCAGCCCCACGATCCGGGCGTAACGAGCCACCTGCAGCGCGACCTTGGCACCCGCCTTGACCATGCCGACCCGTGACTCCATCGACATCGGGATGCGGAACGGGTAGCTCTCCACCCGGCCCTTGAGCAGCAGCTTGCCGTTCATCGACAGCCCTGCCAGCGAGCCGGGCACCGGTACCGAGTCGACGCCGGTGCTGTTCAGCAGCCACGAGGTCGCCGAGTTCCCACCGGCGTAGACGTGGCCGCCCCAGTTGAGCCAGTACGGTCCGCGCCGCTCCGAGCGGACGCGTCCGCCGACCCGTCCCTCGGATTCGAGCAGGAGCGTGTCCCAGTGCCGCAGCCGCCAACCGGCGGCCAGTCCCGCGATCCCGCCTCCGACAATCACTACGTCTTTCACGGATAACCTCCTGCGAATTCGTGGGGGAAGATCTCGGCTGCTCGAACAGCGAGGCCGCACGACGTTCCGTGGACACGCCGTCCGATACGGCAACCAAGGCGCCCCGGGCCCCCGCCGGGCGGGGGCCCGTCGTGACAGCGACGGTCAGACCGCCGCGGGGCGGCCGGCGGGTTCCGTCTTGGGTGACAGTGCGGCGGCCTCGTGCAGGGCCATGCCACGGGTCTCGGGCGCCCACAGGGCGGAGACAACGGCGCCGACGACGTTGATGGCGGCGGCCGCGAGCATGGTGCCGCCGATGCCCCAGTCGGTCAGGGCCATGGGGACGAGGTAGGTGCCGACGGCGGCGCCGATGCGGCTGGCGGAGGAGGCCAGGCCGACCGCGGAGCCGCGTACCTCGGTCGGGAACAGCTCGTTCGGATAGACCCACTGCAGGATCTGGGTGCCGCCGATGATGACCGCGTACGCGGCGAAGAGGACCATGATCACGGCCGCGGGTGCGTCGGGGAAGATCCCGAGCAGCAGCAGGGCCAGCCCCGACCAGACGAAGCTGTGGATGACCAGGGGGCGCCGGCCCATGCGGTTCACGCCGAGCAACGCGATCACACAGCCGATGAGGAACATGACGGTGATCAGGGCCGACCCGAGGTTGGCCAGCGAACCCTCGAGCTTGAGGGCGCCGAGGATCTTCGGGCCGAATGCGTAGATGGCGAACAGCGGCACGATGGAACAGGTCCAGAAGACGGAGATGTAGAGCATCCGTCCGCCGTAACCGGAACGAATGATGGCCTTGAGGTCGACGTTCTCGCGCTCTTCCTCCTCCAGCAGGTCGCCGATCGTCGCCTCCGGACCGTAGACCTGCTTGAGGACCTTCTCGGCCTCCTCGATACGGCCCTTGTTCGCCAGCCAGCGCGGGGACTCGGGCGTGCCCAGTCGCAGCAGCACGATGATCGTGGCGGGCAGCGCGGCACTGGCGAGCATCCACCGCCAGCCGTCGTCACCGACGTTCAGCAGCGCCTCGCCGACGACGTACGCCACCGCGGCGCCCACGAACCACATGACGACCAAGCCGCCCAGCAGCGGCCCCCGGTAGCGGCGGGGCGTGAACTCGGCCAGCAGCGAGGTGGCGATGGGGTAGTCCGCGCCGACCGCCATGCCGATCAGCAGACGCAGGACGAACAGCCACACCGGATCGGTGGCCCAGAACTGCGCGACGGAGCAGCCGATGATGGCGACCAGGTCGATGGTGTAGAGGACCTGCCTGCCGAACTTGTCAGTGAGGTAACCGCCCATGAAGGCACCGAGGAAGATCCCGATCAGCGCGGATGCGCCGATGAGGCCCTCGGCGGAGGACGACAGATGCAACTGCGGCGTGATCTGCACCATGGCCACGCCGATGATGCTCAGGACGTAGCCGTCGAGGAACGGACCTCCGGAGGAGTACAGGGCGAGCTTCTTGTGGAAGCGCGACAGGGGCGCGTCATCCACTCTGTTTCCAGCGCTTGCGGTCATCACGGCCTCCGGGAGCGGTTCCCGGACGTACCCAGGGCAAGGGTATGTCCGTTCCAGGGTCGGGGTTGATGTCTTGTCGTCGGTGCCGGACACCCGGCCTGCGTCTTGGTGTGGCGGGCCGGGCCAGGAACACTGTGGTTCCGATGTGGCGAGTGCTGCCCGGAGAGCGTTGTCGGCTCGGGCTCGCGGGGAAGCGAACTCGCGGTTTCTTGGGGACGCCGGCGGCGTGGCCACCGGATGGCAACGAAGTATGTGAAGGCCCCGGCCCGCCAACAATGCCCCCGGTGCCGCGCCGACCGCCGGGGTACATCTGAACCAAAAGTTCGGCTACGGTTGCCGGCATGGTCGGACGCCCCCGCAACACCGTGGTCCTCACCGAGGGCGAACGGACCGCGCTGCTGCAGTGGTCTCGCAGTCGCACCTGTTCACAGGCGCGGGCCCTACGTGCGCGGATCGTGCTGGCGTGCGCGGAGCAGCCCACCAACAGTGACGTGGCCAGGCACCTTGGGGTCTCCCGCGACATGGTCGGCAAATGGCGCGCCCGCTTCCTCGCCGAACGGCTGGCCGGCCTGGACGAGCAGCCCCGTCCCGGGCGGCCGCCCACTGCCGACGACGACACAGTCGCGCACGTCCTCGTCCGTACCCTGACACCACCCCCGCCCGATGCCAGGCGGACCTGGTCGACTCGTTCCATGGCGGCTGAGACCGGTCTGAGCCAGAGCACGGTGAGCCGGATCTGGCGGACCTACGGCATCCAGCGGGGAGAACGCGTCACAGCTGGGCCGCGCCGGGCGTACTCCCTGCCGGACCGTGCCGAAGAGGTGGTGGGCCTGTTCATCGCCCCACCGGTGTGCGTACTCGCGGTGACGGCCCGCGCAGGACGAGCCGGGCCCGCACGCACTTCTGCGGCGACCGCCACGAGCCGGCTGTTCGGCAAGGACCGGGAACCGCCCCATGTGCTGGCCGTGGCCTGCGCCTTCGCGGACCTGCGGGGCAGGCAGCACGGCGAGGACGCGTCCGGGACGGACCACTCCACAATGGACGCGTTTCTGGAGCAGACGAGGTCGGCTGCGGGGGCCGGTACGAGCGTGCACCTGCTGGCGTACGGCATACCCGCACAGGCATGCGGTGCCCTGGACGGGTCGGACCCGGCCGCGTCTGTGCGCCTGCGTTGGCACCGCGCACCCAGCCGTGAGGCGTGGACCGACGAGGCCCATCGTCTGCTCGCCGCCGATGGCCAAGTCCCTCCTGAGGTCGCACCGGACCTTCCCCGCCTCCGAGACGCGCTGCTGACCTGGTCGAGCACATGGACCCCGTCCGCGGCCCCCTTCACTCGAATCGCGGCTCTCCGCCCGTCGTACGACAGCCCGGCCATCTGCGGGCCTGACAGTGACTCGAACGTCGAGGATGTGCCCGCCCTCGACCACCGCGCCCTGTCCAGGGCGGCACAGATCACACCGCCCGATGTGCCGCCCGGCGCCCCCATCACCACCAACCCCGTCGTCGGCATGCTGCGCGAAACCCTCCTCACCGGCGACCACCAGCCAGGCGACCGCGTCCTGGAAGCCCCGCTCGCGCTCCGCCTCGGCCTCTCGCGTCGGGGTGTACGCACGGGCCTGCACGCACTGGCCGAGGAGGGGATGCTCGACCTGCTCCCCGGCGGCGCGACCGCGATCCCCACCGTAACGGCGAAGGACGTGCTCGATCTCTACGCCCTGCGGGCCAGCCTCGGAGCGCTGCTCATGCGCCGTATCGCCATGCTCGGCCGCGACAACCTCGCCCCGGCCTCGGCGGCCCTGGCGGAGGTCCGCGCCGCCGCCCGGGACAACGACCACGCCCGGATACGTGAAGTCGACTTGCGGTTCCAGGACGCCCTCGCCCGTATCGCGGACCTCCCGCAGGCCGCCGGTACCTTCGAACGCCTCACGGCCCGCCTGCGCATGTTCGTCAACGTCCTGGACATGGACTACAGCCAGGCCTGCGACACCATCGCCGACGAGGACACCGCCGTCCACGACGCGCTGCGCGACGCCGATGGGAATGAGGCAGCCCGGCTGTGGCGGGTGAAGATCGAACGCTGCGTCCGCTACATGATCGCCCAGCTCCCCGAGGACGACGTCGCCCCGCATCTGTGGACCGCCTTGGCGGGCAGGCCCCGTCTGCGCCCGGGGGATCCGCGGGGCGCCGCACACTGACGCGGGGCGACCGTCGGCCCCACCGGCCGCATCTCCAACTCGCCGGTTCGGAGACGAGTTGTCGGCCTCAGCGCATCACGGCGCCGTGTCAGATGGCGCCGCGAATGGCCCGCTCGAAGCCCTCGACATGGCTGCGGGCGAGCTGTGCCGCCTGGTCGGGGTCACCGGAGACGATCGCGTCGATCAACGGGCCGTGCTCCGCGACGTGGCCGGCCATGTCGGACAGACGGTCGATGAACAGGCACCAGATGCGGGTGGCCAGGTTGTCGTGGCGGACGAGGGTGTCCTCCAGATACGGGTTGTGCGTGGCGGCATAGATGGCGCGGTGGACCGAGAGGTCCAGGTGCATGAGCTCGGTGGCGTCCTGCCGACGGGGATCCACGATCTCCAGCTCCCGCCGTACGGCCGTCAGGGTCGCGCGGTCCGCGGCCGTTGCGCGCCGCGCGGCTTGGGCGGCGGCCAGGGGTTCGAGTTCCTGGCGCACCTCGGAGATATGGGCCAGGTCGGTGATGTTGACGTCGGTGGCGAAGGTGCCGCGTCGGGGGTAGGTGGCGATCAGGCGCTCGTACTGGAGCCGCTTGAGCGCTTCGCGCACCGGCGTGCGTCCGACGCCGAGGGCCTGGGCCAGCTGGTCCTCGTTGATCGGTGCGCCCGGGCGGATCTCGAGCATGACGAGCCGGTCACGGATGGCGCGGTAGGCGCGCTCGGCGAGGGACAGTTCCTCGCCCCTCGGCTCGGTCGCCACGTTCTGCATGATGCCCCCTTGACCTGCTCGGGCGAGCTCCCATACCTTACCGCAGAGTCTGATATATCAGTTGCCTATCAATTGTCCGGTAGTTTGGCTCTCAGGATGGTGCACAGATGGCAACGAACCCGTCGACCACCAAGGTCACCTCCTCCCTCTCCCTCCCGATCATCGAGCTCGATCGCGATGTCGCCGCCGCGGTGGACGCCGAGCTGCGCCGTCAGCAGTCGACCCTGGAGATGATCGCCTCGGAGAACTTCGCCCCGGCCGCCGTCATGGAGGCCCAGGGGTCGGTACTGACGAACAAATACGCCGAGGGCTACCCCGGCCGCCGCTACTACGGCGGCTGCGAACACGTCGACGTCATCGAGCAGTTGGCCATCGCCCGGGTGAAGGAACTGTTCGGCGCCGAGGCGGCGAACGTACAGCCGCACTCAGGCGCCCAGGCGAACGCGGCCGCGATGTTCGCGCTGCTCGATCCCGGCGACACGATCCTCGGCCTCGACCTGGCGCACGGTGGGCATCTGACCCACGGCATGCGCATCAACTACTCCGGCAGGCTGTACAAAGTCGTGCCGTACCACGTGCGCGAGTCCGATCTGCGCATCGACATGGACGAGGTAGAGCGGCTCGCTCTCGCCCACCGGCCCAAGCTGATCGTCGCCGGCTGGTCGGCCTACCCCCGCCGACTGGACTTCGCCGCGTTCCGACGGATCGCCGACGAGGTGGGCGCGTATCTGATGGTGGACATGGCGCACTTCGCCGGGCTGGTGGCCGCGGGCCTCCACCCGAGCCCGGTGCCGTACGCCGATGTCGTGACGACCACCACGCACAAGACCCTCGGCGGCCCGCGCGGCGGGGTGATCCTCAGCCGCGCCGACCTGGCCAAGAAGATCAACTCCGCGGTCTTCCCTGGTCAGCAGGGCGGCCCGTTGGAGCATGTCATCGCGGCGAAAGCGGTGGCCTTCAAGGTGGCGGCGAGCGAGGAGTTCAGGGAGCGCCAGCAGCGCACCCTGGACGGCGCCCGTATCCTCGCCGGCCGGCTGCTGGCCGACGATGTGGCCGAGGCCGGGATCACGGTGCTCACCGGTGGCACCGAAGTCCATCTGGTCCTCGTCGACCTGCGCAACTCCACGCTCGACGGGCAGCAGGCCGAGGACCGGCTGCATCGCATCGGCATCACCGTCAACCGCAACGCGGTCCCGTTCGACCCTCGCCCGCCGATGGTCTCCTCCGGGCTGCGGATCGGCACCCCGGCCCTGGCCACCCGGGGCTTCGGCGAGACGGAGTTCCGGGAAGTCGCCGACATCATCGCCCAGGCCCTCAAGGAAGAGCAGCTGAGCGACGAGCGCGCGGGCCTGCTGCGTGACCGGGTCGACAAGCTCGCCGGCGCGTTCCCCCTCTATCCCCACCTGCTCTATCCCCACCTGGCCATCCCCGCCTGATCGTCCCCGCCTGGACACATCCCCACCTGAACGTCCCCAGCTGAACATCCCGATCTGAACGGAGACGCGGCATGACCACCGAGCCGCTGCCGGAGCATCCGGACTTCCTCTGGCGCAACCCCGAGCCGCGCTCCTCCTACGACGTCGTCATCGTCGGCGCGGGAGGCCACGGCCTGGCCACCGCCTACTACCTCGCCAAGAACCACGGGATCACCAACGTCGCCGTCCTCGAAAAGGGCTGGCTGGCCGGCGGCAATATGGCGCGCAACACCACAATCATCCGCTCGAACTACCTGTGGGACGAGAGCGCGGCGATCTACGAGCACGCGCTCAAGCTGTGGGAACGGCTCCCGGAGGAGCTGGACTACGACTTCCTGTTCAGCCAGCGCGGAGTCCTCAACCTCGCGCACACCCTCCAGGACGTCCGTGAGGGCGTGCGCCGCGTGGGCGCCAACCGCCTCAACGGTGTCGACGCCCAGTGGCTGGAGCCGGACGAGGTCGCCGAGATCTGCCCCATCCTCAACGTCTCGCCCCGCACCCGGTATCCGGTCCTCGGCGGCACCTTCCAGCCGCGGGCCGGTATCGCCAAGCACGACCACGTCGCCTGGGCGCTGGCCCGCCGGGCCGACGAGATGGGCGTGGATCTGATCCAGGGGTGCGAGGTCACCGGCTTCCTCAAGGACGGCGACCGGGTCGTGGGCGTCGAGACCAGCCGCGGCCGCATCCTCGCCGGCCGGGTCGGCCTCGCGGCCGCCGGGCACAGCAGCGTGCTGGCCCAGCGGGCCGGCTTCCGGTTGCCGGTGCAGTCCCATCCGCTCCAGGCGCTGGTCTCCGAGCTGCACGAGCCGGTGCACCCCACCGTGGTGATGTCGAACCACGTGCACGTCTACGTCTCCCAGGCGCACAAGGGCGAACTGGTGATGGGCGCGGGCATCGACGCCTACAACGGTTACGGGCAGCGCGGCTCCTTCCACGTGATCGAGCAGCAGATGGCCGCCGCCGTCGAGCTGTTCCCCATCTTCGCCCGCGCCCATGTGCTGCGGACCTGGGGCGGCATCGTGGACGTCACGCCGGACGCCTCCCCGATCATCGGCACCACCCCCGTCGACAACCTCTACGTCAACTGCGGCTGGGGCACCGGCGGGTTCAAGGCCACGCCAGCTGCCGGCTGGACCTTCGCGCACACCATCGCCACGGGCGAACCACATCCGCTGAACGCCCCCTTCGCCCTCGAACGTTTCACGACGGGCGCACTGATCGACGAACACGGCGCCGCGGCCGTGGCCCACTGAGGAGGACACGGTGCTGCTGATCACCTGCCCATGGTGCGGTCCTCGGGACGAGACCGAGTACCACTACGGGGGACAGGCCCATCTCCCCTACCCCCATGCCCCCGCGGACCTCGACGACCGGCAGTGGGCCGAGTACGTCTTCTACCGCGACAACACCAAGGGCCCCTTCGCCGAGCGGTGGATGCACAGCACCGGCTGCCGCCGCTGGTTCAACGTCCTGCGCGACACCGTCACCAACGACGTGCTCGCCGTCTACCGGCTCGACGAGCCACGCCCCGAACTGCCCCAGGCCGGAGGGAACCGATGACCGACCAGCACTTCCGGCACCAGCCATTCCGGCTCCGGCACGGGGGCCGTATCGACCGCGGCACCGTGCTCCGCTTCACCGTCGACGGCCGGGAACTGACCGGACACCCCGGAGACACCGTCGCCTCGGCGATGCTGGCGAACGGGCAGGTCGAGGTCGCCCCGTCGATCTACCGCGGCCGCCCGCGCGGCATCGTCTCCGCGGGCGTCGAGGAGCCCAACGCCCTGCTGCAGATCGACGGCCCGCACTCGGAGGGCATGCTGCCGGCGACGACGGCAGAGCTGTACGACGGCCTGTCCGCCACGACGCTGTCCGGGATGGGCCGGCTCGACCCGACCCCCGACCCCGCCGGCTACGACAAGAAGTACGTCCACACCGACGTCCTCGTCGTCGGCGCCGGGCCGGCCGGGCTCGCGGCCGCCGCCGCTGCCGCCGGCTCCGGCGCCCGCGTGATCCTCGTCGACGACCAGCCCGAGCCCGGCGGTTCGCTGCTCTCCGGGCGCACCGAGACGGTCGGCGCGCAGACCGCCCTCGCGTGGGTCGCCGAAGTGCGCGCGGCACTCGACGCCGCCCCCGAGGTCGTCGTTCTGCGGCGCACCACGGCGTTCGGCAGTTACGACGACAACTATGTGCTGGCCCTGCAGCGGCGCACCGACCACCTCGGGGCCGACGCCCCCGCTCCGGCGGTTGCGTCGGCGGGTGTCTCGCGTCAGCGGCTGTGGCACATCCGGGCCCGCCAGGTGGTGCTGGCGACCGGCGCCCATGAGCGTCCGCTGGTCTTTGCCGGCAACGATCGCCCCGGGGTGATGCTCGCCGCGGCGGTGCGCTCGTACCTCAACCGATACGCCGTGGCCCCGGGCTCGCAGGCCGTGGTGAGCACGACCAACGACAGCGCCTATGACACGGTCGCCGATCTCCACGCCGCCGGCATCGACGTCACCGCCGTGGTGGACGCACGCCCCGAGCTGTCCCACCGGGCCGCCGAGGTCGCCGAGGCGAGCGGGGTGCGGGTGCTGACGGGCAGCGCGGTGGTCGACACGGCGGGCGCCGGCCGGCTCACCGGCGTCACCGTCCAGACCCTCGATGAGGGCGGGCAACTCACCGGTGAACCGGAGTCGTTCGACTGCGACCTGCTCGCCGTCTCGGGCGGCTGGAGCCCGGTGGTGCATCTGCACAGCCAGCGGCAGGGCCGGCTGCGCTGGGACGAGGACCTGGCCGCCTTCGTCCCCGACGACGGCACCGTACGGGACCAGCAGGTCGTCGGTGCGGCCCGCGGGACGTACGGCCTCGACGGCTGTCTGGCCGAAGGGGCCCGGGCCGGTGCGCGGGCCGCCACCGGCGCCGGGTTCCCGGTTCCCGTGCCCGCACCGCCGTACGACGACGCGCGGCCCGGGGCCGGAGCGGGCCCGGTGCGCGCACTGTGGCTGGTGCCCGCTCCCAGCGGCGACCGGGACAGCGACGCCAGTACGTGGCACACCCACTTCGTCGACCTGCAGCGCGACGTCACCGTCGCCGACGTCCGGCGGTCCACCGGAGCCGGTATGCGCAGTGTCGAACACGTCAAGCGCTACACCTCGCTCGGTACGGCGAACGACCAGGGCAAGACCTCCGGCGTCAACGCGATCGGCGTGATCGCCGAGGCCCTTGGCACAAGCGCCTCACCCGGAGAGATCGGCACCACGGCCTACCGGGCTCCGTACACCCCGGTGGCCTTCGCCGCCCTGGCCGGGCGTGAGCGCGGCGAGCTGTTCGATCCGGAGCGCACGACCTCCATCCACAGCTGGCATATCGCGCACGAGGCGGTGTTCGAGGACGTCGGGCAGTGGAAGCGCCCCCGCTACTACCCCCGGCCCGGTGAGGACATGGACACGGCGGTGGACCGCGAGTGCCGGGCGGCCCGTGAGGGCGTCGCCTTCATGGACGCCTCCACCCTCGGCAAGATCGAGATCTGGGGCGCGGACGCCGGTGAATTCCTCAACCGCATCTACACCAACGCCTTCAAAAAGCTGGCGCCCGGCCTCGCCCGCTACGGTGTGATGTGCAAGCCCGACGGGATGATCTTCGACGACGGTGTGACGCTGCGCCTCGAGGAGAACCGCTACTTCATGACCACCACGACCAGCGGCGCCGCCGCGGTCCTGGACTGGCTGGAGGAGTGGCTGCAGACCGAGTGGCCCGAACTCGACGTCCACTGCACCTCGGTGACCGAACAGTGGGCAACCATCGCCGTGGTCGGCCCCCAGTCGCGCCAGGTCGTCGCCCAACTCGCCCCCGACGTCGACCTGTCCGCCGAGGCATTCCCCTTCATGGCCTTCCGCGAGACCACCCTGGCCTCCGGTGTCCCGGCCCGCATCTGCCGGATCTCCTTCTCCGGCGAACTCGCCTACGAGATCAACGTCTCCGCGTGGTACGGCCTGGCCGTCTGGGAGCAGGTGTACGAGGCCGGGCAGCCGTACGGCATCACCCCGTACGGCACCGAGACCATGCACGTCCTGCGGGCCGAGAAGGGCTACATCATCGTCGGCCAGGACACCGACGGCACCGTCACCCCGCAGGACGCGGGCATGTCCTGGGTGGTCTCGAAACAGAAGGACTTCATCGGAAAGCGGTCCCACTCCCGCGCCGACACCTCCCGCACCGACCGCAAGCAGCTCGTCGGCCTGCTGCCGAGCGACGGCAGGACCCGGCTGCCGGAGGGCACCCAGCTCGTCGCGCCGGACGTGCCCATCACCCCCGAGGCCGGGCCGGTGCCGATGCTCGGCCATGTCACCTCCAGCTACCACAGCCCGGCCCTCGGCCGCCCCTTCGCCCTCGCCCTCGTCGCCGACGGGCGGGCGAGGATCGGCGAGACCCTGCTCGCCCCGGTGGGCCAGGACCTGGTGCCCGTCCTGGTGGCCGACTCCGTCCTCTACGACCCCGAAGGGACCAAGCGAGATGGCTGAACTGACGCCCGACGCAGGCGCCAGGACCGCGGCACTGCGCCGAAGCCCCCTGACACATCTGGAGGAGCGGATGCGCGCCGCCGCCGTCAGCGGCAGCCGTGGCGTCACACTGGCCGAGTGGCCGTTCATCACCATGGTGAACCTGCGCGTCGACCCCGCCTCCGAAGCGGCCGACCGCATCGAGAAGGCCCTGGGTGCGCCACTTCCGCGGCAGTGCGGCCACATCGCCGCGTCCGGCCCCCGTACGGTCGTCTGGCTCGGCCCCGACGAATGGCTCGTCCTGTCCCAGGCCGAAGGCACCGCCGTGGCCGCCGAGTTGCGGAACGCACTCGCGGGGGCCCCTGGCTCGATCGTGGACGTCTCGGCGAACCGCACCACGCTGGAGCTGAGCGGCCCGGCCGCCCGGCAGGTGCTGGAGAAGGGCTGCCCGCTGGACCTGCACCCCCGTGCCTTCGGGCCCGGCCAGGCGGTGTCGACCACCGTGGGACCTGTCGCGGTGCTGCTCTGGCAGGTCGACGACGCGCCGACGTACCGGCTCTTCCCGCGGTCGTCGTTCGCGGACTATCTGGCGCGCTGGCTCATCGACGCGATGAGCGAGTACCGCGGCCCGGAGGTGCCCTGAGACGGGTTGTGTGCTTCCTGCCCGCGGAGTGTGCGAATACGCCCGGTGGCCGGCCGGGCGCTTCGACGGGGTCAGCCCTGCGGGTCAGCCTCCCGGATGAGGTGGATCCGCCCTGGGAATCAGGGCCGGCGCGGATCGCGCCGTCTGCTCGAGCGTCGCCCCGTCGACATCGGCCTTGGCGATGGAGTCGATGCCCCTGATGACGCCCACCAGTAGATACCCCAGAGCCGAGGAGTCGATGTGGTCTGGGACCATCAGCGGCCACCGGCTGGCGCAGTAAGCCTGGCCCCAGCCCCTCCCCCGGCCGGCCGGACGCGCGGCGAGGGTGGCGCGCAGCGGGGGTGGCCCTCTGATGGAACACTGGGACGTGATCGAGGAAGGAGCCTCCCGAAACCAATCCCTGAGCGACCTGCCTATGTGCGGCGACGACTTTCCCGAGGAGCGCCGAGAATGAGTACCTATCGAGCCATGCAGGTGACCGCCCCGAACGGCACATTCGAACTCGCCGAGCGGGAGGTGCCACAGCCGGGTTTCGGCCAGGTCAAGATTGCCGTGGAGGCATGCGGCATCTGCCACTCCGACGCACTTTTCGTGAGCGGCGGGCTACCGGGCGTATCGTTCCCCGAGGTGCCCGGACACGAGATCGCCGGACACATCGAGGAGCTGGGCGAAGGCACTCAGGACCGTGGATGGCAGGTCGGTGACCGGGTCGCGGTCGGCTGGTTCGGGGGCAGCTGCGGTCATTGCACGCCCTGCCGGAAGGGCGACTTCATCGTCTGCCGGAATCTGAAAGTCCCGGGGTGGACGTACGACGGAGGATTCGCCGAGAAGGTGATCGCGCCCGTCGACGCCCTGGCCCGTATCCCCGACGGACTGGCGGCGAGCGACGCGGGGCCGATGGCCTGCGCGGGCGTGACCGTCTTCAACGGGCTGCGGCGCAGCGCCGGCCGCCCCGGCGACATGGTCGCGGTGCTCGGCCTCGGCGGCCTCGGGCACCTCGGAGTGCAGTACGCGGTCGCGATGGGCTTCGAGACCGTGGGGATCGCCCGCGGCTCCGAGAAGGCCGACTTCGCCAGGCAGCTCGGCGCCCACCACTACATCGACAGCACCTCGGGCACTCCGGTCGCCGATGCGTTGCAGTCCCTGGGCAGCGCCAAGGTCGTCCTGGCCACCGCCGGGAGCTCCGAGGCGATCACAGCCACCGTGGACGGCCTGACCCCCCGCGGGGAGCTCGTGGTCATCGGCGCCGACACCACACCGATGGGCATCAGCCCGGCCCAGATCCTCATGGACGCTCACGTCGTCCGGGGCCACCCGTCCGGCACCTCGCAGGATGTGGAGGACACCATGGCGTTCAGCGCCCTGCACGACATCCGCCCGATGACCGAGCCCGTGCCGCTGGACCGTGCGGACGAGGCGTACCAGAAGATGCTCGCCGGCAAGGCCCGCTTCCGGATGGTGCTCACGGTCGGCTGACACCCGTGGAAGGATCGCCAGGGCGACCGCGCACCGGCTCGGCGCGGTGATCGGCGTGCCGCCGTCACGGAAGATCCGCTCGTACTGCTCGGCCATCGCCGGCAGTGTGGGTTGCGCCGCCGCAAGTCCGTCGCGACGTCGACTTCATCGCGGTGACCGACCGTCGATGCACCGGGGGTCCCGGGAGGTGGAGGCGCACGCCCGCACGGTCGCCCTGTGTGGGCCGAGCAGGAAGCCTCGCGGGCCTTTGCGGCCGACAACCTCCGCTCCTACTGGCGGCCGTGGTGGCAGCGGAAGCGACAGCCCCCTGGCCCGCCGCCGCGACACCCTCGCTTTCCTGGACGCCGTTATCGACTCCGCGCTCGCACTGGACACCATATCCAGACCACCGTGCGGATCGGCCCGCCCGTCGACGGCATCGACGCCGTCAGTGACACCGGCGGGCGTTGATCCGGGCGGCCTGACGCGTCAGATAGTCGCGCTCGGCGAGGTTGGCTGCCTTGTGGGCCGCCTCGACATACAGCCGTGCCGCCGTCGCCAGGTCCCCGTCGCGCTCGTGGAGGTACGCCGCCACCGCGGCGTGGCGGGGCAGCGAGGCGTCCAGCGCCGCGAGCGCCGCCAGCCCGGCGCGGGGTCCGTCGGCCTCGCCGACAGCGACCGCGCGGTTGAGCCGGACGACCGGGCTGTCGGTCAGGGCCGCGAGCTCGTCGTACCACTCGACGATCTGCACCCAATCGGTCTCCTCGGCGGTGGGCGCGTCGGCGTGGAGTGCCGCGATGGCGGCCTGGGCCTGGAACTCGCCCAGCCGGTCGCGCGCGAGGGCCGCCTGCAGAATCTCGACGCCCTCGGCGATCGACTCGGTGTCCCACCGGCCGCGGTCCTGCTCGGCGAGCGGTACCAGGCTGCCGTCGGGCGCGGTCCGGCTGGCGCGCCGGGCGTGATGGAGCAGCATCAGGGCGAGCAGCCCCGCCACCTCGGGGTGGTCGATCGCGGCCGCGAGCTGCCGGGTGAGCCGGATGGCTTCGGCGGCCAGGTCGACATCGCCGGAGTAGCCCTCGTTGAAGACCAGGTAGAGGACGCGCAGCACGGTGGCGACATCGCCGGGCTGGTCGAACCGCACGCCGGAGATGGTGCGCTTGGCCCGGCTGATGCGCTGCGCCATGGTGGCCTCGGGCACCAGGTATGCCTGTGCGATCTGCCGGGTGGTCAGCCCGCCGACGGCGCGCAGGGTGAGCGCGACCGCGGACGACGGCGTCAGCGACGGGTGGGCGCACAGGAAGTAGAGCTGGAGCGTGTCGTCCACGGCGGGCGTGGGCCCGGGCTCCGGCTCCTCGTCGATACGGTCCTCACGCCGGCGCCGGGCGGCGTCCGCCCGGGCCTGGTCGAGGAACCGGCGCCAGGCCACGGTGACCAGCCAGCCCTTCGGGTCCCGCGGCGGGTCGGCCGGCCAGACGCGGACCGCCTCGACCAGCGCGTCCTGCACGGCGTCCTCGGCCGCCGCGAAGTCGGCTCCGCGGCGGACGAGGATCCCGAGCACGCTCGGCGTGAGGCTCCGAAGCAGGGCCTCGTTCATTGATGAAAGCACTCCGTGATGGTGGGCGGCGCGGCCAGGAACGGGCGCACCTCGAGCCACTCGTGGATCGGCTTCCCGCCCGCCCCAGGGGCGGCCGACAGCTCCCCGGCCAGCTCGACGGCGCGCTCGTAGCTGTCGACGTCGATGATCATCCAGCCGGCGATGAGGTCCTTGGTCTCGGCGAACGGCCCGTCGGTGACCGGCGGGCGCCCCTCACCGTCGTAGCGGACCCACGTCCCCTCGGGGGCGAGCGCCTGACCGTCGACGAACTCGCCTGTCTTCTCCAGCCGGGCCGCGAAGTCGTTCATGTACTGCACGTGCGCCGAGATCTCCTCCGGCGTCCACTGGTCCATCGGCACGCAGTTGACCGAAGCCGGGGCGCCGCGGTAGTGCTTGAGCATCAGGTACTTGGCCATCGTGTTTCTCCTCGTTGGTACGACCCATTGTGGTCGCGTTCATTGCGGGGACGGAGCCAGTCACAGGTTCTCGACATCATCGTCCGATTTTTTTTGGGCTCTCGTGATGGTCGTTGACCCCGTGCAGCCAGGTGCGGGTGGTGCCGGGTACCGAGCCGGAGTACAGGAGCCGTCGCCCGGCCCCGACAGGCGATGTCCCGACAGACTGATCAGAAACGAGAAGCGCCGCTCCCCCGGCCGTAGTTAGCGTGACTGCCATGGACATCACCATTCACACAAGAGTCCTCACGCACCATGGCCCCGACGCCCCTGGGGTCACCCAATCCAGGAGCGGCGCTGAGACATCCGCGATCGCAGCAGTGTCGGACAGCTGAGACGAGACCGATCCCAGGTGCACCTTCACAAAGTCCCCTCGATGTTCGGACGCCTCATTCCCTCCGCCTACCGACCGGTGCTCGCCAACCGGGTGTTCCGACGACTGATCCTCGGCTTCGCGGTCTCGTACCTCGGCGACGGGATGAGCTTCGTCGCAGTGGCGTGGCTCGCCATCGAGCTCGCACCGCAAGCCGCTACGGGGCTGTGGGTCGGTGGCGCGGTGGCCGCCTACACGTTGCCCGGCGTGGTCGGCGCGTTGGTGTTCGGTCGCCGCCTGCGCCGGGTGCCGGCCAGACGGCTACTGCTCGCCGACAACACGGTGCGAGCCGTGTTCCTCGGCGCCGTACCGCTCGCCTGGCTCGCAGGGCTGCTCACCCCGCCGCTGTACGTCGTGCTGCTCGCGGTCTCCTCCCTGCTGCACGCATGGGGCAGCGCGGGCAAGTACACCCTGCTGGCCGAGCTGCTGCCCGACGAGCAGCGGCTCGCCGCGAACACCCTCGTCAGCTCGCTCAACTTCGCTGCCACGATCGCCGGGCCCGCGCTCGCCGGTGTTCTGGTGACATACGTCAGCTCCGCGCTCGTGCTCGGCCTGGACGCTCTCACCTACCTCTTCCTCGCCGTACTCATCGTGCGCACCCGGCTGCCGGAGTCGGGGGAAGTCTCCGCGGTCGACCGGGCGGCTGCCCGCGGTGGGCTCGCGTTGCTGCGATCCCATCCCGAACTGCTCGGCCTGCTGACACTCACCTGGTTCTTCAACCTGCTGTACGGCCCGGTCGAGGTCGCCCTGCCGCTCCATGTGACCGACGACCTGCACGCACCGGGCACGCTGCTCGGCCTCTACTGGATGCTGTTCGGCATCGGTGCGCTGCTCGGCGGGCTCGCGGCCGGCGCGCTGCGGCAGCGGCCGCTGTGGCCCGTGACGGTGGGCATCGTGATCGGCTGGGGGCTGTCGCTGCTGCCGTTCGGGTTCCATGTGCCGACGGCCGTCACCGTCGTGTGCTTCGCGCTCGGCGGTGCGATCTACGGGCCGTTCGTCGCGCTCTCGGTGACACTCATGCAGGCGAAGTCGCCACCGCAACACCTGTCCGCGATGCTCGCAGCCCGCAGCGCGGCACTGCTCACCGCATCACCGCTCGGCACCGCGATCGGCGGGCCGCTCACCGCGGCGCTGGGCCCGCGGGCGACGCTCGGCGGCTCAGGGCTCGCCACCGTGGCACTCGGCACTGTCGCCTGCTTGCTGCTACTGACCCGGCGCAGAAACCAGTGAGCGCGTGAACAGGCCGCCCAATCCCGCCAGATCGCACTTCTCCACGGCAACGCACGGAAGCGTTCAACACCTTCCCTACTCATGGATATGACTAATCATTTTCTTGAGTATGATGCGGTACCGGACGAGGAGGAGAGGGAGGGAGCTGCTTCCATGGCCTTGCGACACGCCGTCCTTGCGGCGCTGCTGGACGGCGAATACAGCGGATACCAGCTGTCGAAGGCGTTCGACATCGGCGTCGCGAACTTCTGGCACGCCCTGCCCCAGCAGCTGTACGCCGAGCTGACCAAGCTGGAGAAGGAAGGGCTGGTCGCGGGTCGGCAGGTGGTCCAGGAGACGCGGCCCAACAAGCGCCTGTTCCATGTCACCGACGCCGGCCGCGCCGAACTGGAACAGTTCGCCGCGGCCGTTTCGAAGCCCTCGTTCATCCGCGACGATCTGCTCGTCAAGGTCCAGGTCGCCGACCGGATCGGCACCGCGTCAGTGATCGAGCAGCTCGAAGAGCGGGCATCCGCGGCCGAGGCCAAGATCGAACTTCTCGGCAATCTACTGCGGCAGCTGCGCGGCGACGCGGACGAAGAGGAGTTCCTGCGCCGAGGTGCGCGGATCGGGCCGTACCTGACGTGTCTGCGCGGCCTGGCCTTTGAGCAGGGCCACCGGGACTGGTGCCTACGGATCACAGCTGTACTGCGGGAAAGGCAGACGACTGATGCCAAGCGGTGAATACCAGCGTTACGTCGCCCTGGGCGACAGCCAGACCGAAGGGCTGGGCGACGGGGACGACACCGCCGGCCTACGCGGCTTCGCCGACCGGTTCGCCGAGCACCTCGCAGCCGTCAGCCCCGGGCTTCGTTACGCCAATCTGGCCGTACGAGGGCGTGTGGCCGGCCAGGTACACGCTGAACAGCTGGGGCCCGCCCTCGCCCTGCGTCCCGACCTGGCCACCGTCGTCGCCGGGGTCAACGACCTGCTCCGGCCCCGGTTCAATGCCGCAGAGGTGGCAGGCCACCTGGAAGAGATGTTCGCCGCGCTCACGGCCACCGGGACCCAGGTGGTGACATTGACCTTCCCCGACGTGGGGAAGATCGCGCCCCTTGCCCGGCCCATCAGGTCCCGCATGTTCGACCTCAACACCCACATCCGCGCTGCGGCCACCCGTCACGGGGTCACGGTCGCCGAAACCGCCCGGCATGCCGTCGCCACCGACCCACGGCTGTGGAGCGCGGACCGACTCCACGCCAGCCCCCTGGGCCACGAGCGGATCGCCGCGGCTCTCGCCGAAGCCATCCACCTGCCCGGAAGCGACGACACTTGGACGCGCCCCCTGCCGCCCCAGGCGGTGCCCAGGGGCCGGCAAGCCGCAGCGGCCGAACTGCGCTGGGCGGCCGGGTTTCTCGGTCCCTGGCTCGGACGCCGTCTGCGCGGTCGATCCTCCGGCGACGGCCGGACCGCAAAACGTCCCCAGCTCCTGCCCCTTGACGCCACACCCGCGTCCCCGGCGGACACCGGCCAACGGGAATCTTCTTAGGGACAGCCGTGGCCCCAGGTCGGCCTCTTCTCGAACTGCCCCATGCCGGGCAGCACAGCACGTCGGAGTCCGAAGGGGGCAGCGGATGGCGGGTGAGGACGACGCGGGCCGGGCGTCTGCCGGGTTCGAGGTGGCTACTGGCACCGGGTCGCTCCCTGAGGGAAGCGGCCGGGGACGGGAAGCTGCGGTTCAGGCGGCGTTTGAGGGATTGCTGCAGATCCGGCGGCTGATGAACACCTCTGATCGCCTGCCCGCCGAATGGGAACGGCGCCAGCCGGTACGCGCCGTGGCCCTCGCCCTGGAGGCCGCCGGCATTTCGCCCTCTGCCACCGACTCACAGGGGCGCCGCGTCGCTACCGGATATTGCGTCGGCGCGACCGACCAGGCGGGCATCGTGCGGGTTGAATGGCTTGGCCCGCCAGGAGGCGGCGCCGCGTACGCGGCTCAGGACGAGTTGAGGGGCTGCGTGGCCGTGCTGGGCCAGCTGGGCTGGGAGGCCCTGGAGTACCGGGGGCCACGCGGCCGCCGGTACCTCGAGGTCGAGCCTGCCTCCCCGCCGCTTGGGTGAGCCGACAGACGGTCGATATGTGCCGCTTGTGGCGGACGTTCTCGCCGACGCCGCCGGAAGCACTGCCGTACGTCCTCGGCGACCGGCCCGGCCGGCAACGCCGGCACAGTCCCATCAGCCGATCGCTACAACCGCGTCTGGCCATTGTTGATCGCGAACGGCTCTGCGCGCGTCAGTCCAGGCAGAACTCGTTGCCCTCGGGGTCGGTCATCACGATGAAGCCGGCGCTCATCGGAGGCGCGGGCTCGTGGCGACGCACCCGTGTCGCTCCCAGTGCGACGAGCCGGTCGCACTCGGCCTCCAGCGCCGCCATCCGCTCCTCCCCCTGCAGCCCCGGAGCCGCGCGGACGTCGAGATGCACACGGTTCTTGGCGGCCTTGCCCTCCGGCACCTGTTGGAAGAACAGCCGCGGGCCGTATCCGTCCGGATCCTCGATGGCCGATCGTGTGTTGCGCTCCTCCTCCGGCACGCCGACCCG
>NZ_MUNE01000657.1 GCF_002154605.1 Streptomyces milbemycinicus | reverse complement strand
TGGCGCCGCCGCGCGGGTTGACGAGGGCGGGGTCCAGGTCCGGCCATTCGGCGAGGCAGCCCAGCACCTGCGCGGCGAACGCCTCGTTGAGCTCCAGGGTGGTCAGGTCGACGAAGGTACGGCCGGCCTTGGCGAGCGCGCGGTTCACGGCCTCGACCGGCCCGAGGCCGAAGTACTGCGGTTCGATGCCGGTGACGGCGGACGCGCCGATCCGGGCCAGTGGCTCGCGCCCGGTGGCCCGCAGCCCCTCCTCGTCGACGAGCAGCAGCGCGGCCGCGCCGTCGTTCAGCGGCGAGGAGTTGCCCGCCGTGACCGTACCGCCGTCCTTGCGGAAGGCGGGCTTCAGCTTGGCCAGGGACTCAAGGGATGTGGTGTCGCGGATGGTCTCGTCCCGGTGCAGGTCCACGCCCTCGTACAGCGCGACCTCCGCGTCGTATGCCCCTTCCTCCCACGCCCGTACCGCCTTCTCATGGCTGGCCAGCGCGTACGCGTCCTGCGCCGCGCGGCCGATGCCGTGCTTGTCGGCGATCAGCTCGGCGCCCTCGCCGAGGGCGACGGTCCACTCGGGCGGCATATCGGGGTTGGTCATGCGCCAGCCGAGGGTGGTGGAGTACAGCTGCTGGTGCCCGGCCGGGAAGGCCCGCTCCGGCTTGGGCAGCACCCAGGGGGCGCGGCTCATCGACTCCACGCCCCCGGCCAGCGCGATATGCGCATCGCCGACGGCGATGGCGCGGGCGGCCTGCAGCACGGCCTCCAGGCCCGAGGCGCACAGCCGGTTGACGGTCGCGCCGGGCACGCTGACGGGGAGCCCTGCCAGCAGGACGGCCATCCGGGCCACATCGCGGTTCTCCTCGCCCGCGCCGTTGGCGTTGCCGAAGCAGACGTCGTCGATGCGGGCCGGGTCGAGGTCGGGGGTGCGGGCGAGGAGGGCGCGTACGACATGGGCGGCCAGGTCGTCGGGGCGTACGCCCGCGAGCGCGCCGCCGTACTTGCCGACGGGTGTGCGGACGGCGTCGACGATGTAGACCTCGCGCAGGGTGCCGTTGCTCATCTGTATCAAGCGTCCTTTCCGGAGCTCTTTCCAGAGCTCTTTCCGGCGTTCTTGAGGGCGCGCAGCGCGGCCAGCTCCTGCGGCGTCGGTGGCTCGGTCGCGCCGAGTCCGTCGCTCACCCGCAGCTCCCAGCCCGTGGCGGCCCGTACCTGCTCGACAGATACCCCCGGGTGCAGCTCGGTCAGCACCAGCTCCGCGGTCGCCGGGTCGGGACGCAGCACGCCGAGGTCGGTGATGACGGCGACCGGGCCCGCGCCGGGCATGCCCAGTTTCTTGCGGTCGCCGGGGCCGGCGCCGTGGCCGAGGGTGGTCACGAAGTCGAGCTCGGGGACGAAGTTTCGGGTGGAGTGGCGCAGCACCATCAGCACTTTGCCGCAGTTCGAGGCGATCTCGGGGGCGCCACCCGCGCCCGGCAGCCGCCCCTCCGGCTTGTCCGGGCCGCGGTTCACGACCGTGGTGTTGATGTTGGCGTAGCGGTCGACCTGCGCCGCGCCCAGAAAGCCGACGTCGATCCGGCCGCCCTGCAGCCAGTAGTTGAACATCTCCGGCACCGGCACCACGGCGTCCGCGGTTTCCGCGAGCTCGCCGTCGCCGATGGACAGCGGTAGCCGGGTCGGCTTGGAGCCGATCGTCCCGGACTCGTAGATCAGGACCAGGTCCGGATTGACCGTGGCGCGGGCGAGGTTGGCGGCGGTGCTGGGCAGGCCGATGCCGACGAAGCAGGTCCTGGCGCCGGCGAGCGCGCGGGCGGCGTTGACCTCCATCAGCTCGTCGCGGGTGAAGTCGGTGCGTGTGGTGTTGTCAGCGCTCGTGGTGTTGTCGGTCATCGCACGGCGGCCTTTGCGCTCTGTTCGTTCCGCACGTTCTCCTCGATCCATCGTGTGAACGCCTCGCGATCGCGGGCGATCGGGTCCCATGCCTGGTAGAAGGCGTTGTCCCGGACGGAGTAGCCGGAGGCGTACGAGGGGTGGGCGCCGCCGGGGACCTCGGCCACCGCGTCGATGACCCAGGTCGGCAGGACGACCCCGCCCGGCCGTGGCTCCAGTGTGTCGACGATCTCCTCCACGGTGACCAGGACCCGGTCGGCGGCGAGCGCCGCCTCCTTCTGTACGCCGGTCAGCCCCCACAGCTGGACGTTGCCGTTCCGGTCGGCCTGCTGGGCGTGGATGACGGTGACGTCCGGGTTGAGGGCCGCGACCGCGGCCAACTCCTCGCCGGTGAAGGGGCATACGACGGTGGAGACCGTCTCCGTACGGGTCGGGATGTCGCTTCCCCGGTAGCCGCGCAACACGGCGAACGGCAGCTTGGACGCGCCCGCCACATAGCGGTTGGCCATGCCCGCGTGGCTGTGCTCGTCCAGCTCCAGGGGGCGCGGCCAGCCGTTCTCCACGGCGTCGCGGAAGCGGTGCAGCGAGCCGACGCCGGGGTTGCCGCCCCAGGAGAAGATCAGCTTGCGCACCAGTCCGGCGCCGATCAGCTGGTCGTAGATGACGTCGGGGGTCATCCGGGCGAGGGTGAGGTCGGTGATGCCCTGACGGATGATCTCGTGCGCGGCGGCGTACGGGATGAGGTGGGTGAAGCCCTCCATCGCGAGGATGTCCCCATCGTGGACAAGGTCCGCCACGGCGTCGTGCAGGCTTCGGATGTCGGCCATCGTCACTCCGGCAGATGCTCAGTGTGCTGATTATTTCTGTCTGCCCAGAAAGCTTTCATCGATCAGTGGCTCGGTCAATACAGTCTAGGAAGAAAAGGTTGTGCTCGACAGGCAGGCTTCCGCAGGGTAGAATTGCTCAGTGTGCGGATGAAATACGCGAGGGAAGGAGACGGCGGGGCATGGGCGCGGTCGATCTGAGCACTCACCCCGGGCACCTGGCCCGCCGGCTGCAGCAGGCACACTCCCTGCTGTGGGGCGCGATGGTCTCGGAGGAGACGACCTCGCCGCAGTTCGCGGTGCTCAACGCGCTCGTCGAGAAGCCCGACATCGATCAGCGCACCCTCAGCGAACATGTCCACCTCGACCGCTCCACCATCGCCGACCTCGTGGCCCGGCTGGCCCGGCGCGGGCTGGTCGAGCGGGTGCGTGACCCGCGTGACGGGCGGCGCAATGTGCTCAAGCTGACGGACGACGGTGTACGTGTCCACCGCAAGCTGGTGACGCGTACGGCGCGGATGAACCGGGTCTTCCTGGCGCCGCTGGACGAGGGGGAGCGGGAGACGCTGCTGCGGCTGATCGCGCGGGTCGCGGACGCGGCGGAGGAGTTGCGGGCGTAGGGCGCCTACCCGCGCAGGCCGCCGAACCCCCCGCTTCCTCCGACCGCACGGGCCGCCATCGTCAGCGAGTTGACGAAGCGTGGCAGCCGTTCCGCCGTGAAGCGGGCCGACGGGCCGCCGAAGGACAGCGCCGCCACCACCTCGCCGCCCCGCGCCCGCACCGGGACGGCCACCGACGACAACCCCTCCTCGTGTTCGCTGTGGCTGACCGCGTACCCGTTGCGCAGCGTCTCGGCCACCCAGCGGCGCAGCGTCGTGGTGTGGTCCGGGCCGTGCGGGGAGCGGCGGGCGACCCGGTCGAGCAGCGTGTCGTCCGCCCCGAGCAGCAGCACCTTGGACGGGCCGCCCGCCCACAGCGGCAGTTCGTCGCCGACCTGGACGACATGGCGCAGCGCCTGCGGCCCCTCCTCCTGGGCGATGCAGATGCGGTGCACATCGCGCCGTACGTACAGATGCACCGTCTCCCGTTGCTCGGTGGCCAGTTCGCGCAGCGCCCGGCGGGCGGGGGCGGGCAGCCGCCAGCCCTGGTCCGCCATGCGGACCCAGCGCAGGAAGGCGGGGCCGGCGGTGTAGCGGCCGTGTTCGTCCAGCCAGAGCAGTCCGTTGAGGCGCAGGGTCTGCAGGATCCGCAGCACGGTGGTCTTGGGCAGGCCGCTGGCGGTGACGATCTCGCGGAGGGACAGCGCGGGGCGGTGCTCGTTGAACAGCTCCAGGATGTCGATGGTCCGCTGGACCGTCCGCATCCCCCGGGCCTCGCCGCCGTCCTTGCTTTCCTGGCCGCCTGTGCTGACCGTGCTGCCTGTGCTGCCCGTGCTGTCTTCGCTCATGCCGCCGCTCCTTGCCGTTCGGTCCGCTCGGCGGACCTGTCCGGGCCCGATAAGGACGCCCAGTATGGACCGAGGTCCGCTGCGCGGACCAGGGTCGGGACAGGGTGGGTAAGGGCTTTCTGGCTTGTCAGGCCCGGATTTCCCGCCTGGCTGCCCGTTTTACGCCCCGGTTACTCGCCCGCAACCTCGTGTCGATGCTCAGCGTACGTTCTATCGTCACCGGCACACGGACCCCTAGGTCCATTCAGCGGACCAACTCCCCACGTCCGCCCTCCCCCTCCCCACGTAGGAGACCCGGTGAAAGCAGCCGTCCTCACCGCTCCCCGCCGCATGTGAACGAGTCGTGGACCGCGCCGTGGGGCAGCGCGTGGTCATCGAGCCGAACTACGCCTGTCTCGACTGCCCCGAGTGCGCCCGCGGCCTGACCTCCGCCTGCACCAAGCGCTCCGGCGGCGACGAGTGGGGCACGCTGGGCGAGGTCCTGCATCTGGCCCGCATCCCGTACGAGCAGCCGACTTCCGCCACATGACGGCCCGCGCCGTCACGTTCGGCTTCCGCGCTCGTCACCGGACATGGAGGATGATCTTGCCGCGCGGGTGTTCGGCACGCAGAGCCTCGTACGCGGCGCGGGTATCGGCGAGCGGGACGACCCGGTCCACCACCGGGGTGAGCCGTCGGCCGTCGATCAGCTCGGTGATCGCCTCCAGACCGGCGCGGTCGGGCTCGACGACGAAGAACACGCCACGCGCGGCACGGGCGGCGGCCTGCTCGGGGTCCGGCGGCTGCACGATGCTGACCAGCGTCCCGCCCCGGCGCAGCA
>NZ_MUNE01000656.1:2899-3055 GCF_002154605.1 Streptomyces milbemycinicus | reverse complement strand
CGCTGTCCACCGATCCGGCGAAGTTCCCCGTGCCCGCGGTCGGATCCTGGCTGACGCTGGCGGACGGGGACGACGCCTACGGGAGCCTGAGCGTGGCCGACTTCGTCGGCGAGGACGGCGGCAGCGGCAAGCGGACCGGGATCGCCGCGCTGGAGG
>NZ_MUNE01000656.1:0-2824 GCF_002154605.1 Streptomyces milbemycinicus | reverse complement strand
GCGACCCGGCGACGGGCCGCGATGTCGAGGTGCCGCCCTCGGGCCACATGGCCGGGATCTACGCGCGCGTGGACGTGGAGCGGGGGGTGCACAAGGCGCCCGCCAACGCCGTCATCCGGGGCATCCGGCTCACCGACGGCATCGCCCAGGACATCACCAAGCGTCATCAGGACCTGCTCAACCCCAAGGGCATCAACGCGCTGCGGTTCTTCCCCGGGATGGGCCACCGGGTCTGGGGCGCCCGCACGCTCTCCTCGGACAGCTCATGGAAGTACATCAATGTCCGGCGGCTGTTCCTCTACCTGGAGGAGTCGNNGGTGTTCGAGCCGAACGACGAGGCGCTGTGGGCCCTGGTCCGCCAGACCGTCACCAACTTCCTCACCACGGTCTGGCGCAGCGGCGCGCTCGCCGGCACCACCCCCGACGAGGCGTTCTTCGTCGCCTGCGACCGCACCACGATGACCGAGGACGACCTGGCCAACGGCCGGCTCATCTGCGTCATCGGTGTCGCGCCGGTCTTCCCGGCGGAGTTCGTGATCTTCCGGATCCAGCAGAAGACCCGCGAGACCCAACTCGCCTGAGCGCCCGAGGAGAGGCCACCATGCCGCCCGTTACCAGGGACGATCCATACGCGTCCTATAACTTCCAGATCATCGTGACCAACGTCAGCGACGACGGGGTCGCGGTGAGCGGGTCCTTCACCGAGGTGAGCGGGCTGGAGCTGGAGGTTCCGCCGATCGAGTACCGCACCGGGAGCGAGGACATCACCGTCCGCAAGATCCCGGGGCTGAAGAAGTTCACCAACCTCACCTTCAAACGCGGCATCACCGGCCACGTCGGTTTCTGGAACTGGGTGGTCGAAGCGCTCAACGGCAAGGTGCGGCGCACCTCCGGCTCGATCGTGCTGCTGGACGAGAACCGCCAGGAAACGATGCGCTGGAACTTCGACCGCGGCTGGCCGACCAAGTACACCGGCCCGACGCTCAGCGCCACCAAGAACGAGATCGCCATGGAGACCCTTGTCCTGGCGGTCGAGAAGCTGGAGATCGACGTCTGACATGGTCGGCGAAGCGCTCCCCGGGGTATCCCTGACGTACCGGCCACGCGGTTCGGACACCGAGCCGCTGCGCACGGATGTGGCGGCGTTCCTGGGCCGGCTCCGCCGGGGCCCGGTCGCCACTCCGGTGCGCGTGGAGAGCTGGAACGATGTCGTGGGCGCCTTCGGCCCGCCGGACGGCGCCTTCGCCACCCCGTACGCGCTGCGCGGCTTCTTCGAGAACGGCGGCCGCACCGCCTGGGTGCTCCGGGTGTCCGGGCCGGCCACCACGGCCCGGACCCGGTGGCCGGCCGGTCCGCTCGGCGGCCTGGCCGCCACGGACTTCCAGGTGGTCGCCACCAGCCCCGGAGCCTGGGCCAACGGCGGGCGCGTCGCGATCCGTTACCAGGCCAGCACGGTCGCCGGGCCGGCCGGCGTGGGCGTACGGATCACGATGCCCGGCGAGGCGCCCGAGACCTTCGCCGGACTGCCGCTCGCCGATGTGGCCGACCGGCTGACCGCATCCCGCTATATCCGGCTGATCCCGGACGGGCCGCCACCGCCACCGGGGCGGCCCGGCCCGATCTCGATGTCCTGGGACCTGACGCTCACGGGCGGCGCCGAATCGCCGCCCACCCGCGGCGAGTACGCGGACGCCGTGACGCTCCAGGCCGAACTGCCGGAACCGGCGCTGGTGGCGCTGCCCGACCTGGGCGCGGACCTGTCCGGCAGCGCGCACACCGAGCTGGTGCTGGAACTGCTGCGGAGCGTGGCACCCTTGCACGACCGCCTCGCCGTCCTGGACGTACCGCCCCGGCTGTCCTCCGTGGACGAGGCGGTCGACTGGGCGGGCTCGCTCGCGGCCGGCGGCGACAGCGCGCTGCTCGGCTGCGCCGCCGTCTACCACCCGCCGCTGCGCACCCCCGACGGACAGGCCCTGCGGACCGTCCCGGCGTCCGGGCACGTCCTGGGCGTCATCGCCCGCCTCGACGCCGAGCGCGGGGCGCACCACACGCCCGCGGGCGCCGTGATCCTGGAGGCGGTCGACCTCGCGGCCGAGTACCCCGAGCCGCAGCAGGTCCGGCTCTTCGACGCGGGGCTCGACCTGATCCGCTGCACCCGCGGGCGGGGGCTGATGGTGTGGGGCGGACGCACCCTGTCCGCCGACCCGGGCACCCGCTACATCGCGCACCGCCGACTGGTGCATCTGCTGGTGCGCGCCATCCGGCGGGTGGCGAGCCCGCTGGTGTTCGACGTCAACTCGCCCGAGCTGAGGCTGACGTTGGTACGGGCGCTGACCTCCGTACTCCTGTCGGCCTTCCGGGCCGGGGCGCTCGCCGGCGACCGGCCCGAGCAGGCGTTCCGCGTGGTGTGCGACGACACGAACAACCCGCCCGAACAGGACCCGGGGCAGCTGGTCTGCGAGATCGAGGTCGCCCCGGCCGTCCCGATGGAGTTCATCCGGCTGCGTCTCGTACTCGGCCAGGACCGAGGTCTGGAGGTGATCGAGGCATGACCCTGGATCCACTGCCCAAATACCGCTTCCTGGTCACCCTCGACCCCGGCGACGCGTATCTGCCGCCCGCGCAGGCGCTGCTGCTGCCACTGGCCGCCTCCGGCGCGTTCCAGGAGGTCACCGGGCTCGGCGCGCAGCTGGAGGTGGTGAGCTACCCGGAGGGCGGCCGTAACGACTCGGTCCACCAACTGCCGCTGCGCCACTCGTGGAACCGGATCACGCTCAAGCGCGGGGTGGTGCGCGACCCGGGGCTGTGGGCCTGGTACCAGGCC
>NZ_MUNE01000655.1 GCF_002154605.1 Streptomyces milbemycinicus | reverse complement strand
AGGCGGCCGCGGCCGCCTCGATCACCGCATGGCAGTCCTCCACATGGGCCAGGGCCACCTCGCCCGTCACCGCGCCGGTCGCGGGATTGGTCACGGCGGCGGTACGGCCGCTGGTGCCGGGGAAAGCCTTGTTGTTCGCCCAATGGCCGATACGTGACAGATCGCTGGTCGCCACTGATTTCTCGCCCTCGCTCGGTCGTACCCGACGCTGTCGGTCTGATGTGGTGAGGCTGCCAGAGCCCGGGCCGACAGACTGTAAAAGTGTCCGGCCGACTGTTTACACTTCGGCAATGCAGCTGACGATCCGGGAAGTCCTCGCGCTGCCCGTCATGGCCGCGGGCCGGCCGCGGGTCATCGGCGGCCGGGATCACCTCGACCGACCGGTCCGCTGGGTCCACATCAGCGATCTCACCGACCTCACCGATCTGCTCGAGGGCGGTGAACTCGTCCTGACCACCGGTCTGCCCCTGTCCGGCGGTGCCCGTGAGGCGTCCGCCTACCTGACCATGCTGGCCGAGCAGGACGTGGCGGGACTCGTCATCGAACTGGGCACCCACCTCAAGGCGGTGCCCGACTATCTGGGGACCCTGGCCGACTCGGTCCGGCTCCCGGTGGTGGTCCTGTCCGCCACGATCCGCTTCATCGAGGTCACCCAGCAGGTACACCGGCTGATCGTGGCGGACCAGTACGACGAGGTGGAATTCGCCCGGACCACCCACGAGGTCTTCACCTCGCTCAACATCGCCCGCGCCTCCACCACGGACATCGTGACGCGCGCGGCACAGACCCTGGGCGCCCCCCTGGTACTGGAAGATCTCGGCCGGCATGTGCTGGCCTTCTGCGCGGTGGACACCCCGACGGCGCAACTGCTGTACCAGTGGGCCGAACGATCACGCCTCCACGCCTCGGCGGACACCCCCACCGGTTCGGCCTGGTCGGCCGTCTCGGTGGGCGTCGGCTCCGAACGATGGGGCCGACTCGTCCTGCCCGCCCGCACACCGAACGCGTCCCGCGCACGCATGGTCCTCGAACGCGCCGCACAGTCCCTGCAGCTGCACCGGATGATCCAACAGGAGCGCGACGCCCTCGTCGTCCACGCACACGGTGGCCTCCTGGACGACCTGCGGGGCGGCCGGATCAACGACGGCGCCGAGGCCCTGGCACGGGCGAGCGCCCTCGGCCTCACCCCGAGCACCCACTATGTGCCGCTGTCCGTGCGGGTCCCCGGGCGGCCCGACACCGACGCACTGACCCAGGGCGAAGTCGACCGCCGCCTGCTGACCGCCGTGCGTCAGGCGGTCGCCGCCGCCGGTCAGAGCGCGATCGTCGCCATCCGCCGGGAAGGAACCGTCTCGGCGATCATGTCGTGTTCCCCCAAAGGCGCCGACAGCGCGCTGAGCGCCGTATGCCGCGGGCTGCGCGAGCGGCTGACCGGACGAGGCGGCACGGACGGCTGGGCCGCCGGCACCGCACCCGCCTCCCCGAGCCTCATCGCGGCGGCCCAGGGCATCACCGAGGCGGAACACGTGGCCGACGTGGGGCTGACCATGCCGGAGACCAACCGCCTCTACCGGTCGACCGACGTACGCCTGCGCGGGCTCGTCGCCCTCCTCCGCAACGACCACCGCGTCCAGGCATTCGCCGAGACCGAACTGGGCCGCCTCCTCGACCACGACGCCCGCACGGGCGACAACCTCTTGACCCTGCTGCGCACCCACCTCGACTGCGCGGGCTCCAAGACGCACACCGCCCGGCTGACCGGCCTGAGCCGCCCCACCCTCTACAGCCGCCTGCGGACCATCGAACGCATCCTTGACGTCTCACTGGAGTCCGCCGAATCACGGACCTCGCTCCACACCGCCCTCATGATCGTCGACGCCCGCTGACCCGACACCCGGTGTCGGCCGGATTCGCAGCTGAGGCGGCACATATATGCAGGTGAGGCGTCGCATATATGATGGCGTTTGCCGCTCGGGCCTTCGTCGTCGTGCCCGCATCACCGAGGGGTCGAGGTTGCCTACCATCAGGGATGTCGCCCAGCATGCAGGGGTCGCGCCGAGCACCGTCTCCTACGTGTTCAACGGCTCCCGGCCCATTTCCGATGAGACGCGCCGACGCGTGCAGGAGGCCGTGGACGCACTCGGGTATCACCCGCGGGCCAGCGCCCGGACCCTGCGCAGCAGCCGCACCCATGTGATCGCTCTCGCTCTGCCCCGCCCGGCCGGTCAGCGGAACGCTGTGGACGGCCCTTTCGCGATAGAGGTCAGCGACGCGGCCGTGAGACTCGGCTACGACCTGCTGCTCACCACGTCCCAGGACAAGGCCGAGGGGCTGCGCCGCGTGGCACTGAGCGGCCTTGCCGACGCGGCGGTGCTGATGGCCGTCGATATGGAGGACGCCCGGATCGATGTCGTGCGGGAGCTGGCCTTTCCCGCCGCGCTCATCGGGCGGCCGGCCGACGAGGACGCCCTGCCGTGGACCGACCTGGACTGGGAGGAGGCCGCCGCCCTGGTGGTGTCCGAGCTGGCCGCCGCGGGACACCGCGAGATGGTGTACCTCGCACCCACCGAAGCGGAAGTGGTGGCCAGGCGCAGTTACGCGCTCCGGGGTATCGCCGGTGCGACCCGTGGTGCCCGGAGCACCGGCGCCGCCGTCACGGTGGCCCATGCGGTGGACGATCCGGCCGGACTGGCCCGCCGGCTCCGGGTGCTGCTCACGGAGCGCGCGGACGGCGGAGCGGGCGGACGGCCGACCGCGCTGATCGTGCAGCACCCCTCCGCGCATCACCACATCCTGACGTCCGTGACCGATGCCGGGCTCCGTATACCCGAGGATCTGACCGTCGTGGTGATCGGCGCCCTGCCCGGAGATCCGGCCGGCCGTCGGCTGCCTCGTGTCGAACTGCCGGTGGAAACGCTGGCCGGCGAGGTGACCCGGCTCGCCGTGGCCGCGGCCACGGCGCTGCACGAGACCGCCGCGGGGGATGTGGAGGCCGGTCCCCGGCTGCTCGCCGACGCCGTCGGCCATCTGCTGATCGCCCCGGCCCTGCTGCCGGGGGACATGCCGCTCACCGCCCCGCGGGCCTGAACTCCGCAAGCTTTCCCCGCGCGCCTGCCTCGCCGGATCCCGTGGGCCGGCCCGGCGCAGCCGTGGCTGTTTTCTTCTCCGGAGACTCTTGTCGCCATCGGATACCTGCCCTTAACATCGCTGCAGTCCACTTCGTCGAATCGATTCGACGCGATGTTCCGGCGTACTGGCCACCGCGGAACACCGACCTCGTACGACCCCTCTCTCCTTGCAGAGCCGCAGCCCGAACCGAGAGACACCCACATGCCATTGCTTCGCCGCCGCCCGCCGGCGCCGGTCCTGCTCCTGACCCTCCTTGTGGCCTCGGCCGGCCTCACCGGGTGTGCGCGGGAGGCCGACCCCAACACCATCACGGTGCTGAACTCCGCCACGGACAAGCACGAGCACGACCAGCAGCAGAAGTTCTTCGACCGGTGTGCCGAGCCCCTCGGGGTGAAGGTCGAGCAGACCAGTGTTCCCGCCGCCCAAGTGGCGACCAAGGCGCTGCGGATGGCGTCGTCGCACTCGATGACCGACATCCTGGAGCTGGACGGATCGGAGCTGCCGCAGTTCGCGGACACCGGTGGTCTGGTCCCGCTGAAGACGGCGGGCGTGGCGGTGGACGGGCTCTCGCCAGGGGCCGTGAGCATGGGGAGTTTCAAGGGCACCGCGTACGGCATCGCCCGCTCGGTCAACACCCTGGCGCTGTTCTACAACACGGACGTGCTGAAGGAGGCGGGGGTGACACCGCCCGCCACATGGGACGAGCTGAAGGTGGCGGCCAAGAAGCTCACCCGGGGCAAGATGTTCGGGATGGCTTTCAGCGCGACACCCGACGCCGACGGGGTGTACCAGTTCCTTCCCTTCTTCTGGTCCGCGGGCGGCGACGAGGCCCGCATCGACAACGGCAAGGGCGAACAGGCGGTCCAGCTGTGGAAGGACCTGGTCACCGACCGGTCCGCGTCAAGCGCCGTGGTCACCTGGAACCAGCAGGATGTCAACGATCAGTTCATCGCGGGCCGGACGGCCATGATGGTCAACGGCCCTTGGCAGGTTCCCGTGCTCAGCCAGCACAAGTCCCTGCACTGGGCGGTCACCACCATCCCGGTGCCCGTGGCCGGCAAGGCTCCGGTGGCGCCGATGGGCGGAACCGTGATGACCCTGCCCCGTACCGGCGACACCGGGCGCCAGGCCACCGCCGCCAAGATCCTCAACTGCCTGAACGAGCGACGGAACCAGGTGGGCTGGGGTGCGGGCGTGAACAACATCCCCACCAGGGCCTCCGCCGCCGCCGAGTACAAGGCCGACAATCCGAAGCTCGCGGGCTTCGCCGACACCGTCGCCACCGCCCGTTCCCGTACCGCCAAGGTCGGCGCCCGGTGGCCGGCCGTCTCCAGCGCCCTGGCGGGCGCCTTCCAGTCTGTACTGACCGGTAGCTCCTCGCCCGAAGCGGCGCTGAAGCGTGCCCAGTCGCAGGCCACGGCCGGCGGAGAGTGAGGAGCCTTCATGAGTACCACCACTGCCGTGCCCGCCAAGTCCGTGGCGGCGAGCCCCGCGGTCCCGGGTCGGCGAGCGTCCCGCGCCGCGCTGACACGCTGGCTCTTCGTGGCGCCCGCCGTGCTCTACATGCTGGCCTTCTTCGGATATCCGCTCGTACGCAACGTCGTCATGAGCTTCCAGCACTACACACCGCGTACCTTCTTCACCGGCGAGGCACCGTTCAACGGCCTCGACAACTGGACCGCGGTGTTCGGCAATGAGCTGTTCACCGAATCCCTCTGGCACACGGCCGTCTTCACACTGGGCTCACTGTTGGGTCAGTTCGTGCTCGGCCTGGCGCTGGCCGTGTTCTTCTCCCGGCGCTTCAGGCTGTCCGGCTTCGCCCGCGCGGTGCTGCTGCTTCCGTGGCTCATCCCGATGGTCGTCTCGTCGGTCGTCTGGCGGAAACTTCTCGACCAGGACACCGGGGTGCTCAACACCCTGCTGATGAACCTGCACCTCACCTCGGAGCCGGTGCCCTGGCTGAGCAGCCCGAGCGTCGCCCTGCTGTCGGCGATCCTGGTCAACATCTGGGTCGGCATCCCGTTCAACATGGTGATCCTCTACGGCGGGCTTCAGGAGATCCCGCGCGAGATGTACGAGGCCGCCTCGCTGGACGGCGCCGGTCCCTGGCGTACGTTCCGCAGCATCACGCTGCCGCAGTTGCGGCCGGTGATCACGGTGGTCCTGGTCCTCGGTTTTATGTCGACGATCAAGATCCTGGACCTGATCCTCGCGCTGACCGGCGGCGGACCGGCCGACTCCACACAGACTCTGGGCACCGCCACCTACCAACTGTCCTTCCAGCAGCTCGACTTCGGTCAGGGCGCGGTGGTCGGCAACGTCCTCATCCTCATCAGCGCGGTGTTCGCCGTGTTCTATCTCCGGGCCAACCGGTCCGACTTCGGTCAGGGGAAGTGATCGCCATGCCCGCCCGCACCCTGCGACGGGGCAGTAACACCGTCATCGCGCTGGTCGTTCTGGCCATTCTGCTCTTCCCCCTGTACTGGATGCTCAACATCGCCCTTCAGCCGGGCGAAAGTCTCGCCTCGACCAGCTGGTTCCCCACCTCGCCGGGCTGGTCGAACTTCGAGCGGGCGCTGGACAGCCAGGGCGGCTCACTCGTGACCAGCCTGGTCGTCGCGCTCGGCGCGGTCGTGGTCTGTCTCGCGATGGCCGCGCCCGCCGCCTACGGCCTGGCCCAGCTCGGCCTGAGGGGCGGCCGGTCCATCGTGTTCGGCACCCTGATCACCCAGATGGTGCCCGGTATCGTGATCGCCAACGCGCTCTACAGCGCCTATGTCGACCTGCACCTGGTCAACTCGCTCCCCGGGCTGATCCTGGCCGACGCCTCGCTCGGACTGCCGTTCTCCATCGTGCTGCTGAGGGCGTTCATGGTGTCCATCCCGAAGGAGATCGTGGAAGCGGCGATGGTCGACGGGGCGAACCGATTCACCGCCTTCGTCCGCATCGTGCTCCCGATCAGCCGTAACTCGCTCATCACGGCCGGGCTCTTCACCTTCCTCTTCGCCTGGTCCGACTTCATGTTCGCGCTGACGCTCAACACGACGGACGACGTCAAGCCGATCACCCTCAGCATGTACGAGTACATCGGCGCCCACGTCAGCGACTGGGGCGCGGTCATGGCCACGGCCGTCGTCTCCGCCGTCCCGGCGGCGATCCTGCTGATACTGGCCCAGAAGTACGTCGCCGCGGGCATCACCGGCGGTTCGGTCAAGTAGTACGCACACCTCTCAAGACCCGGAAGGTCCGCAATACAGCATGAGCAGCACCTCACCTCACGCACCGGACACCGCGCGGTTTCCCGTCCTCCCGCCCGGCTTCGTCTTCGGGACCGCGACGGCGAGCTACCAGATCGAGGGCGCGCACGACGAGGACGGCCGCGGACCGTCGATCTGGGACACCTTCAGCCACGCTCCCGGCCGCACCGCGGGCGGTGCCACCGGTGACATCGCATGCGACCACTACCACCGCTATCGGGAGGACGTCGAACTGCTGCGCCGACTCGGTGTCGACTCCTACCGCTTCTCCGTCGCCTGGCCACGGATCCAGCCGCGGGGCACCGGCCCGGCCAATGCGAAGGGGCTGGACTTCTACGACCGGCTCACCGACGCGCTCCTCGAAGCCGGTGTCTCCCCGGCCGTCACGCTCTACCACTGGGACCTGCCGCAGGCGCTGGAGGACCGGGGCGGCTGGCGGGTCCGGGAGACCGCCGAAGCCTTCGCCGAGTACACCCGGCTGGTGGTGGAGCGACTGGGCGACCGGGTGGGCCGGTGGATCACCCTCAACGAGCCCTTCTGCTCCGCTTTCGTGGGATACGGGGAAGGACGGCACGCTCCTGGCGCCCGCGAAGGCACCGGAGCCCTGGCCGCCGCGCACCACCTGCTGCTCGCTCATGGGAACGCGGTGCGGGTCCTGCGTGAGGCCGGCGCCTCCCAGGTCGGCATCACACTGAATCTCGACCGTATTCACGCGGCCAGTTCCTCCCCGGCCGACCTGGCCGCCCTGCGCCGCGCCGAGACGCTGCACAACGAGGTCTGGACGGAGCCGCTGTTCAACAGCCGGTATCCCACCGGTGAGGCGGAAACCTGGGGCGAGCTGGCCGACGGCTCGTACCGGCGCGACGGTGACCTGGACACCATCGGCACACCACTGGATTTCGTGGGGCTGAACTTCTACCGCCCGCTGACCGTCTCCGACGCACCGTACGCGGAGGCCCACGCGTCCCGGCGTACCGCGATGGACATCCGGGTCGCCGAGAGCGACCCGTACGGCACCCGGCACACCACCATGGGCTGGCCCGTCGTCCCCGCGGCCTTCACCGAGTTGCTGGTGGACCTGTCCGCGCGGTACCCGAACCTGCCGCCCGTCTACATCACGGAAAACGGTTCCGCCGAGGCCGACACCGTCTCGCCGGACGGAGCTGTGCGGGACACCGACCGGGTGGCCTACCTGCGCGACCATCTGGCGGCCGTGTCCGCCGCCATCGACGCGGGAGTGGACGTCCGCGGCTACTACTGCTGGTCGCTGCTGGACAACTTCGAGTGGGCCCGGGGCTACGGTCAGCGCTTCGGGATCGTACGGGTCGACTACGAGACCCAGGAACGTACGCCCAAGGACAGCTACCACTGGTTCCGCGAGCTGATCACCGTCAACCGCGCGTCCACGCAGGAGCACTGAGATGAAGTTCACCGACGGCTATTGGCAGCTGCGGCCGGGCGTGACGGCCCGCTATGCCACCTCCGTCGCCGACGTGGACGTCGCCGACGACCGTTTCACCCTCTACGCGCCGGTCACCCGCATCCGGCACCGCGGCGACACGCTCAACGGCCCGCTGGTGACCGTGGAGGCGTGGTCACCCGCCGAGGGCATCATCGGCGTACGGCTGTGGCACCACGGCGGCACGCGCCCCCGAACCCCGGCGTTCACCCTTAACCCCGACCCGGACGGTGGGCATGCGAAGACCGCCTCCGAAGGCTCGACGGTCGAGCTCGTTTCGGGCGCGCTGTCCCTCAAAGCCGACACCGAGGGCTCCTGCAACCTCAGCTTTGTCTCCGGCGGCAAGGTCATCACCTCGCTCGGCCCCCGCGACCTGGGGTTTGTCACCGACGCCGACGACCGCCACCACATGCTGGCGAAGATGTCGCTCGGCGTCGGCGAGACCGTGTACGGCCTCGGCGAGCGCTTCACCCCGTTCACCAAGAACGGCCAGAGCGTGGACATCTGGCAGGCCGACGGTGGCACCAGCAGTGAACAGGCATACAAGAACGTGCCGTTCCACCTGAGCAACCGTGGTTACGGTGTTTTCGTCAACCACCCGGGCAACGTTTCCTACGAGATCGGCTCCGAGAACGTCGGCCGGGTCCAGTTCAGCGTGGAGGACCAGTCCCTCGAGTTCTTCGTCATCGCCGGACCCGCCCCGAAGGACGTACTACGCCGCTACACGGGTCTCACCGGCCGGCCCGCGCTGCCGCCGGACTGGTCGTTCGGGCTGTGGCTGTCGACCTCCTTCACCACCTCCTACGACGAGGAGACGGTGGCCCGGTTCGTGGCGGGCATGGCCGAGCGGGACATCCCGCTCAGCGTCTTCCACTTCGACTGCTTCTGGATGCGGGAGTACCAGTGGTCCGACTTCGTCTGGGACCCGGAGGTCTTCCCGGACCCCGAAGGGATGCTGTACCGGTTGAAGGAGCGGGGGCTGCGCGTCTGCGTCTGGATCAATCCGTACATCGCGCAGAAGTCCCACCTGTTCGCCGAGGGCATGGCAGCCGGCTATCTGCTGAAGCGGCCGGACGGTGACGTCTGGCAATGGGACAAGTGGCAGGCCGGGATGGGCATGGTGGACTTCACCAATCCCGCCGCCCGCGAGTGGTACGCAGCCAAGCTGCGACACCTCCTCGGCCAGGGAGTGGACGCCTTCAAGACCGATTTCGGTGAGCGGGTGCCGACCGAAGACATCGTCTGGTTCGACGGCTCGGACCCGGAGCGGATGCACAACTACTACACCCAGCTCTACAACGAGACGGTCTTCGACCTGCTGGTCGAAGAGCGCGGCGAGGGCGAGGCGGTGCTCTTCGCCCGTTCCGCCACCGCCGGCGGCCAGCGCATGCCGGTCCACTGGGGTGGCGACTGCGAGTCGACGTTCGAGGCGATGGCCGAGTCGCTGCGCGGCGGCCTGTCCCTCGGCCTGTCCGGCTTCGGCTTCTGGAGCCACGACATCGGCGGATTCGAGGGCACTCCGCCGCCGGCCGTCTTCAAGCGCTGGGTGCAGTTCGGCCTGCTCTCCTCGCACAGTCGGCTGCACGGCAGCAAGTCCTACCGTGTGCCGTGGGACTACGGCGAGGAGGCGGTCGAGGTCACCCGTGACTTCACCCGGCTGAAGCACCGGCTGATGCCGTATCTCTTCCACGCGGCGGTCGAGGCCAAGGAGTCCGGCACGCCGGTGATGCGGGCGATGCTGCTGGAATTCCCCGAGGACCCGGGCACCCACTCGCTCGACCGGCAGTACATGCTCGGCGCCGATCTGCTGGTGGCCCCCGTCTTCAGCGAAGACGGCACGGTCGAGTACTACGTACCGGAGGGCATCTGGACCAATGTGCTCACCGGCGAGCGGGTCAGCGGTCCGGGCTGGAGGCGCGAGCGGCATGGTTTCCATACGCTGCCGCTGCTGGCCCGGCCGGGCTCGGTGATCCCCTTCGGCGCGGTGGACGACGGCCCGCGATCCGACTGGGCGGACGGTGTGGCCCTTCATGTGTACCCGGGCGGGGCCGACGGCTCCGTGACCGTCACCACCGTCCCCGCACGGTCAGGCTCTGCGGCCGCCGCGGTCTTCACCGTCCGGCGTTCGGGCGGCGAGACAGTCATCGAGACCGAGAGTGAACTGCCCTGGAACGTCGTGGTCGTGGGGGAGACCCCGGCCGATGACGCTGGGGCGCACCCGGCCGGCGCCCGGTACCAGGCCCCGCCCGGCACCCACCGGGTGATCGTTCCGGCCGCGCCCTAGCCCCCCCGCTTGGTCCACTCGTTGCTGCCCGGCTGGTAGTTGTAGCCGGGGCGGCCGGCGTTGGCGCTGGTGCGGAACGAGGTGCCGTTGTTGTTGATGTGCAGGGTGCCGTGGCGGTCGCCGCTGGACCAGTCCAGGGCGAGGTCCCAGCGGACGTCGTGCCCTCTGGTGTGGGCGGTGACGTAGAAGACTTCCGGGTTGGACTCGCTGACCTTGTACGGGAAGTCGCGCTGGCCGTTCTTGACGGTGACGGTGGGGCTGCCGTCGTCGAGATCGACGTCGAACGACTCGGGTTTGACAACGGCACCGCCGCCGCCGCAGACGACACCCATTCCGTAGTCGTTCCAGGCGAGCGGGGCGCCCTTCGCGGTGACGCGTACGTGCAGCGCCTCCAGGACGACGGTGTCCTTCCCGGTGCCCTGCACGGACAGGGCGATGCGCTGATTCCCCGCGGGGACCGCGCCGTACGCGGCGGCCCAGCGGGGCGCGTCCTGCTCGACGGCGGGCGGGCCGACCTGTTCGGGCTCGCTGTCGACGAGGAAGTGCTGATTGCACGGGTTGTCGTAGACGTAGGGCCGGGCGGTGACCTTGACGGGTACGGCGTCGGAGCGCTCGGTGGTGACCCCGCCGGTGTGCTCGGCGGACTTCGACGCCGAGGGTTTGCCGTTCTTCGCACGCTGGGACGGGGACGAGGAGCCCGAGGCGGGCGGGCTTGTGTCGTCCGTCGGGCTTGTGCCGTCCGCCGGGAGGGTGACGCTGGACACGGTGGTGTCCCCGGCGGGTATCCGTTCGTCGTCTTCGGAGAGAATCGCGGTGAGCGTGACGGTTGCCAGAGCGGCGGCCGCGGCGACGGAGGCGATGAGCGCGGTCTGGCGCCGGCGGGAGCGCGCGGGGGCGGACGGCGTGGCGCCGCTGACGACTGGCTCGTCACTCTCACTTGGTTTGCGGGGTTCGCTGCCGGTGGATCCCGGCGCCATTTTCTCCGATCCCGACCCGCCCGGCCCCGCTCCCTCCGGCTCTGTTCCGTCCGGACCCGGCCCCCTGCGCACCCGCGCCGCGTCCGCCAGAATCCACCTCCGGTGCAGCTCGACCAGCTCCTCGCCGGTCGCCCGGCACACCCGGGCGAGCCGCTCAACCGGCGCATAGTCGTTCGGCACCGCGCGGCCGTTGCAGTAGCGGTGCAGCGTCGAGGTGCTCATGTCCAGCCGCTTGGCAAGTGCCCCGTAGCTCAGCCCCGAGCGTTCCTTGAGTCTCCGCAGCAGCTCCGCGAACGCTTCCGCATCCTCGGTGGGCCCGGTCGCTCCGGTGCCCCCTATCGACCCTGACACCGTTCCTCCCCATGTCCCACGTGGCCCGCCGCGTCCCATTCCCGCATTCCAGGCTCCTTACATCTCTCCTGGTCAAGGCCCGTTTCCGCGTCCCACCGTATCTAATTGCCCGCCATTCGTGGCGGCTGGGATGGATCACCCCACACACTCCGGTCATCCAAGCACCCCCCGCTGCACCACAGAAGGGCGCCACCCACATGTCCAGTGTCCGGGACACCCGCATCCGCCTGTTGACCGCCACCGCAGCTGTCGCGATCGCCGCTCTCTCCCTGACCGCGTGCAGCGACGGGTCGGGTGAGCATGACGAGGGCTCGTCGGCAGGCGGCTCCTCGACCGGCTCGTTCTCCGGTAAGGATGCGAAGTCCAGCGGCGCCGGTTCGGGGCAGGACGGGGACGCGCCCGCGGGGAAGGACTTCGTGGCGGGAGGGAACGGCAAGACCGGCACCGGCGACTCCAGGGCGAGTGGCAACAAGGCCGTTGCCTGCAAGGGCTCCAACACCAAGACGGTCGCGGCTCCCGTGAACAAGCCCGTGAACCACATGCTGCTCACGGTCATCAACACCGGCAGCGCCCCCTGCGACCTCTACGGCTATCCGGCCGCCCGCTTCGGCGAGGCCCAGTCGGTGCCGCCGGTCTACGAGGACTCCAAGCCGCAGGCCGTCGTCACGCTCGCCCCGGGCGAGCCCGGCTACGCCGCCGTGAACCTGTCGGCCACCGACGGCAGCGGCACGAACGGCCACACCGTGAAATCCCTCGCCGTCGCCTTCCAGGACCGCACCGGAGAGGGCACTTCCTGGGTCGCCCACCCGTCTCTGCCCGCCGAGGGCATCTACGTGGACGACTCCCTCTGCGTCACGTACTGGCAGCAGTCGATGGGCGACGCCCTCAGCTGGTAACACCACCGCCGGCCGCGCACCACCGCGCACCGGCTCACTCGGTGACGTCATGCCGCTTGCGAACGGAGAAGGAGAAGAATTGATGAGTGCCATGGCGACGGAGAAGCGCCCTGCGGGAGGGATGAGCGAGCGGCGGCGTACGCGGCTGCGGCTGGAGATCTCCCGGGAGGCGGCGCGCCTGTTCTGGAAGCAGGGTGTGGCGGCGACCAGCGGCGACCAGATCGCCGACGCGGTCGGGTTGTCCACGCGCACCATCTGGCGGCACTTCCGCAGCAAGGAGGCGTGCGCCGAGCCGATCGTCATGCAGGGCGTCGTCACCTTGATGAGCGTGCTGCACAGCTGGCCGAAGGACAGCTCCCTCGAAGACCACCTGGCGGGCGAACTGGTCCGGCTCCAGTACGAGACACGGCCGGTCGATCTGACCGACGAGATGCTGGCGATGAAGATGATCCGGCTCGCCGACACCGAACCGGCGCTCCGCACGGCCTGGCTGATGGCCTGTGACCAGACCGAACAGCAGCTGCGCGTGATCATCGGCGACCGGCTGGGGCGCCCGGCCGGCGATCTGGAGGTACGGCTGCACGCCGCGGCCACCGCTGCGGTGGTGCGGGTGCTGGACGAGCAGATCGGCGTCGCCTTCCTCGCCGACGCCGGCGCCGGCGCCACGGAACTGACCGAGGTGAAGGCCGCCGCCGGGCGGTTCGCCCACGCGATCCGCGCGGCCACCGGCGGGGCCGTCGGCGACCCCATCGCCTGACCGAACAGAGATGATTTCGGGCGCTGGCGGGGGCCGGGGTGGCCCCCGCCGTCAGCCCGCCGGTTGCCGGGTGTCCACCGGGAGGTCTTCCGGCAGCAGCAGCCGCAGGTCCTCCAGGCCCGGTGCGGCCATGGGGCCGATCCGCCGGGCCTGCCGCGTCATCATCGCCTCCAGGATCTGGCGGGCCGTACGGGCGTTGCCGAACGAGCGGTCGCGCGGCAGCCCGGCCACGTATTGGAGCAGCGCCTCGACCGTCTCGGGTGCGCAGTCGTAGCCGGAGGCCGTGGCGTGGCGACTCATGATCTCGACCAGTTCGTCCGTGGAGTAGTGCTCGAAGTCCACCGAGCGGGAGAAGCGCGAAGCCAGGCCCGGGTTGGAGGCGAGGAAGCGGGCCATCTCCTCGGTGTAGCCCGCGACGATGACGACGACCTCGTCGCGGTGGTCCTCCATCAGCTTCAGCAGCGTGTCGACAGCCTCGCGGCCGAAGTCGGAGCCGGCGCCCTCGGGGGTGAGGGTGTACGCCTCGTCGATGAACAGCACACCGCCCAGGGCGCGTTCGAAGACCTCCTTGGTGAGCTGTGCGGTGTGGCCCACGTAGCGGCCGACCAGGTCGGCGCGGGCTACTTCCACCAGCTGGCCGGTGGCGAGCACGCCCAGGGAGAGCAGCAGCTCGGCGTAGAGCCGGGCCACGGTGGTCTTGCCGGTTCCGGGCGGGCCCGAGAAGACCAGGTGGTGGCTGATTTTCGGGGTGGGCAGGCCGGCGGCCTGCCGCCGCTTGGTGGCCGACAGCAGGTTGACCAGGTCGGTGACCTCGTGCTTGACGGCCTGCAGGCCGATCATGGCGTCGAGGTCGGCGAGCAGTTCCTCGGAGCTGCGGCCGTCCGCGCCCGCCGCGACCGCCGACTCGTCCGCGATGTCCTCGGGCAGCAGCAGGGAGAGGTCGGCCTCGGCGGGGTTGGCCATGGAGCCGAGCCGAAACGCCTGCCGGTCGATCATCTCCTCGAAGACCTGGCGGGCCGCGCGGCCGTTGCCGAACGTGGCGTCGCGCGGCATCCGCTCGTAGTGCCGGTCGAGAGCGTCCAGGGTGCTCGGGGCCAGCTCGTAGCGGTGCGCCGCGCACATGCTCTCGGTGATGGTCACCAGCTCCTCCACCGAGTAGTTGGCGAACTCGATGGTTCGGGTGAAGCGGGAGGCCAGGCCCGGGTTGGAGGCGAGGAACGAGCTCATCTCGTCGGTGTATCCGGCGGCGATGACGACGACCTCGTCGCGGTGGTCCTCCATCAGCTTCAGCACCGTGTCGATGGCCTCCTTGCCGAAGTCGGCACCGGAGCCCCTGCTGTCGGACAGCAGCGTGTACGCCTCGTCGATGAACAGCACGCCGCCGAGCGCCTCGTTGAACGCCTCGGTGGTCTTGATGGCCGTACCGCCGATGATCTGGGCGACCAGATCGGCGCGGGAGACCTCTACCAGATGCCCGGAGCGCAGCACGCCGAGCTCGGCGAGGATGCCGCCGTAGAGCCGGGCCACGGTGGTCTTGCCGGTGCCGGGCGCGCCGGAGAAGACCAGGTGGCGGCTCATCTGCGGGACGGGCATGCCGAGGCTGGCCCGGCGCTGCGCGAGCTGGTTGACGTTGACCAGGGTGCGCACCTGGTGCTTGACGTCGGCGAGGCCGATCAGCGACTCCAGCTCCGCCAGCGGGCCTTCGGGTTTCTTCTCGCCGGGGCCGGCGGCGGCCTTGCCCTCCTGGGCCAGGTCCCCCGCGGTCTCGCCCCAGGCGTCGGGGGTGATGTTCCCGCTGCTGTTCAGGCCCCGGACGGTGAGGCGCTCGGTCGCGCGGGTCTGCTTCAGGCCCGCGCCGCGGTTGTCGCGCACGGCGCAGTCGGTGAGGGTGACCTGCTCGGAGCTGTCGACGCGGATGCCGTCGCCGACG
>NZ_MUNE01000654.1 GCF_002154605.1 Streptomyces milbemycinicus | reverse complement strand
GGAGGTCGTGGAGTTCGCCTGCGGCCTCGGCGACATCCTCAAGGGCGGCTTCTCCGACCAGGTCTCCCGCGGTGTGGACGTGCACAACTTCCGTCAGCCGCTCGGCGTCGTCGCGGGCATCACGCCCTTCAACTTCCCGGCCATGGTGCCGCTGTGGATGCATCCGATCGCCATCGCGACCGGCAACACCTTCATCCTCAAGCCCAGCGAACGCGACCCGTCGGCCGCCATCTTCGTGGCCGAGCTGTACCAGAGCGCAGGCCTGCCGGACGGCGTGTTCAATGTCGTACACGGCGGCAAGGACGCGGTCGACGCGATCCTCACCCACTCCGGGATCCACGCCGTGTCCTTCGTCGGCTCCACGCCGATCGCCAAGTACGTCCACGAGCGGGCCACCGCACACGGCAAGCGTGTCCAGGCGCTGGGCGGCGCCAAGAACCACGCCGTCGTCCTCCCGGACGCCGACCTGGAGTTCGCCGCCAACCACATCACCGCGGGCGCCTACGGCTCGGCCGGCGAGCGCTGCATGGCCCTGTCCGTGGCGGTCGCGGTCGGCTCCGCGGCCGACGGGCTGGTGGAGGTGTTGGAGCGCAAGGCCCGGGAGGTGAAGGTCGGCCCCGGGCACGCCCCGGGCACCGAGATGGGGCCGCTGGTCACCAAGGCCGCCCAGGAGCGGGTCGAGAACGCCGTCGGCACCGCCGCCACGCAGGGCGCCACCGTTGTCGTGGACGGCCGCGGGCTGAAGGTCGACGGCCACGAGAGTGGCTTCTTCACCGGGCCCTCCCTCCTCGACCACGTCACCGCCGAGATGGACGCCTACCGGGAAGAGCTGTTCGGCCCGGTCCTGGCGATCGTGCGGGTGGACACCCTGGACGAGGCGATCGAGCTGATCAACGCCAACCCGTACGGCAACGGCACCGCCCTGTTCACCGGCTCCGGTGAGGCCGCCCGCCGCTTCCAGCGCAAGGTCGGGGTCGGCATGATCGGCATCAACGTGCCGGTGCCGGTGCCGATGTCGTACTACTCCTTCGGCGGCTGGAAGGACTCCCTCATCGGCGACTCCCCCATCCACGGCCCAGAAGGCATCCGCTTCTACACCCGCCCCAAGGTCGTCACCACCCGCTGGCCCCAGCCCACCCAGCAGGTCGCGGCCGGGTTCACCTTCCCGACCTCCAGCTGACCTCCGCACCGGCCGCACGGAACACGCAAAGAACACGCAAGGAACACCGCAGGAAACTCCCCCGTCCCTCTCCCCAAAGGACACGTCATGGCAACGGCGCCATCCCCCCTCCGGACCACCGCGGGCAATCTGTGCCTCGGCTCCGCCCCCGACTCCTGGGGCGTCTGGTTCCCCGAGGACGAGCACCAGGTGTCGTACACCCGCTTCCTCGACGAACTCGCGCAGGCCGGCTACACCTGGCTGGAGCTCGGCCCGTACGGCTACCTGCCCACCGACCCGGAACGCCTCAAGCGGGAGCTCGACGCCCGTGGGCTCCAGGTCTCCGGCGGTACGGCCTTCGGCGCGCTGCACCGCCCCGAGGCGTGGGACGACATGCTCGCCCACGTCCGCCAGGTCGCCACACTGACGGCCGCCGCGGGCGCCCACCACCTGGTCCTGATCCCGCCCATGTACCGGGACGAGAAGACCGGCGCGTTCACCGAGCCCCCCGAGCTGACCGCCGAGCAGTGGGCCGGCTTCGGCCGCGCCGCCGACCGGCTGGGCAAGCTGCTCCTCGACGAGTACGACGTCCGCCTCGTCATCCACCCGCACGCCGACAGCCATATCCAGACCCAGCCGGAGATCGAGCGGCTGCTGGGCGAGTCGGACAGCTGGTACACGAATCTGTGCCTGGACACCGGGCATGTCGCCTACGGCGGCGGGGACAACCTCGACCTGATCCGCCGGTTCGGCGAGCGCGTCGGCTACGTGCACATCAAGCAGATGGACCCCGAGATCCTGGCCCAGGTAGCCGCCGAGGACCTGTCCTTCGGCGAGGCCGTCAGGCGCGGGGTGTGCGTCTCGCCGCCGGCCGGGGTGCCGAACCCGGCCGATGTGGTCGCCGAACTCTCCCAGCTGGACGCCGAGTTGTTCGTGATCGTCGAGCAGGATCTGTACCCGTGCGCTCCCGACGTACCGCTCCCCGTCGCCGTACGCACCCGTGAGCATCTGGCCGGCTGCGGCCTCACCGGAATCCGACGCCCGAATCACCACCGGTAGGAGGCGGCCATGAACGTCAGGGACGACGCGACAAAGGCCCCAGCACCCGCCGCCGCCACGGACGACGCGCCGCAGGCGGTCTCCCGGCGGCTGCGGATCATCACCGTCATCGCCACCTTCGGCGGACTCCTCTTCGGCTACGACACCGGCGTCATCAACGGCGCCCTGCCGTATATGACCGACGACCTGGGTCTCACCCCGGTCACCGAGGGCATGGTCACCAGCTCTCTGCTGCTCGGCGCGGCGCTTGGCGCGGTCGCCGGCGGGCGGCTGTCGGACGCGCGCGGCAGACGCCGTACGATCCTCACCCTCGCCGTACTGTTCTTCGTCGGCGCGCTGGGCGCCACTCTCGCCCCGACCACCGCGATGATGATCGTGGCGCGGTTCGTGCTCGGCCTCGCCGTCGGCGGCGCGTCGGTGACCGTGCCCGTCTACCTCGCCGAGGTCTCCCCCGCGGAACGGCGCGGTGCGCTGGTCACCCGCAATGAACTCATGATCGTCAGCGGTCAGCTGCTGGCCTTCACCTCCAACGCGATCATCGCGAACATCGGCGACGAGAGCGGCGGTGTCTGGCGCTGGATGCTGGTGATCGCCACCATCCCCGCCGTCGTCCTGTGGTTCGGCATGCTGGTGATGCCGGAGAGCCCCCGCTGGCTGGCCTCCCAGAGCCGCTTCAATGACGCCCTCGACGTCCTCAAGCAGGTGCGTTCGCAAGCGCGGGCCGAGGCCGAGCTCGCCGAGGTGTCCGCGCTCGCCGTCAAGGACGAGCAGGAAAAGCTCGGCGGCTGGAAGGACATGAAGTCGGTGCCGTGGGTGCGCAGGCTGATGTTCATCGGCTTCGGCATCGCCATCGTGCAGCAGATCACCGGTGTCAACACGATCATGTACTACGGCACCCAGATCCTCACCGACGCCGGTTTCGCCTCCGACAGCGCGCTGACCGCGAACATCGCCAACGGTGTGATCTCGGTGCTGGCCACCTTCGTCGGCATCTGGCTGCTGGGCCGGGTCGACCGCCGCCCCATGCTGATGACGGGGCAGGTCGGTACCACGGCCGCCCTGCTGCTGATCGGCGTCTTCTCCCTGGTGCTGCCCGCCGGGGACGGAAGGGCGTACGCCGTGCTCGCCATGACGGTGACCTTCCTCGCCTTCCAGCAGGGCGCGATCTCGCCGGTGACCTGGCTGATGCTCTCGGAGATCTTCCCGATGCGTTTGCGCGGCTTCGGCATGGGCGTGGCGGCCGTGGTGCTGTGGCTGACCAACTTCGTGATCGGCCTGGTCTTCCCGTCGCTGGTCTCCGGCATCGGGGTCTCCAACACCTTCTTCCTCTTCGTGGTGGCCGGGGTGTTCTCCTTCGCCTTCGTCAAGCGCTATGTCCCCGAGACCAGGGGCCACTCCCTCGAAACCCTCGAAGCCGAACTCCGGGCGCGCTTCTCCTGACCCTCCCGTCCTTAAGGAAACGACCATGACCGTACGTGTAGGCGTCATCGGCGCCGGAATGATCGGCCAGGACCACATCAGGCGCCTCACCGACGTCGTCACCGGAGCGGCCGTCACCGCCGTGACGGACATCGACCAGGCCCGTGCCGCCGAGGTCGCGGCCACGGTGGGCGCGGTGGCGCTGCCCTCCGGTGCCGAGCTGATCGCCTCTCCCGAGGTGGACGCCGTCCTCGTCACCTCCTGGGGTCCCACCCACGCCGAGCATGTGCTGAGCGCGATCGCGGCCGGCAAGCCGGTGTTCTGCGAGAAACCCCTCGCCACCACCGCCGAGGACTGTCTGCGCATCGTCGACGCCGAACGCGCCCTCGGCCGCCGCCTCGTCCAGGTCGGTTTCATGCGCCGCTTCGACGCCGGATACCGCCAGATGAAGGAGGTCATCGCGGCCGGCTCGCTGGGCACACCGCTGATCGTGCACTGCGCCCACCGCAACCCGACGGTGCCCGACTCGTACACCTCGGCGATGGCCGCCCAGGACACGGCCGTGCACGAGATCGATGTGCTGCGCTGGCTGCTCGACGACGAGATCGTCTCCGCCCAGGTGATCACGCCGCGCGCCACGGGCATGCGGTTCGAGCATCTGAAGGACCCGCAGCTGATGTACTTCGAGACGGCGAACGGCGTCCGTATCGAGCTGGAGGTGTTCGTCAACTGCCAGTACGGCTACGACATCCAGTGCGAGACCGTCGGCGAGAAGGGCCTGGTCCGGCTGCCCGACCCGGCGGCCGTCGGGGTCCGCACCGCCGGAGCGCACGGCACGGCGGTCCCGCAGGACTGGAAGGGCCGGTTCGCGGACGCCTTCGACACCGAGTTCCGCGAGTGGATCAACGGCATCGCGGCCGGCGCCGAGCCCACCGGCCCCTCCGCCTGGGACGGCTATGCCGCCACCGTCATCACCGACGCCGCCGTCCGCTCGCTGGAGTCCGACAGTCAGGTCGTCACCGTCGACATGAAGCCCCGCCCGGCCTTCTACGGAGGCACCGCATGAAGATCGCCCTCGACCCGTATATGTTCCGCGCCCTGCCGATCGACGACATGGTGCGCACGGTGGCCGAACTCGGCTACGACTACATCGAGCTGTCGCCGCGCGACGACTTCATGCCGTTCTTCCTGCATCCGCGGGCGGACGACGAGCGGATCGCCGCGCTGAAGAAGTCCCTGCGCACCCACGGTGTGCGGCTGTCCTCCGTACTCCCCCTGTACAAGTGTTCCTCGCCCGACGAGACCGAGCGGCAGGCCGCCGTCCGCTACTGGAAGCGGATGATCGAGATCACCGCGGAGCTCGAATGCCCGCTGATGAACTCGGAGTTCAACGGACGCCCGGAGCGGGCCGCGGAGAGCGAGGCGGCCTTCTGGCGCTCGCTGGAGGAACTGCTTCCGCTGTTCGAGCGGGAGGGCATCGCCCTGAACCTGGAGGCGCATCCGGACGACTTCTGCGAGGAGAACACCCCCGCGGTCGACCTCGTCCGCGCGATCAACAAACCCTGGGTGAACTACCTCTACTGCGCCCCGCACTCCTTCCATCTGTCCGGCGCCGACCCCACCGCGGACATCGCGGCGATGATGCGCTACGCGGGCGACAAGCTCCAGCACGTCCACATCGCCGACTCCTTCAACCACAAGGGATCTTCGGGCCTGCGCTATATCCTCAACCCGCCCGGCACCGCGGCCCGTATCCATCAGCACCTGGACATCGGGCAGGGCGAGGTCGACTGGGACGCCTTCTTCGGCACCCTGCGCGACCTGAACTTCGACGGCGTCGCCACCGCATGCGTCTTCGCCTGGGAGGAGCGGGCAGGCGAGTCCTCGGCGTTCATGCTGGACCGCATCACCAAGGAACTCGCCCCGTAGGCGGCCGCCTCCGGGAGACGTACGGGGCCCGGCCGCGCGATCCGAGGCCGGGCCCCGCCCTCCCTCAGACCGCCGTGCGCACCTCTTCCAGCCGTACGGGCCGCCGCTCGCGCAGGGACAGGGTGCACGCCTCGGCGATCCAGCTCGCCTCGATGGCGTCAGCCACCGTGCACGGCGAGCGGCGGGTGCCCGCCACGACCTCGGTGAACGCGGTGAGTTCGGCGCGGTAGGCGTCGGCGAAGCGGTCCATGAAGAAGTCGTGCGGCGTCCCGGCCGGGAAGGTGGCGCCGGGTTCGACGGAGCGCAGCGGCAGCCGGTCCTCCAGACCGACCGCGACGCTGTCCTTCATCCCGTGCAGCTCCAGGCGCACATCGTAACCACGCGCGTTGTGGCGGGAGTTGGAGATAACGGCGATGGTGCCGTCGTCGAGAGTGAGCAGGGCCGAGGCCGTGTCGACGTCGCCCGCCGCACGGATGTAGTCCGCGCCCCGGTTGCCGCCGGTGGCGTACGCCTCGGTGACCTCCCGGCCCGTCACCCAGCGCACGATGTCGAAATCGTGCACGGCGCAGTCGCGGAAGATACCACCGGAGGCGGCCACATATGCGGCCGGCGGCGGCGCGGGGTCCAGGGTGGTGGACCGTACGGTGTGCAGCGGTCCGAGTTCACCGCTGACCACGGCCGCGCGGGCGGCGGCACACCCCGCGTCGAAGCGACGGTTGTAGCCGATGTGCACCTCCACACCGCCGTCCGCCACGGCGCGCAGCACCTCCAGGCTCTCCGTGACGCCGCGGGCCACGGGCTTCTCGCAGAAGACGGGGACGCCCGCCTTGACGGCGGCCAGGATCAGCTCGGGGTGGGCGTCCGTCGCCGCGGCGATGACCACACCGTCCACACCGGCGGCGAACACGGCCTCCGGGGAGTCGACGGCGGTGGCCCCGAACCGCTGTGCGGCGGTGGCGGCAGCCGCGGCCACCGGGTCGGTGACCACGAGGGAGTCCACCGCGTCGAGCCCGGCGAGGGTTTCCGCGTGGAAGGCGCCGATCCGGCCCAGTCCCATGATGCCAATGCGCATGAAAATCTCGTTCCTTCAGTCCGAGGGGCGGCTCAGTCGAGGCCGCCGATGACGATCTGGTCCCAGTCGATGACCGAGCCGGTCACCACGCCGCTGCGGTCGGAGAGCAGGAAGACGACGAAGTCGGCGATCTCGTCGACCTGGCCGAGCTTGCCCATCGGCTGTTGCCCGGCGGCCTTCTCGAGCCAGTCGTCGTCCGCGCCGTGGAAGGCGCGCTGTGTGGCATCCTCGCCCTCGGTGTCCGTCCAGCCGATGTTCAGGCCGTTGATCCGGACGCGGTCGAAGCGGTGGGCGTGCGCGGCGTTGCGGGTCAGGCCGACGAGTCCGGCCTTGGCGGCGACGTACGGGGCCAGATAGGGCTGTCCGCCGTGCGCCGAGGTGGTGATGATGTTGACCACCGTGCCGGGCGCCTTGCGTCCGACCATGTCGGCGACGGCGGCCTGCATCGCGAAGAACGGCGCCCGCAGATTGATCGCGACATGGGCGTCGAACAGCTCCGGTGTGGTGTCGAGCAGCGAGCCACGCGAGGTCAGCCCGGCCGCGTTGACCAGAGCGTCCACGCGCCCGTACGCGGCCACGGTCCGCGTGACGCTGTCGCGCGCCTGCGCCGGATCCGCGAGGTCAGCGCGGAGGAAGCGTGCGCCCGTCTCCGCCGCGAGCTTGTCGCCGACCTCGGCCCGGCGCCCGGTGAAGGCGACGGTCGCGCCCTCCCGTACGGCGGCCCGTACGATGCCGGCGCCGACGCCCTGGCTGCCGCCGTTGACGAGGACGACCTTGTCGTCGAGCAGTCCCATGAGTGTGGTGTCCCCTTCAGCCCTGGCGGCGCTTGGCGCCCGCGTGCAGTTCCTGGCGCAGCCGGTCGGGGGCCCAGCCCTCGGTGACGGCCTGCCAGACGGTGTCCGCCTGCGAGGGCGGTGCGAGACCGTCGACCGGCGGGTCGAGGTCGAGGTTGGTGGGGAACGGGTAGCCCTCGGCGGTGGCGGCGACCACTCGGCGCAGCCAGTCCTGGGAGGCACCCTCGGCCTTGCGGCGCAGCAGCACCGGGAAGAGCGCGTTGGCCATCGCCTCCCGGTCGACCGTCTCCATGGCGCGGCCGAAGGCGGAGGAGACCTGCAGCAGATTGGCCATGCGCCTGATGCCGGCGGAGCGGTTGTGTCCGGCGGCGTGGAAGAGCGCGGGGTTGAAGAAGACGGCGTCCCCCTTGTCCAGCGGGAGTTGGACGTAGTGGGCCTCGAAGTACTCGGCGAACTGAGGGAGCCGCCAGGCGAGATAGCCGGGCTCGTACTTCTGTGAATGCGGCAGATACATCGTCGGGCCGGACTCGACGGGCATATCGCAGTGGGCCACCGCGCCCTGGAGGGTCAGCACGGGCGACAGCCGGTGGACGTGCGCCGGGTAGCCGGCGGCCCGCTCCTGGCTGAGGAAGCCCAGGTGGTAGTCGCGGTGCACGCGCTGCGCGGCGCCGCCCGGGTTGACCACGTTGACCTGGGAGGTCACCTGGTAGCCGGGGCCGAGCCAGGCTTCGGAGACCAGCTCCAGCATGTCGTTGGCGTAGTAGTCGGCGAACGTCTCCGGTGCGCGCACCGCCACCTTGTCCAGGGCGTTCCAGACCCGGTCGTTGGCGCCCGGCTTGGCGAAGTGGTCGCCGCGGGCTCCGCCCGTGGCGCGTTCCTCCTCGATGAGCGCATGGAACGCCTCGGACGCCCGGTCCACGACGGCCGCGTCGGGGAACGCGCCCTTGAGGACCACGATGCCGGGGCCGTCCAGCAGGGCCCGGACCAGTTCGCCCTGGACGGCCCGACGCCCCTCCGGCGTGTCCGCGAGGTAGCGCAGCCGACCGCTGTCGTAGAGCAGAACGTTCCGCTCGACCCGCTCGGCCGAGGGGTAGTCGTCCGCGTCGGTCCGCTGCTCGACGAGCGACCGGAAGGCGACCGGATCGCAGTCTTCCGCGGTGAGCCAAGTCCGTGATCCCGCAGGTACAGGGGACATCCCGGGTCCTTTCGCAGTGCTTGCCTTTCTGTCAGTCTTGTGAATCCGAACCCATCATTCAATCCTCAGCAGTACATCAAAAAACCATCATCAACTTGGGGGAACACTCATGGGGCACCCCTATCCGATCAGGGAAATCGCCCGTCAGGCCGGGCTGAGCACGGCCACGGTCGACCGGGTCCTCAACGGCCGCGGCGGTGTGCGGGAGAGCACGGTCAGGGAGGTGCATGAGGCGATCAAGGACCTGGACCGGCAGCGCGGCCAGATCCGTATCGGGGACCGCACCTTCATGATCGACATCGTGATGCAGGCGCCGGCGCGGTTCTCCAGCGCCGTACGCGACGCGCTCGAAGCGGAGCTGCCCTCCCTGCACCCCGCCGTCGTCCGCTCGCGCTTCCACTTCCGCGAGACCTGTCCCCCCGCCGAGCTGATCGGGGCCCTGGACAAGATCGCCAAGCGGGGGTCACAAGGCGTGCTCCTCAAGGCCCCGGACGTTCCGGAGATCGGCGCCGCCGTCGGCCGGCTGGTCTCGGCCGGCATTCCCGTCGTCACCCTGGTGACCGATCTGCCCCACAGCGCCCGTATGGCGTACGTCGGCATCGACAACCGCGCGGCCGGGGCCACCGCCGCGTATCTCATCGGACAGTGGCTCGGCGACCGCCCCGGCCATGTGCTCACCACCATCAGCCGGGGCTCCTTCCGCGGCGAGGAGGAGCGCGAGATGGGCTTCCGCAGCGCCATGCGCCTCACCCAGCCCAACCGCTCCCTGGTGGAGGTCACCGACAGCGACGGGCTGGACGCCACTCAGCGCGAACTCGCCCTCGCGGCACTCGAACGCGACCAGGACATCGTCGCGGTCTACTCCATGGGGGGCGGCAACCTCGCCACCCTCGACGCGTTCGACGCCCTCGGCCGGGAGTGCGCCGTGTTCATCGCCCACGACCTGGACCACGACAACACCCGGCTGCTGCGCGAGCGCCGGCTGTCCGCGGTCCTCCACCACGATCTGCGCCAGGACATGCGCCGCGCCTGCCAGACCGTCATGCGGGCCCACCAGGCGCTCCCGGGCGACGGGCCCTTGCTGCCCTCGGCGATCCAGGTGGTCACGCCGTACAACATGCCGCCCGGGGATCCGGGCCCCGGCCACGGGGTGGTGTGAGCCCTCCGCGCCCTCGGCCACCTGTCGCATTGCCCGCCCCACGCATACAGTGGTGCGGCTCTGTGCTGTGTCCCACCATCATGTGCTCGCCCCACCGTCAAAGGATGGCCACATGCGGACGCCCCGTCATATCCCCCGGAGAACGCTGGTCACGGCCGCAGCCGCGGGCGTCTTCACCGCCGCCACCTCCCCCGCGCAGGCGGCCGGCGCCCGGGCCCGGTTCCACACGGCGGGCCGGGTCAAGAACACCGCCGACGGGTCGGTGCGGTACACCTGGCCCGGCATCTACTTCGAGGGCCGGTTCCGCGGTACCGGTGTCGGCGTCGCCCTCGACGATTCCGACAACGACTACGACGTCCAGATCGACGGTACGACCGCCGCCACCCTGGTCACCCCGGGCAGGACCACCTCCTGGATCGGCGGCCTCCCCGACACCGAGCACCGCGTACGCCTCGTCAAGCGCACGGAAAGCCCCTGGGCCGTGGGCCGGTTCGGCGGATTCGTCGCCGCTCCGGGCGGCGCGGTCCTGGCCGCACCCCGGGCCCGGAGCAGACAGATCGAGTTCATCGGCGACTCCTTCACCGCCGGCTACGGCAATGTCTCCGGCACACGCGACTGTTCCAGCAACGGCGGAGTCAACCGGAACACCAACTCCGACCTCGCCTTCGGCGCCCTGACCGCCCGACGCCTCGACGCCGACTACCAGCTCAACGCGTACTCCGGCCTCGGCATGGTCCGCAACTACAACGGCAGCAGCCCTGACACCGACTTCCGCACGTACTACGACCGGGCCCTGCTGAACGTCGACGGCGACGTCTGGCGGAAACCGCACACCTGGCGGCCCCGGGTCGTCGTGCTCGGCCTGGGCATCAACGACTTCTCGACCCCGCTCAACCCGGGCGAGCGCTGGACCACGCAGGACCAGCTGATCGCCGCCTACGAGACCGCCTACCACGGCTTCCTCGACAAGCTGCGCGCCCGCTACGGCCCCGAGACATTCCTCGTGGTCGGCGCCACCTACCTCGCCAACACCACCACGTTCGCCGAGGCCGCCCTGCGGATCGTCCAGGAGCGCAACCGCCGGGGCGACACCCGGGTCCGCTCCTGGTACTACGACGACCCCGCCCTGGACCGCCTCGGCTGCGACTGGCACCCCTCGGCCCACGACCACCGGATCATCTCCGGTCAGCTCGACAACTACCTCGCCGCCCTTCCGCTGCGCTGGTAGCTTGCGGCCGTGGACCTCTTCTCACGTTCTTGGACAGCGTTACGCACGGCGGTCGCGGAGCTCGCGGACGAGGACTTCGCACAGCCGTCCGGCTGTGCCGGCTGGCTCGTACGGGATCTGGTGTGCCATCTGGTCATCGACGCTCAGGACGTCCTGATCACGCTGGTGACCCCCACCGAAGCGGAGCCGACACGCGACGCGGTGACCTACTGGGCGGTCACCGATACGCCACCGACCGGTGACGATCCGCTCGACGCGCTGACCGTCCGGCTGGCCGCCGCGTACGAAGAGCCGGGACTGCTCAAGTTCCACCTCGACGACGTCGGCTCGGCCGCCGGGCGCGCGGCCGAGCTCGCCGACCCGGCCCTGCGGGTCAGTACCCAGGACATGGTGCTGACCGCGGGCGACTACCTCGTGGCGTACGTCCTGGAGTGGACCCTGCACCACCTCGACCTGATGGCGCACCTCCCGAACGTGGCAGAACCGCCGGCCGAGGGCCTGGCCGGGTCACGTGTGATGCTGGAGAAGATCGCCGGGGCGGCGTTCCCCACGTCGTGGTCCGACAAGGACGCCCTGCTGGTCGGCACCGGACGGCGCGCCCCGACCGGTACGGAGAAGGCCGAACTGGGCGAACTGGCCGCAAAGCTCCCGCTCGTCATCGGATGACCGGCTAGCAGCACGGCGTGTCAGCCGGGCCGCCGGAATCGAGGCGGCAGAAGCAGGATGCCGTGATCGGTACGTCCGCGAGCGCGGCGGCGACGGTCAGTTGCTTGGCCACGATCCGGGCCTCCGCCGCCCTGCCGAGCCGCACCAGACACTCGTGGTAGCCGTGCAGCGCCCATACGTTCGCGGGGTGCTGTGAGGCCCTGGGGAGCGTGTCGTCGAGCCCGAGGTCCGCCCGGTACACGGCCGCGGCCTCTTCGACCCGCCCTTGCTCGAGGAGCAGCGCCCCGTAGGCATGACGGGTCGGTTGCATCCAGCCCCAGGGCTCGTCGTAGGGGAGACTGTCATCGAGATCGATCGAGCGGGCGAGCGACGCGAAGGCCAGGTCGTACTCGCCCTTTCGGTAGTGGAGCTCACCGTCGAGCATCGCCGAGGCGATGTCGAGAATGTCCCGGCAGGTGTTGTTGAACAGCATGCGGCTCTCGGGAACACGCTCGCGCGCGGAGCGGAAGGAGTCCCGTGCGGCCTCGGCCTGGTGGATCATCCCCATGGCGGAGCACGCCACTCCTTGGGCGTAGTGCAGCATCGCCGTGGTGACGCAGTGGAGCCGGCGATCCGTCGGCAACGGCAGGGCGAGGATGTCCTCCCAGCGGCCGAAGCGGATCAGTACGTGCACGCGCATGGCGAGGAAGCCTTCGAGCCAGTCGGCCATGGGCGGGCTGTCGACCCGCAGCAGCTCCTCGGGGATCGATGCCTCCAGTTGGGCCGCGGTGTCGAGCGCCGTCCCGCACTGCCCCAGGAACATCGCACCGTAGATCTTGAAGTGGTAGTTGTGGGAGCGGTACAGCGTATAGAAGTTCATCGCGCCCGCATGCCGCAGATACTTCTCGTCGGCCACGATGGCGTCGGTGTTGACCTCCACGACATGCCGGTAGTCGCCGCACAGCACATCGAGATGTGACGGCATGTGATGGAGATGGCCGGCGTCGGGGACCAGCCCGCGCAACCGGTCGGCGACGACGAGCGCCTTCTCGGGTGTCGGCGACATCTCCATCAGATGGATGTACATATGCAGCACGCCGGGATGGCGGGGGCCGGCCTCGCTCCGCAGCGCCCGGTCGAGGACGGCACCGGCCTCGGCCGTCCGGGCGCCCGCGGCGGGCTCGCCGGTGCGCAGGTCCCACAGCTTCCACGGAGTCAGGTTCATCAGCGCGTCGGCGTAGAGGGTGGCGACGTCGAGGTCATCGGACGCCGCTTCGTACACCGCGCGCATGGCCTCCGCGTACGGCGCGTTCCAGATCGAGCAGTCCTCCGCCGCATGCGGCTGCGGATAGCGGGCTCGCAGCGCCTCGATCAGGGCCCGCTCGGTCGGCGTGGCGCCCGCCGAGGTCGTATGAGCCCGCTCCACCGCGGCGTGTGTCCTGTGGACCGTCCGCTCCAGATCCGCCCCGTCGAAGAAGTCCCATGGCTTGTTGTAGTTGGGTCCCAGCGCATACGCGATGCCCCAGTGGGCCATGGCGCAGTCGGGATCCGCGTCCGCTGCGGCCTCGAAGCAGGCGACGGCCTCCTCGTGGTTGAACGCGTACGTCCACACCAGCCCCCGGTCGAACCAGAGCTGCGCGTCGGGGGAACGTGTCGAGACGGGCCGGGTGAGGGTCCCGAGGTTGAAATAGTCCATCAGCATCTCCCGTGTCGCGCCCTACGCCACCTGTTTATGTTCATGGATATACCCTTGGTGGCGATAAGTGCGCTCCATATATCTGTGGTGTGCTTCGGGAGGCCGCAATGACCCAGCAGCCGATTGTTCTGCCCTATGGCGACCCCGCCTTCGTGGCGGACCCCTTCCCCTTCTACCGGATGCTTTGCCAGGGCCAGCCGGGCGAGGACGGTCCGGTACGGCGCGCGGTCATCGCAGGCGGCCTGGAGGTATGGCTGGTCACGCCCTTCGAGGAGTGTCTGGCCGCCCTGTCCGACCCGCGGCTGAGCAGCGATGTCCGCCTGGCGACGGACCCCCGGCTGATGCGGCAGCTGCCCGTGGCGGAGCGTGAGTCCGTGCTGGGCAATATGCTGCGGGCCGACCCGCCCGACCACACCCGGCTGCGGCGGCTGGTCTCGCGGGCGTTCACCGCGCGCAGGGTCGCCGAACTGCGGCCCCATGTCCAGGAGATCGCCGACCGGCTGCTGGACGCGGTCGTGCCGACCGGCCGGGCCGATCTGATCGAGGACTTCGCGCTGCCGCTTCCGGTCACCGTGATCAGCGAACTCCTCGGAGTGCCCACCGATGACCGGCGCGCGTTCCAGCGATGGGTGGACCACCTCCTCCCGTGGGGGGCGGAACCGCAGGATCCGGCGGTGGTCGAGCGCGCATGGCGGCAGATGCGCGCGTATCTGACCGGGCTGCTGGCGACCAAGCGGGTCCGGCCCGGTGAGGACCTGCTCAGCGCACTGATCGAGGCGCGGGACGAGCAGCGGCGGCTGACCGAGGACGAGCTGGTCTCCATGGCGTTCCTGCTGCTGGCGGCCGGATACATCACCACGGTCAATCTGATCGGCGGCGGCATCGCCGCGCTGCTGGCCCACCCCGATCAGCTCCGGACGCTGCGGGATGACCCGGCGCTGCTGCCGGACGCGATCGAGGAACTGCTGCGTTACGACGGGCCGGTCAACCCCGGTGTCGCCCGGTTCGCGAGCGAGGATGTCTCCATCGCGGGCGTGGACATCCCGCGGGGCGCGACCGTGCTGGTCGGCTCGGCCTTGGCCGACCGCGATCCGGAGCGCTTCCCCGACCCCGATCGGCTGGACATCAGCCGCGGGGACAGCGCCCACCTCGCGTTCGGGCACGGCATTCACTACTGCCTGGGGGCGTCGCTGGCCCGGATGGAGGGGGAGGTCGCCATCGGCACCGTCCTGCGCCGCCTCCCCCAGCTCGCCCTGAGCGTGGCACCCGGTGAGCTGCGGTGGAGGCCCACCGGTCTGCGCGGTCCCGAGCGGCTGCCCGTCACCTTCACCCCGGGCGCCTCGCTCGCGGCGGTTCCCTCTTGATCGACCTGTCACCGCGGGTCAGCGGGCCATCGCATCAATGGCCCGCTGACGACGGTGGTACCCGGGACTATCTCGTCGGGCTACTCCCCTGACGGTGCGGTCAGCGGGACGCCGGTGGCCACCGGGGTGCCGAAGTTCGGTGTGCCGTCCGCGTTCCAGGTGAACTTCTGCGCTCTGGTGCTGCGGTTCATATCACAGCCACCGCCGGCGGAGCTGTTGGCGTGGTAGACCATCCAGTCCTCGGTCCCGTCGGGCGACTTGAAGAAGCCGTTGTGGCCGGGGCCGTACACGCCGTTGGCGTTGGACCGCTGGAAGACCGGGTTCGGTGACTTGACCCAGGAGGAGGAGTTGAGCGGGTCGCCACCGTTGTAGGTGAGCATCCCCAGCCTGTAATCGGGCGTGGAGCAGTGGCTGGCGGAGTAGATGATGAAGGTCTTGCCGTTGCGCTGAAGGACCTCGCCACCCTCGTTGACCGCGCCGCCCACCGTCTCCCAGCTGTAGGTGGGGGTGGACAGCAGATGGCGGGTGCCGCTGGCGGTCCACGGGTTCGACAGCGGCCGGATGAACATCGGCTGCGAGCCGTTGTAGTACGTGCCGAGGAGGTAGAGCTTGCCGTTCAGCTGCAGAATGCTCGGGTCCAGCTCCCAGGTGTTGTCCTGGGTCGGGTCGAGCAGATCGGCCTTGAAGGTGTACGGCCCCATCGGGTCCGTACCGGCGCTTTCGAGCACATGGATCCGCTGGGTGCCCAGGTCGTACGGCTCCCGCCCGGCCGTGTAGTAGAAGTACCAGCGCTTTCCGTTCGGGCCGTCCAGCAGATGGAACTCCGGGGCCCACATGGTACCGGCCCCGTTGGGCCGGGTGAGGTTGAAGATCACCTGGTCGGTGGCGGTGGCAAGGCCCCCCAGGGTCTTGGCCTTGCGCATGGTGATCGTGGAGTTCCAGGTGGTGGTGGCGAGGTAGTAGTACCCGTCGTGGTAGGTGAGCCACGGGTCGGGGCCGTGCTGGGAGAGCGGGTTGGTGAAGGTGCCCGCGCTCGTACCGCCGCCGGTGAAGCCCGGCAGCCGCCACACCCTGCCGTTCGCGGTGGAGCACGCCAGCTGCACCAGGCCGGTGTCGGAGGCCGTCGAGCCGCCGCTCGGCGCGATGCACTTGCCGGAGGCGACGGAGACGAGGTTGAAGGTCTTGTCGGCTCCGCCGACCGACACCGGGACGAGCCGCCACTGCTGGTTGGTTTCACCGTGGCAGGTCCACTGGATGATCGTGGCGTTGTCCTCCGCGGACCCGCCATAGACATCGACACACTGCCCGGAGGCGGGTGTGCTGATCGTGTACGTGTCGGCCGTCCCCGCGACCGGGGTGAAGCCGAAGGACTGGCTCCCGCCGGCGTTGCACGTGTTGGCCCGCAGCTGGGTCCCGCTGGCCGTCGAGGAGCCGGGGACGTCCAGACAGTTGCCGCCGTTCTGGTTCACCCCCGTCGAGGTGAAGGAGGCGGCGGCCGCGGTGGTACCGGCGCCGGACGCGGACGGCGCCACCAGAAGGGCGACCGCCATGGTGAACACGCCGGTGAGCGCGGACAGACATCTGGCTCGAGTCACTGATGCACATCCTTCATCGGTGGGCGGGCGCCGGAACCACCCCGGTTGTAGACCTTGACCTCGGTGAGGCCGGTCTTGGCGCCGGAGGCGTTGGTGGCCAGGACCCGGATGCGCTGGGCACTGAGCGACGGGAACCGCACCACGTTGTAGTTGGCCTGCGGCGCGGCCGGGGTCTTGGTCTGGCCGGGCGCGTCCACCCAGGAACTGCCGTTGTAGTACTGGATGGTGTACGCGGACGGGGCCCGGTAGGTGGCTCCGGCCGGGCGGCTGTCCTTGAAGTGCACTCGCACCTCGTTGAGCGTGCGGGCGGTGCCGAAGTTCAGCTCGTACCAGTCCTGGCTGTTGGGCGAGCCACCGGCGCCCCAGAACGGCTCATTGGTGGGATAGCCGTCGACCGCGCCGGAGACATTGCTGCCGGACCCGGTGTAGGAGGCGGACACGGTCGCCCCGGAAGCCAGGTTGGCGGGGTCGCCGGTCAGGTCCACACCGGCCTTGGCGAACATGTCGACGAGCCGCGGGCTGTTCTGCACGACCTGGTTGGGGGCCTGCAGCCCGGGGACTGCGGTGTGGTACGTGACGGTGCCGCTCGTCGTCACATCGCCGGTGGCCGGGTCCCAGGTGAAGGGCGTCAGCGAGCTGACGGTGGCGACCCGGTTGCCGTTGATGAAGATCGAGTAGCCCTCGGGGACACCCGGGTAGCGCGCCACGCCGTCGGCCGGGTCGTCCCAGACGATGGACAGATCGGCGTTGCGGTAGCGGAGGTTGTTGACCGTGAAGTGGTCCCAGCCGATGTTGATCGGGGACACCTCGACCTTGGCGTCGTTGCGCGGCCGCAGACCGGCGACGTCCTCGATCACCGTCCAGTTGCTGCTGCCCAGGATGTTGTGGTGGATCCAGGAGCGGTAGTCGATCCCGCTGCCGTTCCAGTCGGCCCAGAACTCGTTGGCGTCGGGCCACTGGGTGTTGCCGCCGACGTACTGCGCCCAGGCGTTCCAGTAGAGCAGCTTCTTGTAGTCGGTGGCGGTCATCCAGGAGTTGGGGTAGTTGCGCAGCACCGAGGAGTAGAGCCGGAACTGCACGGTGGAGTTGATGGTGGAGAAGTTGTTGGAGCCCGGGTTCCCGGCGTCGGCGGCCGCCTTCTTGTCGACCTGGTTGGCCGTGTAGAAGGGGAAGACGGGGTACTGGGCCGGGTCGTTGAACAGCCGCAGGGCCTGCTTGTAGGTCGAGGTGTTGGGGACGGCTCCGACCGAGAACGGGTAGTAGTTGTTGATTTCCTTCCAGGGCACCCATTCGTTGGTCGACTTGAGCCGGTGCTCGAACAGCTGCCGGCTCGGGTTCCACAACACGTTGACGATGGCGTCCTTGATCTGGTTCGCCAGCGTACGCATCTCGGCGGCCTTGGCCGTGTTGCCGACCGCGTCGTATGCCTGTGCCGCGGCCATCGCACCGCTGTACTGGTACGCGGATTCGGCGCGGTCCATGTTGCCGGGCTTCCAGTGGAAGGAGACCGCGTCCGCGTCATTGCCCGTCAGGGCGCCCCAGTCGTATTCGATGAGCTTGTTGTTGTCGTGGTCGTAGTAGGCGAGCTGGCCCTTGACGTCGCCTTCCGCGTAGTGCGCGAGGTTGCCGGCGATGGCCGGCTGGCCGCCGTGGATCTGGTAGCTCTTCCACGCCGCCTCGGCGATGTACTGGGTGTAGCTGTTGGACCAGTTCTCCGGGTCGCCCGGGTTGTCGAGGAAGCGGCCGCCCTTGGACACTTGGCCGACGTTGAGCCAGTCCCCGTAGGCGTACATCGGGTTGCGCAGATACTTGAGGTCGTCGATGTGCATGGGCTGGGTGAGCGCGATCGCGTTGTTGTAGCCGAGGACGCCTTCGGTCGAGCTCGGGAACTGGAAGGTCTGCCCGGGGATGTTGGCGTCGAGGCTGTTGAAGCGCATCAGCCACCAGCGGTAGTAGATGCTCTTCTTGATCGCGGGTTCGGGCACGTCGATGTACGGGACGTTCTGCGCCCACCACAGGTTGTACGCCTTGACGTGGGTGGCGAAGGCGGTGGCGTTGGAGTAGCCCGCGTACGCGTTGTACTCCGTGAGGGAGTCGGGGATCTCGTCGGTGATGAAGCCCATCACGACCTTGGCGGTCACGGTGGCCCCGGCCGCGATCGTCACGGACCGGTTCAGGCCGCCGCTGTTGGCCGTGAAGCCGTCGCCGGTCAGCCGCGGGCGGATGGTGGTGAGGTTGTTGTAGGCGTTGACCTGGCCGGTCAGCTCGCTGCCGGTGCCCGAGGTGGCGTACGGGGAGGTCGCCCGTAACTGCAGCGTGGTGGAGCTGGAGCCGTTGTTCTTGATCGACAGATTGGTCACGGCGACGTTGTTGTCGGTGATGAACTTCGTCTGGTCGACCGTGATCGAGCCGCTGGTGTGCACGCTCTTCCAGTGGCTGGGCATCTGCTTGCGCTGGGAGACCTGTTCGGTGAAGGTGCCCGGAGAGATCGCGATGCTGTAGGCGTTTTTGTCGCTGATGCTCTCCCAGTAGGCGACATGGCCGCCGAAACCGAGCACCGCGGGGTCGTGGGTCTTCATGAAGACCGCGCGCCCACGGCTCATCAGCCATGATCCGGCCGGGTCGTTGCCGGTGCGGGCCAGCAGGCGGTCCATCCAGAAGTCGGTTCCCGAGCTCTCCGCGTCGTAGATGGACTTCATCATGTCGCCTGTTGTGTAGGCGACGGGCGGGGCCGGGATGGCGGGTCCGCTGAAGGTCGGAAACCCGATGGTCTGGTCCGCGGCGGCCGGGGTCGCCGCGGAGCAGACCGTACAGATGATCAGCGCCAGGGCGAGGAGGAGGCGCTTCATGGCAGGGCCCGTGCGGTGTGGTGGTACTGCGTGTGATCCATGGCGGCGGCCCCGTGCGGAGCCGTCATCGTGCGTCTTCTCATCGGGCGCTCCCTGTCCGGTTGACAGCAGGCGTTTGCTCGCGATGGTGCTGACGTTCTCCGACGAGGACTCCCGGGAGCCCCGGCGGACGGGGTTCGATCAGGCGTACCGGGGTCGTGCGTGAAACTGACCTAAAAGGTTTTCGCAAGGTAGGCGCGTGCCACGCCACTGTCAACAGAAGTAGCATCACGCCTCAGGACAGCGGTGCCGTGGACCCCCTGATCACCAAGCGGCAGGGCAGCGTCTCGACTCCCGAACGCCGTCCCCCGGCGATCGCGCTGAACAGCGCGCGCGCCGCCGCGCGCCCGACCTGCTCCAGATTCAGGTCGACACTGGTCAGCGGCGGACGGGAAGCGGAGGTCAGGACCTGCCAGTTGTCGAAGCCCATGACCGCCACGTCCTCGGGCACCCGGTGGCCGCGCTCGCGCAGTACGTCCATGACACCGCGGGCGATCTGATCGCTGCCGCACAGCACGGCGTCCACATCCGGGTGCCGGTCGAGCAGCATCGCGGTGGCCGCCCGCCCCCACCCCTCCGACCACGCCCCGAACCGCACCTCGCCGACGAGGGCGAGACCGGCGTCGGCGAGCGCTGCCTGTGCCCCCTCGGCCCGCTCCTGTGCCGCGAGATAGCCGGGATCGCCGGTGATATGCGCGATCCGGGTACGCCCGCAGGCCAGCAGATGGCCGACGGCGATCCGGCCCGCGCCGACACTGTCGGGCACGATGGACAGATCCTCCGGATCCTCCGACGGGGCATACGCGTAGACGACGGGAACCGGCAGTTCACGGCCCAGGGACGGACGGGGGTCGGTCCGGCTGCCCACCACGATGAGGCCGTCGACCCGGCGGCCGAGCAGCGCGCGGACGTGGTGCTGCTCGCGGATCGCGTCACCGCGGGCGTCGCAGAGGAACACCGCGACCTCGCCGGCTCCGAAGGCGTCCTCGGCACCCATGAGGATCGGGATGGAGAAGCGGCCCTCCAGGTCGCTGGTGAGCAGACCGACGGTGCCCGTCCGCCCGGCGAGCAGGCCGCGGGCCAGCTGATTGGGCCGGAACGACAGCCGCTCGGCCGCTTCGATCACCCGCTGCCTGGTCTCCGCGCGCACCTGGCTGCGGCCGTTGAGTGCCTTGGACGCGGTGGCGATGGACACCCCGGCCAGCCGGGCGACGTCGCTGAGGGTGACGGGATGCGAACGAGAGGGGCCGGTGGCCTGGGTCATGGGTTGTACTCCTGTCTCGCGTCGCGTGCCGGGCCGTCGAGCGTGGCACATCGCGCGTAAAAACCGTACGTGACTTGTTCAGGTCGGGGCGTACTCGCGGCGTTTCCGAGGTTTCGATGACTCTCCCACGGCCATTCTCTACAAGGGGATTGACGAGTCATGAGCTCGGTCCTACTTTCTCGGAAAGCCTTTTCGGTTCGTTTCTGTCGCAGAGTTCAGTGCCACCACAGCCATCGTCCCCTCCGGTTCGGCCTGCCCACGGCCCGCCGCCATACAAGGGAGATCGTCATGGGGAGCACGGCCGGACCACGTGGACGCATACGCCGACTCGCCACCGCTGCCCTGGCGCTGCTCGCCGCCGCGAGCATGGTCACGGCCTGCGGGTCGGACGGTGGTTCGGGCGGCGGAGGAAGCGGAGCGGGTGGCGTCAAGGGCCTCGACGACGGCACCAAGCTGACGATGTGGACGCGCGCGGCGACCCGGCCGCAGAGCGAGGCCCTGGTCAAGGCGTACAACGCGAGCCACAAGAACAAGATCGAGCTCACCGTCATCCCCACCGACGACTACCAGGCCAAGGTCGGTGCGGCTGCCGGCTCCCGCGATCTGCCCGATCTGTTCGCCTCGGACGTGGTGTTCGTTCCCAACTACACCTCCAGCGGGCTTTTCGCCGACCTCACCGGGCGTATCGACGCCCTGCCCTACGCCAAGAACCTGGCCCAGTCGCATATCAAGGCCGGTACGTACGAGGGCAAGAAGTACGTCGTACCGCACACCCTCGACCTGTCGGTGCTCTTCTACAACAAGGAGCTCTACCGGCGGGCCAAGCTCGACCCCGAGAAGCCGCCCACCAGCCTGCGCGAATGGGACCGGCAGGCGCGGGCCGTGGACGCGCTCGGCGGAGACGTCAACGGCACCTTCTTCGGCGGCAACTGCGGTGGCTGCGGCGTGTTCACCTGGTGGCCGTCCATCTGGGCCGCGGGGGAAGACGTGCTGAACAAGGAGGGGACCGAGGCACAGCTGTCCTCCGACACCGCGCAGAAGGTCTACCAGACCTACCGCGGATGGGTGAAGGACGACATCGTGGCCCCCGGCGCGCGCGAGGAGACGGGCACGACCTGGACCGGGGTCTTCCCCAAGGGAAAGGTCGGCGTGATGCCCATGCCGTCGACCACCCTGGGGCTGATGCCGAGGGACCTCGACCTCGGGGTCGCGCCCATCCCCGGGCCTGACGGTGGCAAGTCCACCTTCGTCGGCGGTGACGCCATCGGCATCTCCGCCACCAGCAAGTCGGCGGACCAGGCCTGGAACTTCCTCGCCTGGTCGCTCGGCGACAAGGCCCAGGTCGACGTGGTCGCCGCGCACAAGGACGTGGTGGCGCGCACCGACCTCGCCTCCAACAAGTACTCCGACGCGGACCCGCGGCTGGTGACCATCAACCGGCTGGTGGCGGACGGCCGCACCCCGTACGCGCTCAAGTTCGGCCAGACCTTCAACGACCCCAACGGGCCGTGGCTCACCCTGATGCGCCATGCGGTCTTCGGCGACGGAGGGTCCGTGGAGAAGGACAACAAGGCGGTCAACGCCTCGCTGGCCGACTGAGCCGCACTCGGGCCCTCGCAAGGCCCGACACTTCTCACCCCGCGTCCGCGGCATCACCCCTCCCACGTCACCCGGCAGAGGAGAGCCATGCAGGTGAAGGCGCCCGACCGCACGGCCGCCGCGCACCGGGCCCGGTCGGCGCGCGGCGGCCGTGCGGTCGGGCGCCTTCACCTGCATGGCTCTCCTCTGCCGGGT
>NZ_MUNE01000653.1 GCF_002154605.1 Streptomyces milbemycinicus | reverse complement strand
CCAGGACAACCCGCTGCGCGGGGTCCAGTCGGCTCCTGTGCCCGCGCAGCGGGTTGTCCTGGCGGGCCGTGAGCCGCCCGCCCAGCCGCAGCGCGAGCGCCGCGATGCCGAGGGAGCAGCCGACGAGCATCGCGATGTACGCCACGTACATCCCGGCCCCGGCCATCAGTCCGCCCACTGCCGGGCCGACGGCCAGCGCCAGCTGCTTGACCAGGGCGAACCCGGAGTTGTACTGCCCGACCATGGTCGGCGGAGCCAGATCGGCCACGAGCGGGGCGACGGTCGGCGACAGCATCGCCTCGCCGAGCCCGAAGAGCGCGTACGCCGAGATGATCGCGCCGGTCGCGATGGCCTGGCTGCCCGGCACCAGACCGGAGGCCCCCGCCGCCAGCCAGGCCACCGTCCAAACGAGCCCGGTCAGCGCGATGACCCGGCTGCGCCGTCGCCCTTCGACCAGCCGGAGCACGACGAACTGCGCCAGCACGATGGCCGTCGTGTTCGCCGCCAATGCGGCGCCGAGCATCGCGGGCGAGATATGGGCGACCTCCACCGCGAACGCCGCCAGCCCCGACTCGAACTGCCCGTAGCAGGCGAAGAACATCACGAAGCCCAGCACACACAGCTGCACCATGGCCCGGTTACGCAGCATGGCCCGCCAGCCGCCCCCGGTCCGCTCTGCCACGGCCGACGCCGGGTCGAGCTTCGAAACCGCCGGCAACCGTACGGTCGCCACGGCCGCGCCCAGCACTAGGAACATCACCGACTCGATCGCGAACAGCCGGACGAAGCTCGACGGCTCGGAGGGGTCGACCAGCAGCCCGCCGAGCAGCCCGCCGACGCCGAGCCCGAGGTTGTTGAGGAAGAACTGGGTGGCGAAGGCGCGCGAACGGGTGGTCGTGGTCGAGCACCACACGATCATGGTGGCGAGGGCGGGCTGGATCACCGCTATCCCCGCACCGAGCAGGGCCACCGCGGCGATGACGGACGCCTCGTCGGAGGCCAGCCCCAGTCCCATGGATCCGAAGGCCGAGGCCACGGCACCCGCCAGGGCCACTGGCAGCGGCCCTCGCCGGTCGATCACCCGACCGGTGAAGGGCAGCACGGCCAGCGCCGCGACGGCGAACGCCGCGAGCACCATGCCCGCGGTACTCGCGCCCAGGTCCCGCACCTGCGCCACATAGACAAACAAGAACGGAACGGTGAAGCCGTTGCCGAACGCGCTCAGCGCGTTCCCCAGCTGGATCCGGCGCAGCGCGGCGCCCATCGCGGTGGTCACACTCACCTGCCTAGGTCGAAAACGTTCGATGACGAGTAGGAGAAGTTCGAACAGTCGAAGTCTGAAGACTTCAATAGTAAAGTTCGAAGCTAAAGAGTACACGCCGAAGGACTTCAAGGCGAATGGGTTACGTGCCATACTGCGCGGCATGCCTGAGACCCCCGGCCCGGCCGAGCCGAGCCTCGAGGAGCAGATCGCGGCCTACCAGCGCGAGTTCCAGGACCTGGACCCACAGGTGGAGCAGGTCGTCAGCGCCCTCAGCCGGCTCAATCGGCGGATGAACGTCGCGTACAGCCGCCATACCGCGACCCTGGGCATCAGCAACGCCGAGTGGGAAGTGCTCAAGGCGCTCGTCGTCTCCGGAGCCCCGTATCGACTGGGCCCCGGCGACCTGGCCAAGCGGCTCGGCCTCACCCCGGCCGCGATGACCCACCGCATCGACCGCATGGCGAACGACGGTCTGGTCACGCGCGAGCGCGACGAGGCCAATCGGGTGCGCGTCATCGTGGAGCTGACGGTCGAGGGCCGGGAGAAATGGCTGGAGGCCATGCGGATGGCATCCGTCTTCGAGGAAGACCTTCTCCAGGACCTGTCGAGCGAAGAGCGCGCGGCGTTCGGCGAGATGCTGATGCGGGTCCTGCGCCGTGTGGAGGAAACCCAGCCGGACGCCGGCGGACGGCTGAGCGACCTGGACTGACATCGCACGCCGGGGATGTTTGACACGCACCGGCGCGATGCGTAATGTACTCCGAGCTGCCACGGAGCCGTAACGGTTCTTCGGTAGCCGCTCGCGCCACATCGGCGCAAACCACTACTGCACGGCCCCTCATCGGGATGGATTTCGGCGTGCCCGGAATTCGGTCGGGAGGCTCGATTATGAGCCTCGGAGGAAATCCGCTAAAGTAGTGGACACGCCGGAAGGCGCGAAAAACCCCGCTCCAACAGGGGGCCGGAAACGGAATTCGGACCGGGAACGGACCGGAAAACGGATCTGGTAAGGTTGGAAACACCGAAGGGAAGCGCCCGGAGAAACCGGTGAAACGGTTTCGAAGGA
>NZ_MUNE01000652.1 GCF_002154605.1 Streptomyces milbemycinicus | reverse complement strand
CCCCCACCCGCCGCCCGCTCCTGGACTGGCGGATCCGGTTCGGCGCGCTCGCCCTGATCTGGGGCTTCAGCTTTGTGTTCATCAAGGTCGGCACCGAGGCGTTCGCTCCGCTGTACGTCACACTGGGGCGCATGCTGTTCGGCACCGCCGTCCTGGTCGCGGTCCTGGTGGCGAAGCGGGAGCGGCTGCCGCGTGGCGCCCGGGCCTGGGGCCATCTGGCCGTGGCGGCCTTCTTCCTCAACGCCCTGCCGTTCTCGCTGTTCGCGTACGCCGAGCTGACCATCCCGTCCACCCTGGCCGGCATCTGCAACGCGACCTCGCCGCTGTGGGGCATGGTGCTCGCCGTGGCGGCGGCCTCCGACGACCGGCCGACCCGGCAGCGCGTCGCGGGCCTGGGCATCGGCTTCGCCGGCGTGTTGGTCGTGCTCGGCGTCTGGCAGGGCTTCTCCGGTCAGGACCCGGCGGGCACCGCGATGGCGCTGGCCGCCTCGCTCAGCTACGCGGTCGGCTGGCAGTACGTCCGGCGTACGCTCAGCGGCTCCGGCCACTCCCACCTCGCGATGTCGGGCGCCCAACTGCTGATGGGCACGGCCCAACTGGCGGTCGTGGCCCCGCTGTTCGCCCCGGCCCCGGGCTCCTTCCCGGTGCTGCCGCTGCTGTCGGTGGTGGCGCTGGGCGCGCTCGGCACCGGCTTCGCCTTCCTGGTGCAGTACGGCCTGGTCGAGGAGGTCGGCCCGACCACCGCCATGATGGTGACGTACTTCGTCCCGGTCATCGCGACCGCGGCGGGCGTGGCGATCCTCGGCGAACACCTCACCTGGAACACTCCGGTCGGGGCACTGATCGTGCTCGCGGGCGCGGCGCTGACGCAGACACGGCCGCGCGCCAGGGCCCCTCGGGACTGAGCCTGTTACCCCCTCAGCCATAGCGCCCCGCCGGGGCCGGCCCCGTCGCCGACGCGAACGCGTCCGCGACGGGGCCGATGTCGTCCATGCCCAGCGAGGACACGGTCAGCCGCACCCCGGGCGGCGAGGCGATCCTGAACCGGGCCCCGGGCGCGACCGCCCAGCCGGACTGCAGGAGCCGGGCGACGGCGCCGGTCTCGTCGGGGACCGGCACCCATACGTTCATCCCGCTGCGGCCGTGGGCGGCGATCCCGCGCTCGCGCAGCGCCCGCACCAGCGCGTCGCGCCGACGGCCGTACGAGGCGGCCACCGCCGCGATGTCCACCGCGCCGGTGTGCCACAGCCGCACCAGCGCGTCCTGCAGCAGATGGCTGACCCAGCCGGGGCCCAGCCGCTGCCTTCCGCGCACCCGGTCCACGGTGACCGTGTCGCCGGTCAGCACGGCGACCCGCAGATCGGGCCCGTACGCCTTGGCGGCGGAGCGGACCAGCGCCCAGTGCTCCGTACCGCCCGCCAGCGGATGGAGCGGCAGGTCCACGATGCCGTGCCCGTGGTCGTCCTCGATCAGCAGCGTTCGCGGGTGTCGGTCCAGGGCCGTACGCAGCGCGCGGGCGCGCTCGGCGCTCACCGACCCGCCGGTCGGATTCTGTGCCCGGCAGGTGACGATCAGCGCCCGCGCCCCCTTGCGCAGCGCCTCCTCGACCCGCTCCGGCAGCGGCCCGTCGTCGTCGACCGCGACGGGGACGGTGCGCAGCCCCAGCGCCGGGACCAGGTCGAGCACACTGCCCCAGCCCGGATCCTCGACCGCGACCGCGTCGCCGGGTTTGAGATGGGCGGCGAGCACGCGCTCGATCGCGTCCAGCGAGCCGGAGGTGACGGCGACCGGGCCGTCCGGCACCCCGTCCGCGTCGAGGGCGGCCCGGGCCACCCGGGCGAGCTCCGGGGACACCTCGGGCGTGCCGTACAGCGCCGGGCGTTCGGCGTTGCGCGCGGCGGCCGCGGCCAGCGCCGCGCCGAGCGGCGGCAGCAGGGCGGGGTCGGGGTTGCCGTCCCCGAGGTCGCGCACGCCCTCCGGGGCCTCGACGCGGAGCAGGTCACGGGAGGTGGTGGCGGGGCGCGGGCGCACCCGGCTCCCCTTACGGCCCGCGGTCTCGATCACTCCCCGGTCCCGCAGCGAGCGATAGGCGGCCGCGACGGTATTGGGATTGACCCCCAGCTGGGCCGCCAACTCCCGCATGGGCGGCAGCAGTTGGCCGGGGGCCAGGTCACCGGCGCCGACCGCGCGCTCGACACTCGCGGCGATCTCAGCTGCGCCGCGCCCTTCGATCCGATACTCTCCTAGCACAAAAGACATTTTGTACTAGTTCAAAGGAGTTGGCAAATGACCGCCGAGAGCACCACCCCGGACGCCTACCAGCCGACCGACCGGACGGTGCCCACCCGGTCCCGCGAGCGCGCCTCGTACGACCGGGAGCTGGTGCACTCGATACTCGACGAGGGCTACGTCTGCCATCTGGGCTTTGTGCGCGACGGCGGCCCGGTCGTCCTGCCGACGCTGTACGCGCGGGTGGGCGAGCGGCTGTATGTGCACGGCTCGACCGGCTCCCGCCCGCTGCGGATGGCGAGCGGCGCGGAGGACCCGGGCATGCCGGTGTGCCTGACCGTCACCCATGTCGACGGGCTGGTCCTGGCCCGCTCCGCCTTCCACCACTCCATCAACTACCGCTCGGTGGTGGTGCACGGCGCCGCCCGCCAGGTGACCGACGGCGCCGAGCGCGCCGCGGCCCTCGACGCCCTGGTCGACCACGTCGTGCCCGGCCGGGCCGCCGACTCCCGGCCGGCCAACGCCAAGGAACTGGCCGCCACCGCCGTACTCCGCCTGGACCTCGCCGAGGTGTCCGCGAAGATCCGCACCGGCGGCCCGAACGACGAGCCCGAGGACCTGGCGCTCCCGCACTGGAGCGGGGTGCTGCCGGTGGCGCGGACGTACGGCACGCCGGTGCCCTCCGACGACCTGACGGCCGACACGCCGGTGCCCGCCTACCTCACCCGCCTCTGACCGAGCCGGACACGCCCGACCCTCACGAGGCGACCCGCCCGTGCCGGCCTCTCAGCCGGTCAGCGGGCGGGCGACGAGTCAGGCGCCCGGTCGGCGCCGTCGGCCACGACGGCCGCATCCGCCTCTTTCCTGGCGGAGAGCGTCCCCGACCCGGCCACCGGCCCGGCCGCGGCCGCCTTCGGCGCCGAGGTCTGCGCGATAAACGCCCCGAACAGCACCACCGCGCCCCCGGCGATCTGCGGCGGCGACAGATGCTCGTCCAGCAGCACCCAGGCCAGTACGGTCGCCACCACCGCCTCCAGACAGGCGACCACCCCGGCCACCTGCGGCGACAGCCGGCGCACCGAGACAACCCCGGTGAGATAGGCGACGACCGTCGCGACCAGGACGATCCATCCGAGCAGCAGCACGGCGGGCACCCGCGCGCCCGCCAGGTCGGCCCGGCCGGCCAGCACCGCCCAGTCCAGATTCCAGGGGCGCGCCACGACGGTCAGCGCCAGCGCGCCGACGATCAGACCGTACGCGATGACGCCCAGCGGATCCGCGGCGTTCTCGCCGTCGCTGCCGTGGTCGGACAGGACGAAGTAGCCGACCTGGCAGCCCGCGGCGGCCAGGGCGAGCAGCAGCCCCACGGCGTCGAAGCTCAGCCCCGACCACACCTCGACCACACAGGCCAGTCCGCCGACCGCGAGTACAACCCCCACCGCTGCGGCACCGCTCACCGGCCGCCGCTGGACGAACCGCACCCAGCCCAGGACCAGGGCGGGGGCCAGATATTCGACGAGGAGCGCGACCCCGACCGGAATGCGCGAGATCGCGGCGAAGTAGCACGCCTGCACCCCGGCGACGGCCAGCAGGCCGAACCCCACCAGCAGGGCGGGGCGTTTGGCGGGCAGATCGCGGTGGTTCCAGGCGACCGGGAGCATGACCAAGGCGGCGCCGACCACTCGAAGCCAGGTGACGTGGAGGGGTTCGAGACCCGCCTCGATCAGCGGTTTGGCGGCCACCCCGGACCCGCCGAAAGCGAGTGCCGAGGTGAGCGCCAGCCCCAGCCCCGCGCTTCTCGTCCCTCCCGGACCCTGCCCCTGAGTGTTGTGCATCGGATCATCATGTCAGCTCACGACAGGACCGTCACGTCGTTGACTGCTGGCGCAATTCCCCGTCCAGGGCCGCGACCAGCAGTTCCGTATCGACGCCTGCCCGCCGCAGTACCTCCACGGCGCGGCACTCCGGGTCGCCGGCGAGGGCGGCCAGGAGGTCGGGCCCGTCGGCCCGCAGTGCACCGCGGGCCCGGGCCCGGGCGGTCGCGGCGCCCATGGCCGCCACGGCGGCGGGCGACCAGCCGGACATGCCGACGCCCTGGACACCCCGGATGCCCTGAACACCCTGGACGCCCTGGACGCCCTGGATTCCGCGCAGGTCCCGGGGGCGCACCCGGCTCCGCGCGCCGGAGTCCTCGACCGAACCGCTCCACTGGACGCCGTAGCCGATGGCGCGCTGTGCCAGATAGCCGAGCAGCCGCGCGACCTGGGGCGCGCCACCCGCGAACGCGGCGCGCGCCCGAGGGTCCAACTCGAGGAGGGTGTGCAGCAGATGGGCCGTGTCGATCTGCCGGTCGCCGTCACGGAAGGCCCGTCGGCGCGCCCCCGCGACCACGGCGTCCAGCTCCTCGCCGAGTCGGCCCTCATCACCAGCGCCGGAGGTACTTTTTCGCACGCTCTCACCCCATCAGTCCCCGGAGTCCGGAGCATCCCCGCCGGGGAGCATGTGGCTCTCCCACGATAGTTGGGCATTGACGGCCGTATCTCCTCCTCACGGAGGAGTCCGGGAACTGACGGTTCATCAGTATTGAATGTTCGAGGCGCCAGGGCTACGTTGCGCGACACCGCTGAGGCACCCGAGCCACAGCGCCCGACCTGGGCGAGCCAAGCCGGTCGAAGTGATCCGAGCAAACCAAGCGTCGCGGAACTCCGCGGAAGGGGTGGCCCCATGGCCGAGGTCAGCGTCCAGGCGCGTATCGAGGCACCGGCCGAGAAGGTGTGGACCCAGCTGACGGACTTCACCTCGTGGGTCCAGTGGAACGTGACGCACACCGGCTTCCCGGAGGGCGGCCCCACCACACTCGAGGTGGGCGCCACGTATCAGGAGAACATGAAGCTGATGGGCTTTCCGGCGGAGGTGATCTGGACCATCGAGGCCAGTGAGCCCGTCCAGGTGTTCGCCACCCGGGGCAAGGGCCCGATGGGGGTGAACCTCGCCATGCGCTATGCGCTGACGCCGGAGGGCGAGGCCACGACGGTCCGCGTCGACGGCGAGTTCACCGGCCCCGCGGTCTCGCTGATGGCCGGGAAGCTCAAGGACTCGGCGAGCGCCGCCCTCAACGAGTCGCTGCGCAAGCTCGGCGGACTGGTCGCCTGAGCCTCCCCCGCCCGCTCAGCC
>NZ_MUNE01000651.1 GCF_002154605.1 Streptomyces milbemycinicus | reverse complement strand
CTGCGCGAGGCGCTGGACGCGCTGTCCGCCGATGTCGTACGGGCCGCGTACATCGGCGGCCAAGAGATCACCCCATCAGCCGTGGGTTCAGACGCTGTACCCGCCGTCGACCCCCAGTGCCTGTCCGGTGATGAACCCGGCGCGCTCCGAGGCGAGGAACGCGACCGCCTCCGCGATGTCCTCCGCCCGGCCGAACCGGCGCAGCGGGATATTGCGCCGGGTGATGACGAGGGCGTCCTCGTCGAGTTCGCCGGAGTCGATCAGCCGGGCCGCGATGCCGTCCGTGAGCATGCCGGGGGCGACACAGTTGACGCGGACGCCGTACCGCCCCTCCTCGGCGGCAAGGGCGCGCGCCACCGCCTCGACCGCTCCCTTGGCGCCCGACGACAGCCCGTCGCGGACCGGGAAGCGGCGGGTGGCGACCGTCGTCACGGCGACGACGCTGCCCCGGCTCTTCCGCAGCAGCGGCAGCGCGGGGTGGACGAGGTTGAAGAACGCCACGGCGTCGGCCTCCAGTTGGGCACGGTACTGAGCGGGCGTGACCCTGCTCAGATGCCTCATCGGGACGTGCGGCCCGGCCGCGTACACCAGGGTGTGCAGGCCGCCGCCCGCCGCGGCGGTTTCCGTGACGGCCCGTGCGGTGGCCTCCTCGTCGGTCAGGTCCACGCGCAGGGAGCCGACGTGGCGGCCGTACGCCGTCACCTCGCCGACGAGAGCGCCCGCCGCTTCCTTGTTGGACCGGTAGGTGAAGGCGACATCGCTGCCGCGCTCCGCGAGGAGCCGGACGACGGCCGCTCCGATGCCGCCGGTGCCGCCCGCGACGAGGGCGACGCCCGGCCGGTCGGCGAAGTCGTGTACGGACATGTCTCACAACCCCAGGGACTTGGCGATGATGACCTTCATGACCTCACTGGTCCCGGCATGGAAATGGGTGATGCGCGCGTCCGCGTACAGGCGCGCGATCGGGTACTCCAGCATGTAGCGGTATCCACCGCAGAGTTGAAGACATCGTCGAGGGTACGGGCCTGCAGACCCGGGCATACCGTCCTCCATCAGCGTCAGCCCCGCCCGCCGGTCGCCGGGGTCGGTCGATGTGCGCGCCACCACGGTCACCAGGTCGGCTAGCAGACCTCCGGTGATGAAGGTCTTGGCGCCGTTGAGGACGTAGGCGTCGCCGTCGCGTACGGCGGTCGTACGGATCCCCTCGATGTCGGAGCCGGTGCCGGGCTCGGTCATCGCGATCGCGGTGAGCAGCTCCCCGGAGGCGAGCCCGGGGTACCAGCGCTCGCGCTGTTCGGTGTCGGCGTAGGCGAGGAAGTAGGGGAGGACGACGTCGAGTTGGGTGCGTACGGTGCCCAGGGTGACCAGGGCGCGTGCAGCCTCCTCCTGGAGCACGACGTTATAGCGGTAGTCGGGCTGTCCGCCCCCGCCGTAACCCTCGGGGACGGTGCGCGACGCCGCGGACACTGTAGACAAGCACGGCGGCCCCAACATCGCCCGCTACATCTTCCTCGACCCCGGAGCCCAGGACTTCTTCGTCGACTGGGACACCGCCGCCACCGCCACTGCCGCGCTGCTGCGCCCCGAAGCCGGCCGCGAGCCCCGTGACCGCGCCCTGCGGGAACTGATCGGAGAGCTGTCCACCCTCAGCCCCGACTTCCGCGCCAGCTGGGCCATGCACGACGTCCGTATCCGCCACGACGGCATCAAGCGGTTGTGGCATCCCGACGTGGGCGAGCTGGAGCTGCGCTATCACTCCCTGGACCTGCCGGTGTCCAACCGGGCGGTGCACGACCTGACCCTCTACACCGCCGAACCGGGCACCACCTCCGAAGACCGGCTCAAACTCCTCGCCAGCCTCGCAGCCTCGCAACCCCATTCGGCAGAGCCCATCTCACCGAAGAGTCCTCCTTCGTGATGACGGGAACCGCCGTCGTAGCGGACTTCCACGCGGCGATCACTGGCGCGATCAGCGCCCACTGCTCATCGGACAGGCCGGTCTTGTAGGGCTTGCGCTCGCTCACGGTG
>NZ_MUNE01000650.1 GCF_002154605.1 Streptomyces milbemycinicus | reverse complement strand
CGCCGCGACGACCGCGAACCCGCCCGCGGCGAGCAGGGTGCCGACCCGCACGACGGCGACCGCACCGAAGCGGCGCACGCCCAGGTCGCCGAAGGTACGGCCGAGAAGGGCGGTGACCATATAGACGTTGTACGGGACGGTGGCCAGCTGCTCGGAGCTGTGCAACACGTCCTCGAGGTACTTGGCGCTCCAGTTGGAGACCGTCGAGTCACCGATATAGGCGAACGACATCACAAGGCAGAGTGGAAGCAGCAGCTTCATGCTGACGGCGGCGGACTCCTGCTCGTCCTCCGGGCTCTCCTGCTTCCCGTCCTTTTCCTGTTCCCCCGCTCGATCCACGTACCAGCGGCTGGCGAACAGCGCGACGGGCACAAGCGTCGCGACAAGTGGCGCGTACAGCACGGGCAGCGACACATCCCAGTGCGCGCCCGCCCAGGCCAGCGACGCCCCGCCGATCCCGCCCAGGCTGTACGCGGCGTGGAAGCCGAGCATGATGCTCCGCCCGTACGCATGCTGGAGGGTGACGCCGAGCATGTTCATCGACGCGTCGAGGGCACCGACGGAGAGCCCGAAGACCGCGAGCGCGAGGGCGAGCTGCCACAGCGCCGTACCCGACCCGGCTGTGAGCAGCGCGATGGAGACCACCGGCTGGGCCCAGCGCAGCACCAACCCCGGCCGCACCCGCTTGACCAGGTGCTCCGTCCCGACGCTGCCCACGCCCGCGAGGATCGGAACCGCGGCGAGAAACGCGGGCAGCAGCCCGTCGGACACCCCATACCGGTCCTGCAGCGCGGGTATTCGGGTCACCAGCAGAGCAAAGACCGCGCCCTGGACGAAGAAACTGACGGCCAGCGAGGCCCGGCCGTGCCGCAGCCGCGGGGTCGGGCGCGTATCTGTCATGGCCGAGGAGCGTACGGCCCCAGGCTCTCCAAGGCGAGATCAGGCGAGCAATTGCGGCAGTTCTGCCATCTTCGCGAAACGGGCGTGGGCGCGGGCGAGCTTGGCGGCCGGCGTCATCGCCGTATACCCGTACACATCCATCCCGGCGGCGATGGCGGCCTGCACACCCAGCGGACTGTCCTCGACAACCGCACACCGCTCCGGCGGCACCCCCATCGTCCGCGCCGCATGCAGAAACAGATCCGGCGCGGGCTTGCCCCTCCCCACATCCTCGGAGCTGAAGACGCGCTGCTCGTCGAAGAGTCCGTACAGCCCCGTCTTCCGCAGCGCGACGCGTATGCGCTCATGGCTTCCGGAGGAGGCGACGCAGTACGGAACGCCGTCCGCGTTCAGCTTCTCCAGGACATCGGCTACGCCTGTGACAGGCTCCAGTTCCCGGCGGAAGGCGTCGAACACACGGCTGTGGAAAGTCGTGTCGAAGTCGGCCGGCAGCCGGCGGCCGGTGCGCTCGAGGACCAGCTCATGGATCCGGTGCATGGCCGACCCCATGTAGTCGCGTATGGAGTCCTCGTAGGTGGTGGGGTGGCCCAACTCCGTGAGATAGGCGGCGAGGAGCCGATTGGAGATCGGCTCGCTGTCGACGAGCACGCCGTCGTTGTCGAAGATGACCAGGTCGTAGCGCATGCCGCTCAGACTACTCGGGCAGTGCGCGGGAAAAAGAAAAAGCCCGGCTGGGAGCTTGGCTCCCAACCGGGCTTTTATCAAAAATTGTTCGGCGGTGTCCTACTCTCCCACAGGGTCCCCCCTGCAGTACCATCGGCGCTGAAAGGCTTAGCTTCCGGGTTCGGAATGTAACCGGGCGTTTCCCTAACGCAATAACCACCGAAACACTATGAAGAAAACAAACCAACACCACACACCCATAGGTGCGTGATTGGTTGGTCAT
>NZ_MUNE01000065.1 GCF_002154605.1 Streptomyces milbemycinicus | reverse complement strand
TCGTCGAGGGCGGCGGCCGGGTGACCGTCGGCCCCGTCGGTCGCATGGTGGCGTGTCAGCGCACCGCCGACCATGAGGTACCCGGCCTCGGCCCGCCCCGGCCCGACCGCGCCGACCAGGGCCATCGCCCGGTGCAGGATCTCGGTCTCGTCCCGGCTGTCGAACAGGGCGGTGGAGCGCAGCAGCAGGCCGCGTGCCTCGGGGGGCAGGGAACGGTCCTGGGCCCGACGCCGTTCGCGGGAGAAGGCTGTTGAGGTCATTCCGTCGCTCCGTCCGCGTTCGGAGAACGAATCCGGGTTCGGAGAACGCGTCCGGGCCTGCGGGTACCCGCCCGGCGGGGCGGCCACCGGTCCGGCCACGCGCCTGTTCTGTGCTCGCAGGTCCACCCTAAGCGCGGTTTTTGGCCCCCGCAGGCGCAGGCGTGTCAGGGCCCCGTTTTGCCAGGCTGGGCGCGTTGGGGCCGGAAGGCGGGTGAAGACGGGTTCATTCCGCGGCTGCACGCTGCCGCCGCTTCCTACAAGGAGTTCCTCATGGCCAAGGCAGTCGGAATCGATCTGGGCACCACCAACTCGGTGATCGCGGCGTGGGAGGGCGGCGAGGCGACGGTCGTGCCCAGTTCGGAGGGCGGTCGCACAACCCCGTCCGTGGTGGCCTTCACCGACACCGGAGAGCGCCTGGTGGGCCAGCTGGCCCGGCGCCAGGCGATCCTCAACCCCAAGGGCACCATCTACTCGGCCAAGCGTTTCGTCGGCCGGCACTACGACGAGGTGTCCGACGAGGCCAAGGCGGTCGCCTACGACGTCGTCCCGGACGAGCAGTCCCTCGCTCGCTTCAAGGTGCGCGACAAGCTGTACTCGCCGGAGGAGATCAGCGCCCTGGTGCTGCGCAAGCTCGCCGACGACGCGGCGAAGCAGCTGGGCGAGCGGGTGACCGAGGCGGTCATCACGGTGCCCGCGTACTTCAACGACGCCCAGCGCAGCGCCACCAAGGACGCGGGCGAGATCGCGGGGCTCAAGGTGCTGCGGATCATCAACGAGCCGACCGCGGCGGCCCTGGCCTACGGCCTTGACAAGAAGGGGCACGAGACGGTGCTCGTCTTCGACCTCGGCGGCGGCACCTTCGACGTGTCCGTCCTCGATGTCGGGGACGGTGTGGTGGAGGTGCGCTCCACCGCGGGCGACAGCCATCTGGGCGGCGACGACTTCGACCGCCGGCTCGTCGATCATCTCGCCGATAAGTTCCAGCAGAACAACGGCATCGATCTGCGCCGGGACCCGCAGGCGCTGCAGCGGCTCTTCGAGGCCGCGGAGAAGGCGAAGACCGAGCTGAGCTCGGTGACCCAGACCCAGGTCAGCCTGCCGTTCATCACCGCGGACGCCTCGGGTCCCAAGCATCTGACCGAGTCGGTCATGCGGTCCACCTTCGAGCAGATCACCGCCGATCTGGTGGAGCGCTGTCTCGGTCCGGTCCAGCAGGCCATGGCCGACGCCAAGGTCGGCGAGAACGACATCGACGAGGTGATCCTGGTCGGCGGCTCGACCCGGATCCCCGCGGTGCAGGCCCTGGTGCGCCGGCTGACCGGTGGCAAGGAGCCCAATATGAGCGTGAACCCGGACGAGGTGGTGGCGCTGGGCGCCGCGATCCAGGCCGGGGTGCTCAAGGGTGAGGTCAAGGACGTCCTGCTGCTGGATGTCACACCGCTGTCGCTGGGTGTCGAGACCCGCGGCGGGGTCATGACGAAGATCATCGAGCGGAACACCACCATCCCGGTGCGCCGCACGGAGACCTTCTCCACGGCCGAGGACAGCCAGCAGGCCGTGGACATCGTGATCCTCCAGGGCGAACGGGAGCGGGCCGCGGACAACAGGGGTCTTGGCCGGTTCCAGCTGACCGGTATCCGCCCGGCGCCGCGCGGCGAACCGCAGATCGAGGTCGTCTTCGACATCGACGCCAACGGCATCCTCAACGTCACCGCCCGGGACCGGGACACCAGCAAGGAGCAGTCCGTCACCATCAGCGAGACCGGCAACCTCGACCGCGGCGATGTGGAGCGCATGGTCCAGGAGGCCGAGCGCAACCGCGGGGAGGACCAGGCGCTGCGGGAGGCCGTGGACGCCCGCAACGAGCTGGACGCCATCGCCTATCAGGTCGAAAAGCGCCTCACCGAACTGGGCGACGCGGCGCCCTCCCATGAGAAGGCGCGCGCCGAGATGCTGGTCGGCGACGCCCGTGAGGCGGTCAGGGGCGAGGCGGGCGTGGACCGGGCCAGGCCGCTGATCTCCGAGCTCCAGCAGGTGTACGCGGGCCTGGCCGCGCATGCGACGGCCGGAGCCGGGGGCGCCCAGGAGACCGGCCCCGGTGGGGCCGGCGAGGGTGGCGGAGGCGACGACGTCGTCGACGCCGAGTTCGACAAAGGCTAGGCGGCTGCCATGTCCCACCGTCCGCAGGAACCCGAACCGGTGCCGGAGGGCGCCGTGCCGGAGCCCGAGCAGGATCTGCCCGCCGCGGGCACGGCCGAGGCGCGCCGCGCGGGCGGGGAGGGCCCCGGCCCGGACGCGGCCGGCGGTCCCGCCCCGCCCGGGGACGAGCACGCCGCGGTCCTGGCCGAGTTGGAGGACCGCTGGCGCCGCGCCCTGGCCGATCTGGACAATCTACGCAAGCGCCATGCCCGGGAGCTGGAGCGGGAGCGGGCCGCCGAGCGGGCCCGTACGGCCACGGCGCTGCTGCCCGTCATCGACAACCTCGAACTCGCCCTCTCCCACGCCGAGGCCGACCCCGCCACGATCGTGGAAGGCGTCAAGGCCGTACGCGACCAGGCCGTGGACGCCCTCGACGAGGCGGGCGCGGCCGGCGGAGGTGGGGGCGCCGGTGACGACGGCGCCGCGGCCGCGGCGCAGTTCGATCAGGCCCTCTTCGCGGAGCCGTTGGTAGCCGCGCAGGACGGTGTGCACATTGACGCCGAGGGAGTCGGCGAGGGCGCGGGCGGCGGGGAGGCGTTCGCCGGGGTGGACCGTACCGTCGGCGATGGCACGGCGTACGGAGGCGGCGATCTGGTCGCCGAGCGGGACCGGGGAGCCGGGGTCGACCGTGAACAGCATGTCAGCTCGCGTCCACCGGGCGGCCCGCGCCACGGGCCGCCCGGTCGATGAGCGTGTTGAGCAGCGCCGCGGCGGTGCGGGCGTCGTCCACTGTCACCACGAACTCCTTGCCGGTGGTCAGCCGCAGACACAGCGCGTCCCCGGAGCGCAGCACCAGGCCGCTGCGCCCCGCCCTGATCCGGTAGCCCCAGCCGCCGAAGTCGTCGTACGCGCTCACCTGTCGGCTGGTGGCCTCCTCGATACGGCCCAGCGGCACCCGCAGGCGGGGCCACCGGACGACGGGCGGGGACACGGTCAGACCGCGCCGGTCGATGGTGACCCGGCAGCCGGACAGCAACACGGCGATCACCCCCATCACGGCCATCGGCAGCCCGCTCCCTGGGCTCACCGTAAAGGCCAGCGCCGCGCCGACGCACGCGAGGGCCAGCCCCACGCCGAGCAGTACGCGTGAGGTGACGGTGCGGGTCCAGCTGGCGACCTCACCCTTGCCGAGCGGCAGACGGTGCGGCTCGCCGGCGGGCCCGGCGGCGGGCGGGGCGTCCGCCCCGGCCAGCAGCCAGCCCGCCGCCGCGGCGGGCAGCGCGCAGGCCAGGGCCACGGCCAGCTGCCACATGGGGAGACGGACGTCGGCGGCGTCGGAAACGTCGGCGTTGGCGAAGAGCGTGGCGGGGAAGAGGTAGCCCAGCAGCCCCGACTCCCCGTACGCGACCGCGACCAGCAGGCGCGGCGGGCCGATGCCCCGGCTCGAGCGGTGGACGAGGGCGGCGAAGACCGCCCCCTGGACCGCGAGGAGGCCGGTGGCCACCCAGACGAAGGACGTCGCACTGGAGAAGCCGTTGGCCTTACCGCTCGCCGGGAAGTGGGTGGCGAGCGGATCGGGGAGCCGGTCGCGCAGGGCCGCGTACGTCGTGAGGACGGCGGCGCAGGCGAGGGCGAAGGGGAGGGCGACCACGAAGGTGCGACGTAGCGGTTGATGCACGGATGCCTCCTGTTCAGGTGTTCGCATCGTAGTTGTTCGCATGCAACTAGAACAATAGGTTCGCCGGGCAGAGCGTCTTCCGCCCCCTCACCCGAACGCCGCCCCCGTCGCGCGTGCATCTCATATCTGAGATAGCCTCTGCCGCATGACTGACGACTACCTCTCCCGTATCGGCAAGCTCATCCGCGACGCCCGCCAGCATCGCGGCTGGACCCAAGCGCAGCTCGCGGAAGCGCTCAACACCAGCCAGAGCGCGGTCAATCGCATCGAGCGAGGCAACCAGAACATCAGTCTTGAGATGATTGCCAGGATCGGCGAGGCACTTGACAGCGAGATCGTCTCGCTCGGATACGCGGGGCCGATGCATCTGCGGGTCGTCGGCGGCCGGCGCCTCTCGGGCGCCATCGACGTCAAGACGAGCAAGAACGCATGCGTCGCGCTGCTGTGCGCCACGCTGCTCAACTCGGGCCGTACGACCCTGCGGAGGGTCGCCCGGATCGAGGAGGTCTACCGCATCCTGGAGGTGCTGGGCAGCATCGGCGTCCGCACCCGCTGGATCAACGACGGGGCCGATCTGGAGATCGTGCCGCCCGCCGAACTGGACCTCGACTCCATGGACACCGAGGCCGCCCGCCGCACCCGCAGCGTCATCATGTTCCTCGGCCCGCTGCTGCACCGTATGCGGCAGTTCAAGATCCCGTACGCGGGCGGCTGCGACCTCGGCACCCGCACCGTGCAGCCGCATATGACCGCGCTGCGCCCCTTCGGCCTCGAAGTGACCGCCACGGACGGGATGTACCACGCACGGGTGGACCGCGAGGTGTCCCCCACCCGCGCGATCGTGCTGACCGAGCGCGGCGACACCGTCACCGAGAACGCGCTGCTGGCCGCGGCCCGGCACGACGGCGTCACCGTGATCCGCAACGCCTCCCCCAACTACATGGTCCAGGATCTGTGCTTCTTCCTGGAGGAGTTGGGGGTCAAGGTCGAAGGAATAGGGACCACCACACTCACCGTGCACGGCCTCGCCGATATCGACCGGGACGTGGACTTCGCCCCGTCCGAGGACCCGGTCGAGGCGATGAGCCTGCTGGCCGCCGCGGTGGTGACAGAGTCGGAGCTGACGATCCGGCGGGTGCCGGTGGAGTTCCTGGAGATCGAGCTGGCCGTGCTGGAGGAGATGGGCCTCGACCACGAGCGCAGCGCCGAGTACGCGGCGGACAACGGCCGTACGCGGCTGATCGACCTGACCGTACGGCCCTCCAAGCTCCAGGCGCCCATCGACAAGATCCACCCGATGCCGTTCCCCGGCGTCAACATCGACAACGTGCCCTTCTTTGCGGCCATCGCCGCGTCCGCGCAGGGCTCCACGCTGATCCACGACTGGGTCTACGACAACCGGGCCATCTACCTCACCGAGTTGAACCGCCTCGGCGCCCACGTCAAGCTCCTCGACCCGCACCGGGTGCTGGTCGAGGGCCCGACCCGGTGGCGGGCGGCCGAGATGATGTGCCCGCCGGCGCTGCGCCCCGCGGTGGTGGTGCTGCTGGCGATGATGGCGGCGCCGGGGACGTCGGTGCTGCGCAATGTGTATGTGATCAACCGGGGTTATGAAGACCTGGCGGAGCGGCTGAACTCGATCGGCGCGCAGATCGAGATCTTCCGGGACATCTGATCCGCTGGTCCGCGGAGGGGTGGACGACGAGGGCACCGGCCCGTCGATCAGGCGATCAGGCGGGCCGGGCCGATGGCTGGGCGCCGCGGCGCAGGAAGCGGATCACGGGGTGGCCGGGTTCGGTGGTGACCTCGGCGCGGACGGCGTAGACCTGCTCGATGAGGGCGGGGGTCAGGACCTCGGCGGGGGTGCCCTCCGCGACGGCTCGGCCGTCGCGGAGGACGAGCAGCCGGTCGCAGTACATCGCGGCGAGGTTGAGGTCGTGCAGGGCGATCACGGTGGTGACCGGAAGGCCCGCGACCAGTTCCAGCAGGTCGAGTTGGTGCTGGATGTCGAGGTGGTTGGTGGGCTCGTCGAGCAGGAGTTCACGGGGTTCCTGGGCGAGGGCGCGGGCGATCTGGGTGCGCTGGCGTTCGCCGCCGGACAGGGTGTGCCAGGACTGGGCGGCCCGGTCGGTCAGTCCGGTGCGGGCCAGGGCCGCGCTGACGGCCTCGGCGTCGGCCGCCGTGGGCGGGGTCCAGGCGCGGCGGTGCGGGATGCGGCCGAGGGCGACGACGTCGCGGACGGTCAGTTCGGTCTGGGTGTGGGCGTGCTGTTCGACGGTGGCGATACGCCGGGCGGTGGCGCGGCGGCCGACCTCCGGCAGCGGGCGCCCGTCCAGGGTGACGACCCCGGCGGTGGGGGCGAGGACGCCCGCGAGCAGTCTGAGCAGCGTCGACTTGCCCGAGCCGTTGGGGCCGAGCAGGCCGACCGTCTCGCCGGGGCCGAGGGTGAGGGTGAGGCCGTCGACGATGACCTTGTCGGCGGTGCGGCGGCTGACCCGGTCCGCGCGCAGACCGGTCATGCCTGGCTGCGGTCGGCCGCTCATGCCTGGCTGCGTTCGGCCGCTCATGTCTTGCTCCGCTCGGCCGGTCATGTCCCGCTCCGGCAGGCCCGTCATGCCTTGCTCCGGCCGCGGTAGAGCACGGCCACGAACGCCGGTACGCCGATGAGGGACGTCACCACGCCCACCGGGACCTCCTGGGGATCGAGGGCGGTGCGGGCGAGGGTGTCCACCCACACCAGGAAGACGGCCCCGGTCAGCGCCGTGACGGGCAGCAGGCGGGCGTGGCCGGCGCCGGTGAGGGCGCGTGTGGCGTGCGGGAGGACCAGGCCGACGAAGCCGATCGCCCCGGCACCGCTGACCAGGGCGGCGGTCAGCAGCGCGGTCGCCGAGAGCAGGACCAGGCGGGTACGGGCGACACGGACGCCGAGTCCGGCCGCGGCCTCGTCGCCGAAGGCGAACGCGTCCAGGGTGCGTGCGTATCCGAGGCAGACGGCGAGGACCACGGCCAGGACGAGGGCGCACAGCAGCACCTGCGCCCAGTCGGCGCCGGTGAGCGAGCCGAGCAGCCAGAACAGCACGGCCCGGGTGGTGTCGGCGTCGGCGGAGGTCAGCACAGTGAACGAGGTCAGCGCGGAGAACAGCTGCATGGCGGCCACCCCCGACAGCACGACCCGGTCCGTACTGCCGCCCAGGGCGTGGCTGAGCAGCAGCACCAGCGCGAAGGAGAGCAGGGCGCCGAGGAAGGCGCCCGCGGACAGCGACACGGCTCCCCCGCCAACCCCGAGCACGACCACGGCGACGGCACCCGTGGACGCGCCGGAGGACACCCCGAGCACAAACGGATCGGCCAGCGGATTGCGCAGCAGCGACTGCATCACCGCCCCGCATACGGCGAGCCCGGCCCCGCATACGGCGGCGAGCAGGGTGCGCGGCATCCGCAGGTTCCACACGATGCCGTCCCGCAGCGGCGTCAACGTGCTCTCGCCCACGCCGAGGTGCGCGGCGACGGAGGCCCACACATCGCCCGTGGAGATATCGGCCGGTCCGATCGTCACCGCGACGGCGACCGACATCAGCAGCGCGGCCAGCCCGCCGCCGGTCAGCAGCAGCGTACGGGCGCTCACTTGGCGAGCCCGAAGTCGCGCAGCCCCGCGGCGACCTTCTCGATCCCTTCGACCGTGCGGATGGACGGGTTCATCGACTGCCCGCTCAGCAGCACGTACCGCTTCTTCTTCACGGCCGTCAGGTTGCGGGTGGCGGGGTTGCTCTCCAGGAAGCGGATCTTGGCCTGGGCGGTCTCCGCGGTCTGCTGCTCACGGGTCAGATCGCCGAGGACGATGACGTCGGGGTCGCGGTCGGCGACCGTTTCCCAGTTGATCTGGGGCCACTCGTCATGGGTGTCGGCGAAGGCGTTCTCCGCACCGACCGCCCGGGTGATGGCACCCGGCGCCCCGCAGCAGCCGGCGAGGTAGGGCGACTGGGAGTTGGCGAACCAGTACATGAGGGAGACATCGGAGGCGTCCAGCCCGGCGGTGGCCTTGCTCACCCGCCCCTTCAGCTCGGCGACGAGTTTCTTCCCCCGCCCCTCCACCCCGAACGCCCGCGCCAGGTCGGCTATCTCGCCGTAGACGCTGTCGAGGGTGAGCGGGGTGCCGCGCGATCCGTCGCCGCCGCTGTCGTTGTCCTTGCCCGCCGAGCAGTCGGAGGGCGAGACGTACGTGGGCACGCCCAGCTTCTCGAACTGCTCACGGGTGGCGACGCCGCCCTTGCCGAGGGTGGAGACGAACGAGGCGGTGACGAAGTCGGGGTCGGCGTCCAGCACCTTCTCGAACGAGGGCGCGTTGTCCGCCAGCCGCGGCACGGACGCGTTGGCCTTCTCCAGGCCCTTCGTCACCGGGTCCGTCCAGGTCGCCGTACCGGCCATACGGTCGGCGAGGCCGAGGGAGAGCAGGATCTCCGTGGTGCCCTGGTTGAGGGAGACGGCCCGCTGGGGGGCCGACTTCAGGGTGACCTTGTGGCCGCAGTTGTCGATGGTGCGCGGATAGCCCGAACCGGCGGACTTCCCGGCATCCTCGGCGCCGCCTCCCGAGCCACCGCACGCGGTGAGCAGGAGAGCGGGGGCGAGCAGCAGAGCCGCGGGGCGGAGAGCGGTACGGAGCAGCACGGGCATGCCTCGATGGTCGGGGCTCGTACGCGGAGCCTGGCCTACGGACGGCCTCCTCGCCGGGGCGCGGAGGTGCCAGCAGGTCTTCGGACTCGGGTTCGCCCGGACGAGGCGCCTTCCCGGGGCGGTCCCGCGCCCGCCCTTCGGCCGGCCCGTTCCCTTCCCAGTGGCATGGTGTGCCCCGCCCGTCCCCCTCACCGCTGCGCGTCAGTTCCGGATTCGCACCGGATTCCCTGGCCTCGGATGTGGCTCGACTGGCCCCCAGAGGCTATCAAGCCCGCCCGGTGGGTCGGGTGTGTGGCAGATGTGGGCCCACCGATGGTTACGTAGATGCCGTACCGCCCATGGCACAGGTAGGAGGAGCGAGCGCGTGACCAGCCGCGTCACCTTCATCTCAGCCGCGATGAACCCATCGCTGCGCCAGGCCCGCTTCGACGACGGCACGGCCCCTCTGGAGGACGGCGGCGCGGCGCGGGCCCGCGCCGCGGCCGGGGCGCTGCCCTCGGCCGCCCGCGCCGTCATCTCCCCCAGCCTGCGCTGCCGGGAGACCGCCACGGCGCTCGGGCTCGGCGAGGCCGAGCCCTGTGCGGAGTTGGCCGGCCTGGACGCGGGCCGCTGGCGGGGCCTCACCCTCGACGAGGTCGGTGCCGCCGAGCCGGAGGCGGTGGCCCGGTGGCTGGCCGACCCGGCGGCCGCGCCCCATGGCGGGGAGTCGGTACGGGACTTGTGTCTGCGGATCGGCCGGTGGCTGGACACCGCGTCGCAGACGGACGGCCATACGCTCGCCGTGGTGGAGCCGGAGGTGGTGCGGGCCGCGGTGGTGCATGTGCTGGGCGCGCCCGCGACGGCCTTCTGGCGTGCCGACGTACCGCCGCTGACCGCGACCGGGATCAGCGGACGGGCCGGGCGCTGGAACCTCGGGCTGGGGCGTCCGCTCAACGGCGCCTGAGCGGAGCGGACCGCCCGAGGTCAGGGCAACGGTCGGATTACGGTCGGCCGGCGGCGGCAACCGGCGCCGCCGGGGTTCTTCTGGCGGGCTTGGGGCTCAGCAGGCGCTCGGCCAACTCGCCGAAGACCAGCCCGAAGCCTCCCCACAGGGTGACCTGGATGGCCAGCGCGGAGAGCCGGAACCGCCACAGCACGGTGGCCGGGAAGTCGGCGGGCACCTCGTTGACGGCCGGCAGAAACGCAAACGCCAGGCCGATCACCAGGGCGAAGGCGGCCACCGCGGCGACGGTGGCGTACCAGGTGCCCAGTTTCGGGGCGAGCCGCTTGCCGAGGATGGTCGCGGCGATCGCGAGGAGCACGCTGAGCACCATCATCAGCAGATACAGATTGGTCCGCTTGGAGATGGTGTCGGGGTCGCCGACGGCGGGCGGATTGGCCGGGTACTTGAGGAACGGCACGACGTAGACCGCGAGCAGGGCGCAGCCGGACAGCAGCAGCGCGGTGGCCCGCGGGGTGAAGCGGCCGATGCGGCCCAGGGCGAAGCAGTAGGCGAGGGCGGCGATGCCGCCGAAGGCGACCCCGTAGATCAGGACACCGGTGGCCAGGCCGGCGGTGGACTGAAGGCTGCGGGAGACGAGTTCGACCTCGTGATCGTGCGCCGAGGCGTGGGACTCCTCGAAGCCGATCGCCTTGTCGACATTCGGTTCCCCGAGGAGATAGGCGACGACCAGGGCGAGCACGCCGGCCCCGAGGCCGGCGAGCATGCCACGGACGAGCAGATTCCGTACCGTTGCGGAGTTCATGAGGGTGTCGGCGTCCCTTGCGTCAGTGGCAGGGGAAACCGAGCAGGTGGCGGGCGTCGTGCACCCACTCGTGGACGTCCTCGCCGGAGACGACCGAGGTGGCGCCCTGTTCGGCGCCGACGAAGTACAGCAGGACCAGCATCAGGATGCCGAAGAACACCGCCCACGGGACGATCGCACCGATCGGCAACTTTGTCGGAAGAGCGGGAGTGGTGGCGGTCGGCTGTGCGGCATGCTGCGCCATGGCAGGGCCTCCTTAAGGGAGTTCGCGTCCCATCTCGGTGGTGCATTGGACGACAGCTACGGGTCTGACTCACAAGACATCCCTTGGAACGTTTGGAACGTCTCGTTCACAGTGGCGCGACCGTGCCGGGTTCCCACCGGCTTCCGTCTTGCCGTCGTCGATATCGCACCGACGGTACCGCGCGGCGCGGGCCTGGCCAATACCGCGCCACCCGGTGTGACGAGCGGGGCACGCCGCTACGGCAGCACCGCGATGCCGTCCAGCTCGACCATCGCCGCCTCGTCCCACAGCCGGACGACGCCGATGACCGCCATCGCGGGGTAGTCGCGGCCCGCCAGCTCCCGCCAGATGCGGCCGAGTTCGGGGGCGGACGCGCGGTACGCCGCGACGTCGGTGGTGTGGACGGTCAGCCGGGCCAGGTCCGCGGGGGTGCCGCCGACCGCGGTCAGGGCGGTCAGCAGGTTGGCCAGGGCGCGCCGGAACTGGACCGGAAGCGTGGCACCGACGACCGCGCCCGCGCCGTCCAGCGCGGTCTGGCCCGCCAGGAAGACCAGGCGGCCGCCGGTGGCCGTGACGGCGTGGCTGAAACCGGTGGGCGGGGAGAGCTCGGGTGGGTTGGTGCGCACCAGGGACGGGTGGGGCTCGGTCATCGGTACAGCTCCTTCGCGATGATCGTGCGCTGGACCTCGGTCGCACCCTCGTAGATCCGGGGCGCGCGCACCTCGCGGTACAGGTGCTCCAGAAGATGGCCGCGGCGCAGCGCCCGTGCGCCGTGGATCTGTACGGCGGCGTCCACGACGTACTGGGCGGTCTCGGTGGCCAGGAGCTTGGCCATCGCCGAGCTCCTGGCGATGCCCGGCGCGCCCTCGTCGTACGCGGTGGCGGCCGCGTAGACCAGGAGGCGGGCGGCCTCGGTGCGGGTGGCCATCTCGGCGAGCTGATGGGAGACGGCCTGAAGGTCCTTCAGGGGGCCGCCGAAGGCGGTGCGCTCCCCGGCGTGGGCCACGGCCGCGTCGAGCGCGGCCTGGGCCATACCGACGGCGAACGCGCCGACGCTCGGCCGCAGCAGGTTGAGGGTGCGCATGGCGACGCCGAACCCCTTGTCGGGTGTGCCCAGGACGTCCTCGCGGGTGACGGGGACGCCGTCGAAGGCGAGGCTGCCGATGGGGTGCGGGCTGAGCATGTCAAGACGCTCGCCGGTGAGCCCCGGCCGGTCGGCGGGGACGAGAAAGGCGGTGATGCCGCGCGAGCCGGCGCCCTGGGTGGTGCGGGCGAAGACGACGGTGAAGTCGGCCTCCGGGGCGTTGGAGATCCAGCACTTCTCGCCCTCCAGCCGCCAGCCGCCGGCCCCGTCGGGGTCGGCCCGCAGGCCGAGCGCGGCGGCGTCGGAGCCGGCCTGGGGCTCGCTGAGCGCGAAGGCGGCGACCGCGCGGCCCGCCCGGACCTCGGGCATCCAGCGCGCGTACTGCTCGGGGCTGCCGGAGAGCACGATCGGATAGCCGCCAAGACCCTGGAGGGCGAGCGCGGTCTCGGCCTCCGTGCACTCCCTGGCGAGCGATTCGCGCAGCAGACAGAGGTCGAGGGCGCGCACCGGCCCGTCGTCGGGGAACAGCCGCCGCAGCAGGCCGAGTTCGCCGAGCGCGGCGGTCAGCGGCCGGTTGACCCGGCCCGGCGGGCCGCTCTCGGCGAGCGGGCGCAGCAGGTCGCGGGCGAGGGACCGCACCCCGGCGCACCAGCGCCGCTGCTTCGGATCAAGTGCGAACGACGGCACGGGTCACCCTCCCCATCCGAACCTTTATCGCGATCTGTTGACTGTCGTCACCATCACGTTACGCTGACAGGGCGACTTCAGGCAGGCATAGGGCAGGCATAGGGGGCGCGTCCTCGATGGAGCTCAGGCCTTCGGCACACACCGACACCTTCGCCCGGGACCATCTGCCGCCCGCCGAGCAGTGGCCCGCCTTCCGCCTCGACCTGCCCGGACCGCCCTACCCCGACCGCCTCAACTGCGGCGCCGAGCTGCTGGACAGCACCGTCGAGCGGTTCGGCGCGGACCGGGTCGCGGTGCGCGCCGCGACGGGCGAGGTGTGGACGTACGGCGAACTGCGCACCCACGTCGACCGGATCGCGCACACCCTCACCGGCCCGCTCGGCGTGGTCCCCGGCAACCGGGTGCTGCTGCGCGGGGCCACCTCGCCCTGGCTGGCCGCCTGCTGGCTGGCGGTGATGAAGGCGGGGGCGGTCGCGGTGACCGTGCTGGCCGCCCACCGGGCCCGGGAGTTGGCGACGGTCTGCGAGCTGGCCCGGATACGGCACGCTCTGTGCGACATCCGGTGCGCCGACGACCTGGTGAAGGCCGGGGTGCCGGGGCTGCGGACGACGTACTACGGAGGGGACGGCCCCGAGGACCTGCTGCGGCTCGCGGCCACCGCACCCGCGTCGTACGAGGCGGTGGCGACCTCCGCCGACGACGTGGCACTGATCGCCTTCACCTCGGGGACGACCGGGCGGCCCAAGGGCTGTATGCACTTCCACCGCGATGTGCTGGCCATCGCCGACACCTTCTCGGCACAGGTGCTGCGGCCGCGCCCCGAGGACGTGTTCGCGGGCAGCCCTCCGCTCGGCTTCACCTTCGGCCTCGGCGGCCTGGTCGTCTTCCCGCTGCGCGCGGGCGCCTCCGCGCTGCTGTCCGACTGGGGCGGCCCGGAGCGGCTGCTGGCCGATATCGCACGGCACCGGATCTCCGTGCTGTTCACCGCGCCGACCGCCTACCGGGCGATGCTGGGGCGGCTGGACGGCGCGGCGCCGGACGGCGGCTCGTACGACATCTCCTCGCTGCGCCGCTGCGTATCGGCCGGCGAGAACCTGCCCGCCGGCACCTGGCACGCGTGGCAACGGGCGACCGGGCTGCGGATCATCAACGGCATCGGGGCGACCGAGCTGCTGCACATCTTCATCTCCGCCGCCGACGAGGCGATCCGGCCGGGCACGACCGGGGTCCCGGTGCCGGGATTCGAGGCGCGGGTGGTGGACTTCACGGACACGGACACGGACACGGACACGGATGCGGACACGGCAGTGGATGGCGGGCTGCGGCCGGTTCCGGACGGCCGACCCGGGCTGCTCGCGGTGCGCGGGCCCACGGGCTGCCGCTATCTGGCGGACGAGCGGCAGCGCGAGTACGTACGGGACGGCTGGAACCTCACCGGGGACACCTACATCCGCGACCCGGACGGCTACTTCCGGTATGTGGCACGCGCCGACGACATGATCATCTCGGCCGGGTACAACATCGCGGGCCCCGAAGTCGAGGACGCGCTGCTGCGCCACCCGCATGTGGTGGAGGCCGCGGTGACCGGGCGGCCGGACGAGCGGCGGGGCATGGTCGTGGTCGCGCATGTGGTGCTGCGGCCGGGCGTGGCGCGTACCGAGGAGACCATGGCCGCGCTGCGGGAGTTCACCGCCGCGGAGCTGGCCCCGTACAAGTGCCCGCGCGAGTTCGTCTTCCTGGACGCCCTGCCCCGCACCCCCACCGGCAAGCTCCAGCGCTATCTGCTGCGGGACGGGACAGCGCAGCACGGCAAGTGAGGTGCGAGCGGCGCCTTACAGTAAGCGCGTGACCGGCCAGCCCACCCCTCGCTCCTTGATCGTCACCTTCTACGGCGCCTACGGCCGCGGCAGCGCCGGCCGCCCCGCCGGCCCCGTCCCCATCGCCGCGCTGATCCGGCTGCTGGGCGCGGTGGGCGTGGACGCGCCCTCCGTACGGTCCGCCGTCTCCCGCCTCAAACGGCGCGGGCTGCTGGTCGCCGACCGCACGGACGCCGGGGCCGCCGGATACGCGCTCTCCGAGGACGCGCGCCAGCTGCTCGACGACGGCGACCGCCGCATCTACGGCCACCCCGATACGGGCGACGGCGCGCGCGAGGCCGCGGGCGGCTGGCTGCTCGCCGTCTTCTCGGTCCCCGAACAGGAGCGCCACAAGCGCCATCTGCTGCGCTCGCGGCTGGCCCGGCTCGGCTTCGGCACCGCCGCGCCCGGGGTGTGGATCGCCCCCGACCACCTCTACGACGAGACCCGCCACACCCTGGCCCGCCTCGAACTCTCCCCGTACGTCGACCTCTTCCGCGGCGCCCACGCGGACTTCGAGCCGACGGAGCAGGCGGTGCGCCGCTGGTGGGATCTGGAGCAGCTGGCGAAGCTGCACCGCGGCTTCCTGGACGCCCAGGAACCGGTGCTGGAGCGCTGGGCGGGACGCGCCATACCGGACCCTGAGGACGCCTACCGCGACTACGTCCTCGCCCTGGACTCCTGGCGCTTCCTCCCCTACGCCGACCCCGGCCTGCCGCCCGCGCTGCTGCCGCGGGACTGGCCCGGCGTCCGGGCGGCGGAGGTGTTCACGACGCTGCACGACCGGCTGTACGACGCGGGCTTCGCGTACGTACGGGAGGCGCTGACGGCCATGCGCGCCTGACGCCCGACAGCCAACGCCTCGCCTCACACGCCGATCGCGCCGTCGATCCGCTCCCGCAGCAGGTCGGCGTGGCCGTTGTGCCGGGCGTACTCCTCGATCATGTGGATGAGGACCCAGCGCAGCGAGACCGCCCCGCGCCATCCGTCGTCCGCCGTGATGTCCAGGTCGGGCGCGGCGGCGACGAATGCCTCGGCGAACGCCACCTCCGCGCGCCAGGCCCGCCACGCCTCGGCGACGACCGCGGGATCGGGCACCGCGCCGTCGAAGTCCCGGTCGGGCTCGGCGTCGGTGGAGAAGAGCAGCGGCACGTCCTGCCCGGCCAGCACCCGGCGGAACCAGCGGCGCTCCACATCGGCGAGATGGCGGACCAGGCCGAGCAGCGAGAGCGTGGAGGGCTCCACCGAGCGCCGGGCCAAATCCCCCTCCACGCCCGCGCACTTCAACTCCAGGGTCGCCCGCTGGGCGGCCAGGACGTCGGCCAGGATGCCCCGCTCGTCACCGGTCGTCCGGGCGTCGAGGCGGCGGTCCTGCTCCTCGGGGACGAACAGGTCACCCCTTCTGCGTATGGTCATGCCGCTCATCATCACCCATCGGCCCGGCCCGTCGGGGGCCTGCGGCTGCCCGCGCGGTACGGGAGCGGCCAGGGCGCACCGGGGCCGGTGTAGCCCTGTTCGGCGGCGGCGTGCAGGGTCCAGTGCGGGTCGTAGAGATGGGGGCGGCCGAGTGCGCACAGGTCGACGCGGCCCGCCAGCAGCAGGGAGTTCACATCGTCCCAGGAGGAGATGGCCCCGACCGCGATGACGGGGACGCCGAGTTCGTTGCGTATCCGGTCGGCGTACGGGGTCTGGTAGGAGCGGCCGAAGTCGGGGCGCTCGTCGGGGACGACCTGGCCGGTGGAGACGTCGACGGCGTCCGCGCCGTGGGCGGCGAAGGCGGCCGCGACGGCTACCGCGTCGTCGGCGGTGGTGCCGCCCTCGGCCCAGTCGGTGGCGGAGATGCGGACCGTCATCGGGGAGTCGGCGGGCCACACCTCCCTTACGGCGTCGAAGACTTCGAGCGGATAGCGCAGCCGGGCCGCGAGGGTGCCGCCATAGGCGTCGGTGCGGTGGTTGGTGAGCGGGGACAGGAAGCTGGAGAGCAGATAGCCGTGCGCGCAGTGGAGTTCGAGGAGGTCGAAGCCGGCGCGGGCGGCGCGCCGGGCGGCGGCGACGAACTGCTCGCGAACGGCGGCGAGCCCGGCGGTGTCCAGGGCCTGGGGGACCTGGCTGACGCCGGGGCGGTAGGGCAGCGGGGAGGGGGCGGCCAGCGGCCAGTTGCCACCGGGGAGAGGGTCGTCCATGCCCTCCCACATCAGCCGGGTGGAGCCCTTGCGGCCGCTGTGGCCGAGCTGGACGCCGAGGGCCGTGCCAGGGGAGGCCTCGTGCGCGAACTCGACGACCCGGCGCCAGGCGGTGTCGTGCGCGTCGGCGTACAGGCCCGTACAGCCGGGGGTGATACGGCCCTCGGGGCTGACGCACACCATCTCCGTCATCACCAGGCCCGCGCCGCCCAGCGCCCGCGCGCCCAGATGCACGAGGTGGAAGTCGCCGGGCGTGCCGTCCTGGGCCGAGTACATGTCCATGGGCGAGACGACCACGCGGTTGCGCAGCGTCAGACCGCGCAGCCGGAAGGGGGTGAACATCGGCGGGGTGTCCGGGGGCAGCTCGGCCTCGCGCTCGACCGCCGTCACGAAGGCGGCGTCGCGCAGCCGCAGATTGTCGTGGGTGACGCGGCGGCTGCGGGTGAGGAGGTTGAAGGCGAACCGGCGGGGCGGCTGGTCCACGTACAGCGCCAGGTTCTCGAACCACTCCAGGCTGGCGCGGGCCGCGCGCTGGGTCGACTCGACGGCCGGGCGGCGCTCGGCCTCGTACGCCGCTAACGCCTCGGACACCGAGGAGCGCTCTTGGCGGTGGTCCGCGAGATGGCCCGCGAGGTGGTTCGCGAGATGGTTCGCGAGCGCCACGGCGTCCTCCATGGCGAGCTTGGTGCCGGAGCCGATCGAGAAGTGCGCGGTGTGCGCGGCGTCGCCGAGCAGCACCGTGTTCCCGTGCCACCAGCGCTCGTTGACGACCGTACGGAAGGCGGTCCACAGGGAGCGGTTGCCGCGCAGCGGGCGGCCGCCGAGGGCGTCGGCGAAGAGCTCGGCGCACCGCCGCGTGGACTCGCGCTCGTCCAGCCGGTCCAGGCCGGTCCGGCGCCAGACCTCCTCGCGGGCCTCGACGATGACGGTGCTGGCGTCCGGTGCGTAGGGGTAGCCGTGCAGTTGCAGCACGCCGTGTTCGGTCTCGGCCACCTCGAAGCGGAAGGCGTCGAAGGCGAAGTCGGCGGAGAGCCAGATGTAGCGGCAGCGGTGGGTGGTCAAACGGGTCCCGAAGACATCGGCGCGGGCCTGGCGGGTCGCGCTGTGCACCCCGTCGGCGGCGATCACCAGGTCGTACGAGCGGGCCAGTTCGGCGGCGGGCGGCGCCTGGGTACGGAAGTGGAGCCGGACGCCCAGGGCGTGGCAGCGCTCGTGCAGGATCCGCAGCAGACGGCGCCGGCCGAGGGCGGCGAAGCCGTGGCCGCCCGAGGTCAGCGTCCGTCCGCGGTGCACGACGTCGATGTCGTCCCAGCGGACGAAGTCCTCGCGCAAGGCGGCGTAAACGGCGGGGTCGGCGTGCTCGATACCGCCAAGGGTCTCGTCGGAGAGGACGACGCCGAAGCCGAAGGTGTCGTCGGGGGCGTTGCGCTCCCAGACGGTGACCTCGGGCCTGGGGGTGAGGCGGCGCAGCAGCGCGGCCGCGTACAGGCCGCCGGGGCCGCCGCCGACGACGGCGATCCGTAAGGGGCGGGCCTGGGTCCGCTGGGGCGGCGGAGTCGGCTGAGTTGGCCGTGGCGGCTGGGTCGGCTGGGTCATCGCCCTTGCCAGCCGGGCGGGCGCCGGGCGGTGAAGGCGGCGTGGAACTCGGCGTAGTCCGCGCTGTTCATCAGCAGCGCCTGCGTGGCCGCGTCCATCTCGATCGACGCGCCAAGCGGCATATCGAGCTCCGCGGTGAGCAGCGCCTTGGTCTGTGCGAGGGCGAGCGCGGGCCCGTCGGCGAGACGGCGGGCCAGCACCGCGGCCTCGGCCGCCGCCCGGCCCTCGTCGACGAGCTTGCTGATCAGCCCGATGCGCTCGGCCTCGGCCGCGCGCACCGGCTCGCCGAGCATCAGCAGGCGGGTGGCGTGCCCGAGGCCCACGACGCGCGGCAGCAGATACGCGGCGCCCATGTCGCCGCCGGACAGCCCGACCTTGGTGAACAGGAACGAGAAGCGCGCCGACGGGTCGGCGACCCGGAAGTCGGCGGCCAGGGCCAGCACCGCGCCGGCCCCCGCCGCGGCCCCGTGCACCGCGGCCACGACAGGGAAGGGGCACTCCCGCAGGGCGCGTACGACCTGCCCGGTCATGCGGTTGAAGTCGAGCAGTTGGCGGGTGTCCATGGCGAGGGTGGCGCCGATGATGTCGTCGACGTCGCCGCCGGAGCAGAAGCCGCGGCCCTCCCCGCCCAGCACCAGGGCCCGTACGGAGCCCTCGCGGGCCAGTTCGGCGAGCAGGTCGCGCAGGTCGGCGTAGGCGCCGAAGGTGAGCGCGTTGAGCTTTTCGGGGCGGGCGAGGGTGACGGTCGCGACGCCGGAGTCGAGGGTCAGGCGCAGATGACGCCACTCCTTGGTCCCGGTCGCGGAGCCGGTGAACGGACTCATGGGCCAGGGCCTCCTTGAGCCGGGCGGCTGGTGCCTGTCCCCCGAAGTTATCACTCGACTGTGACTATCGTCACGAGTGCGCGATAAATACGGGCAGGAGAGCCGCCCGAGAGGCCGCACCCCGTCAAGTGAGTGGTAATAAGTCACATCAAGAGTGGTCCATAGCCTCTTACGGCGCTATCGTCCGCTTCATACCTTCCCCGGCCGCCCGCCGCGGGGAGGCGCCCCCAGGGTCGAAGGACGGAGGACGCCCACCGTTTGCCTTAAGACCGTTGCCCTAAGACCGCGAGGTTTCGACACCGACTGGACCGAGCCGTGCCCGTGCCCGACCCCGCCTCCGCCTCCGCGATCGCCTCTTGGCGCTTCGCCCTCCCCCACACCCCGGTGGCCGTCCCACTGGCCCGCGCGCTGGTCCGCAACACCCTCGCGGACACCGGCACACCGGTGGACCGCCACGCCGCGGAGCTGCTGACGGCCGAGCTGGTCGCCAACGCCGTACAGCACACGGACGGCGACGAGCCCATAGAGCTGGTGATGGGGCTGGCGCCGACCGGTGAGTGGCAGGTCGAGGTACACGACCGGGACCCGTCCCCACCGGCCGCCCTACGCGACCCTGCCGCGCAGAGCGGCGCCGTTGCGCAGGACGGACCAGGTGCACAGGACGGACCGGGCACGCCCAGCGCCCCCGACCCGCGCGAGGTGTCCGAGCGCGGCCGTGGCCTGCAGCTGCTCCGGACCCTCAGCGCGGAGGCGGGCTACCGCCCCACCCCCGAGGGCAAGGCGGTCTGGTTCACGCTCCCGGCCGGGGCGCGCTAGCCGTCAGAGCGGGTTGAGGCGGCGCTTGAGCAGGCAGAACTCATTGCCCTCCGGGTCGGCGAGAACATGCCAGGACTCCTCGCCGGTCTGGCCGATGTCGGCCGGGCGCGCCCCGAGCTTCAGGAGGCGTTCGAGCTCGGCGTCCTGATCGCGGTCGGTGGCGTTGACGTCGATGTGCAGCCGGGTCTTCCCCGGCTCCGGCTCGTCCCTGCGGCTGAGGATGATCGTCGGCTGCGGGCCGCCGAACCCTTCGCGCGGCCCGATCTCAAGGCTGCCGTCCTCTTCGCGATCGAGCACGACGAAGTCCAGGACCTCGCACCAGAACCGCGCCAGCACCTCGGGGTCGCGGCAACCGAGCACGAGCTCACTGATACGACATGCCATTGACGAAACCTACTCTCAGCGTGGGAACTGCTCTCGAGACCGTACCGGGCGAGGCGAGCAGGTGAGAAGGGTTATACGGGGCCTCGCCCCGGATGCACTAGGGCCGTCCGAGCGTGGCGACCAGCACCGCCTTGATCGTGTGCATCCGGTTCTCGGCCTCGTCGAAGACGACGGAGTGAGCGGATTCGAAGACCTCGTCGGTGACCTCCAGCGAGGTCAGCCCGTGCCGCTCGTGGATCTCGCGGCCGACGGCGGTGCCCAGGTCGTGGAAGGCCGGCAGGCAGTGCAAGAACTTCACGTCGTCGTTGCCGGTGGCGCGCAGCACGTCCATGGTGACCGCGTACGGGCCGAGCAGCGCTATGCGCTCGGCCCAGACCTCCTTCGGCTCGCCCATCGACACCCAGACGTCGGTGGCGACGAAGTCCGCCCCGGCCACGCCCTCGGCGATGTCCTCGGTGAGCGTGACGCGGGCGCCCGACTCCTTCGCGAGCCCGTGGGCCCGCTCCACGACGGCCTCGTCGGGCCACAGCTCCCGGGGGGCGACGATCCGAACGTCCATGCCCAGCAGCGCGCCGGTGATCAGGTAGGAGTTGCCCATGTTGTACCGGGCGTCGCCGAGGTAGGCGAAGCCGATCTCGGCCGGCGGCTTGTCGCTGTGCTCGGTCATGGTGAGCACGTCGGCGAGCATCTGGGTGGGGTGCCACTCGTCGGTGAGGCCGTTGTAGACGGGCACTCCGGCGTGTGCGGCCAGTTCCTCGACGATCTCCTGTCCGCTGCCGCGGTACTCGATCCCGTCGTACATCCGGCCCAGCACGCGCGCGGTGTCCTTCACCGACTCCTTGTGGCCGATCTGGGAGCCTGACGGGTCCAGGTAGGTGGTGGAGGCGCCCTGGTCGGCGGCGGCGACCTCGAAGGCGCAGCGGGTGCGGGTGGAGGTCTTCTCGAAGATCAGCGCGATGTTCTTGCCCGTGAGCCGCCGCTCCTCGGTTCCCGCGCGCTTGGCCGCCTTCAGCTCGGCGGCCAGGGCGATCAGGTGGCGGAACTCCTCGGCGGTGAAGTCCAGCTCCTTGAGGAAGTGGCGGCCGGTGAGTTCTGTCGCCATGTCGGGCTCCTAGGGTGCGATCACGAGGGGAACGATGGAAGTCTATACGAGATACCGTATATATACGGAAGCCCGTTCGGCTCAGCGATCGTAGCCGTGGCGTGGCCGTGCCCCTGGGCCCTGCTAGACGGGGTCGCGCTCGACCGGGCAGCTCATACAGCGCGGCCCGCCCCGCCCCCGCCCCAGCTCGCTGCCCGGGATCGTGATGACCTCGATCCCGCATTTGCGCAGATGGGTGTTGGTGGTCGCGTTCCGCTCGTAGGCGAGAACCACCCCCGGCTCCACCGCCAGCACATTGCAGCCGTCGTCCCACTGCTCGCGCTCCGCCGCGTGCACGTCCTGTGTGGCCGTGAGCACCCGGATGGCGTCCAGGCCGAGCGCGGCCGCTATCGCCCGGTGCATATGCTCCGGCGGATGGTCGGTGACCTTGAGCTCCTGGTCGGCGCCGCCCGGCTCGATGGTGTACGAGCGGAGCATCCCCAGGCCCGCGTACTGCGTGAAGGTGTCCCCGTCGACCATGGTCATCACGGTGTCCAGGTGCATGAACGCCCGCGTCTTGGGCATGTCGAGCGCCACGATCGTCCGGGCGGAGCCGGCCGCGAACAGCCCGCGCGCCAGCATCTCCACCGCCTGCGGCGTGGTCCGCTCGCTCATTCCGATCAGCACCGCGCCATTGCCGATCACCAGGACATCGCCGCCCTCGATCGTCGACGGATAGGCCGCCTGCCCCTCGGACCAGACGTGGAAGCCGCCGTCCGCGAACAGCGGGTGGTGGCGGTAGACGGCCTCGTAGTGGACCGTCTCGTGCCAGCGGGCGGGCCAGCGCATCGCGTTGATGGACACCCCGTCGTACACCCAGGCGGAGGCGTCCCGGGTGAAGAGGTGGTTGGGGAGCGGGTCCACCACGAAGTCGTCCGGCTCCATGGTGTGGAAGCGGATGGAGACCGGCTCCGGATAGCGCTCCAGATACTCCCGCTTGGTCATGCCGCCGATCAGCGACCCCGCCAACTCGGCGCCGCCCAGTTCGTCGAAGGCCGCCCGCAGATGGTCGGTGGCCAGCGGACCGTACTCCTTCTCGTCGAAGACGCGGTCCAGCACCAGCGCCCGCGCCGCCGGAACGGCCATGGACTCGGCCAGCAGATCCCCGAAGAGATGCACCTCGACGCCGCGGTCGCGCAGTACATCGGCGAATCCGTCGTGCTCCTGGCGGGCGCGGCGCACCCACAGGACGTCGTCGAAGAGGAGCGCGTCCTTGTTGGAGGGTGTGAGCCGCTTCAGCTCCAGGTCGGGGCGGTGCAGGATGACGCGGCGCAGCCGCCCGGCCTCGGAGTCCACATGGAAACCCATGACTCCATCTTCGCCGCTGCGGCCCCGCGGTGAAGGCCGTACGGGCGTCCCGGCGTCGTCCTGCCCGTGTGGGGCTGCGCTACCGGGCGGCCAGGACGACGATCAGGACCAGGGCCACCGAGATCACCCCCAGCAGGACGGACACCCACAGCTGGCCGGGCTGCAGATCGATCCGGCCGCCGTCCCCTTCCCGCCGCGGCCACCGACGCCGCAGCCACCAGCGGCGCGCCCCGTGCCGGGCGGCGGTGGCCGCCGCGGCCTCGTGTTCGCGGCACTCCTCGGCCGCGCTGGTGAACAGCTCCTTCCAGGCTCGTTCGCCGAAGCCCGTGGGCTGCCGCGAGTCCACGATGCGGCGCACCACCTCGCGGCCCGCGCCGCCCCGTGCGGCCCACAGCGCGGGCACCACGCAGGCCAGCAGTTCCGGGGTGCCGCCGCGCTGGGCGCATGGGCGGACCAGGCCGTCGTACAGCATCAGCGCGTTACGCGCCCGCAGCCGGTCGTCGGCGCCCGACGGCTCCCCCGCGTCGAGGTAGAGCCTGGCCAGCAGCACCTTCTCGCAGACCGCGTCCGCGAGCTCCGGCCCGCGCTCGGGGGCGCGGCGCACCAGCTCCACGACGACGCGGGTGGCCCGGTCGGCGGGCATCCCGTCGTCCAGCGCGCTCAGCAGCAGGCCGTCGTCGGCCTCGCGCAGCGCCGCGGGGAACGCCTCGCCGCCCTGGCGCAGCGCCTCGCGCAGTCTCCGCGCTCCCGCCACCGGGGCGGTCGGGCGCGCCTGGTCTGCTCGCTCCGCCGCCTGGTCTGCCCCCTGCTCCTCCAGCATCGCTTCTTCCAACATCTCCTCATCCACCATCGCCGTCGTTCTCCTCACAGCGCTTCCAGCACCTCCCGTATCCGTGCGGCCGCCCGCGCGTCGAGCGGTTCATGGCCCTCCTGCGCCAGCAGCGGCAGGAAGTCGCACAACACGGCCAACTGCCGCTCGTCACCGGCCGCCCGCCGCATCCAGCCCACGAGCGCGTCCTCGGCCGCCTCGGCCGATCTGGCCCAGGTCAGCGCGGCCCGCAGCAGTTCCGCCAGCGCCGCGTGGCACTGGGGGCGGGCCGCCAGCAGCGCCGTGGCCAGCGGCCAGGCCGCGTACGGCGCCAGCTCCGGCACCTCCCGCAGCCCCCACAGGTGTGAGGTGCGGGTCCCGACCGCGCGCAACACCGTCAGCAGCGCGAGATCGCGGCGGGAGCGGCGGGTGTCGCCCAGCCAGTGGGTCAGCCGCGCCAGTACGGTCCCGGGCTGCGCCCCGGCCAGCAGCCGCACGGCGCTGTACGAGGCGGTGGAACCGCCGTCCGTGGCCGCGATCCGGGCCAGTTCCTCCAGGGACGCGGTGACCGAGCCGGCCGCCAGGCCGTAGCCGTGGGCGAGCGCGGCGGTCTCGCGCTCCCGTTCGTCGCCGCCCGCCGCCCAGCCGCTCAGCAGGCCCGCCACGGCAGGGCGTACATCGGCGTCGCGCGACGCCTCGGCGAGTGCCGTCGCCGCCGCCATACGCTGCACCGGGCTGTCGCCGCGGGCCAGTGGGAGCAGCAGTTCGGTGAGGCCGTACAGATAGTCGCGAGCGCTGAGCACGCCCGCGGCGACCGCGGCGCGCACCCACACCTGGGGCCGCGGATCGTCGCACAGGCCGCGCAGCCAACGCGCCATCGGGCCGCGGGTGTTGTGGTGGTGGTCCCACACCTCAAAGAGCACCGCGGGCGCAAGAGCGCGCCCCTGGAACCACACCGTACGGACCGGCACAGCCGCCTCGCCCAGGTCCTCCACGCCCTCCCCCGGCACCGCGCGGGCGACGGCCGGCAGGGCGTCGGCGGGCGCGGTGAACGGCGGGCGCCCGGGCGCGTACTGCGGGTCGAGGGTGACCGCCAGCTCCCAGGCCAGCAGTTCGGCGGCCTCGGCGGTCAGGCTGTGGGCCGAGCCGTTGAAGACGGCGAGGGCGATACGCTGCGCCGCCCGGCGCAGCGCGGGCAGCGCGGCGGGCAGCGTGCCGGTCCGGGCGGCTTCCGCGAACCACTCGCGCGCCTGGCGCGGGGCGAACGACCGGCAGCGCGTGAGCAGTTCGGCCTCGGACAGCGCGCCCCGGGCGTGCTCGGCGAGATGGCCGGCCAGCCGGGCCGCTTCGCCGGGCAGCGGCTCCTCCAGGCCCAGAGCCTCGGTCACCTCGGCGCTCACGGCGCTCGCACGGGCCCGGCGGATCAGCTCCGGCGGCTCGTCGGCCAGCAGGTCGGCCAGGTGCGCGTCGAGGACGTCGGCGGCGGCCGGGGGCTCGT
>NZ_MUNE01000649.1 GCF_002154605.1 Streptomyces milbemycinicus | reverse complement strand
ATGACCAACCAATCACGCACCGTCATGGTGTGTGGTGTTGGTTTGTTTTCTTCATAGTGTTTCGGTGGTTATTGCGTTAGGGAAACGCCCGGTTACATTTCGAACCCGGAAGCTAAGCCTTTCAGCGCCGATGGTACTGCAGGGGGGACCCTGTGGGAGAGTAGGACACCGCCGAACAATTTTTGATAAAGCTCCGGGTGGGAACCACTGGTTTCCGCCCGGAGCTTTTTGTCGTGCCCGAGGCCCCGTGCCAGGCCTCGATACCCTACCGGTAAGGTCATGGGGCATCCATCGTCACCGTTCTCACAGGAGGCTCCCGGGTGGAGGTCCAGGAGACGCGCGTCCAGACCGACCGCGTGCTCACCATCCCGAACATCCTCAGCGCCGCGCGTCTGCTCGGCGTTCCGCTTTTCCTGTGGCTGATCCTGCGGCCCGAGTTCGGCGGGCCGAAGAGTGATGAATGGGCGCTGCTCGTGCTGGCGCTCAGCGGTGTGAGTGACTATCTCGACGGGAAGCTGGCCCGCCGCTGGAACCAGGTCAGCAGCCTTGGCCGGATTCTGGATCCGGCGGCCGACCGTCTCTACATTCTGTCTACACTCGTCGGCCTGACCTGGCGCGACATCCTGCCGATCTGGCTGACCGCGGTGCTTCTCGCACGGGAGTTGGTGCTGCTGGTCATGGTCGGCATCCTGCGGCGTCATGGCTATCCCCCGCCCCAGGTCAACTTCCTCGGCAAGGCAGCGACCTTCAACCTGATGTACGCCTTCCCGTTGCTCCTTCTGAGTGATGGAAGTGGCCCACTTCACACAATCGCTGCTATTTTCGGATGGGCGTTCGCCGGATGGGGTACAACGCTCTATTGGTGGGCAGGAGTCCTCTACGTGGTCCAGGTCCGCCGTCTCGTCAAGGCGGACGCCGCGGCCGACTGAGCTCGCTGATGTGGCAGCCCGTAGTGGTGGGGTGTCCGTAATGCGACAGGTATGTGGGCCATCGGGGTGCGTCAGTCGGCATGACCGTCGTCTCTTCAAGGAGGACGCTTCCGACATGAAGGCCGTCGTGATGGCGGGAGGCGAGGGTACTCGCCTGCGCCCGATGACCTCGACCATGCCAAAGCCGCTGCTGCCGGTGGCCAACCGGCCGATCATGGAGCATGTGCTGCGGCTGCTCAAGCGGCATGGTCTGTGCGAGACCGTGGTGACCGTCCAGTTCCTCGCGTCGCTGGTCAAGAACTACTTCGGGGACGGCGAGGAGCTCGGGATGGAGCTCACGTACGCCAATGAGGAAAAGCCACTCGGCACCGCCGGCAGCGTCAAGAACGCGGAAGAGGCACTCAAGGACGATGCCTTTCTCGTGATTTCGGGTGATGCCCTGACGGATTTCGACCTCACCGAGCTGATCAATTTCCACAAGCAGAACGGGGCGCTGGTCACGGTCTGTCTGACCCGCGTGCCCAATCCGCTCGAGTTCGGCATCACCATCGTCGACGAGGGCGGCCGGGTCGAGCGCTTCCTGGAGAAGCCCACCTGGGGTCAGGTTTTCTCCGACACCGTGAACACCGGCATCTATGTGATGGAGCCGGAGGTCTTCGACTATGTCGAGCCCGATGTGCCCGTCGACTGGTCCGGTGATGTCTTCCCGCAGCTGATGAAGGAAGGCAAGCCGATTTACGGCTATGTCGCCGAGGGCTACTGGGAGGACGTCGGCACCCACGAGAGCTATGTCAAGGCCCAGGCCGATGTGCTCGAGGGCAAGGTCGACGTCGAAATCGACGGCTTCGAGATCTCCCCGGGGGTGTGGGTCGCCGAGGGCGCCGAGGTGCATCAGGACGCCGTGCTGCGCGGCCCGCTCTACATCGGCGACTACGCGAAGGTGGAGGCGGACGCGGAGATCCGCGAGCACACGGTCGTCGGGTCCAACGTCGTCGTGAAGAGCGGTTCCTTTCTGCACAGAGCCGTGGTCCACGACAATGTGTACGTCGGCCAGCAGGCCAATCTGCGCGGCTGCGTCATCGGAAAGAACACCGACGTCATGCGGGCGGCCCGGATCGAGGACGGCGCGGTCATCGGTGACGAGTGCCTGATCGGTGAGGAATCGATCGTCCAGGGCAATGTCCGGGTGTACCCGTTCAAGACAATCGAGGCCGGCGCCTTCGTCAACACCTCGGTCATCTGGGAGTCGCGCGGCCAGGCCCATCTCTTCGGCGCCCGCGGGGTGTCCGGGATCCTGAACGTGGAGATCACCCCGGAGCTGGCCGTACGGCTGGCCGGCGCCTATGCGACGACGCTCAAGAAGGGCTCGACGGTCACCACCGCTCGTGATCACTCCCGTGGTGCGCGGGCGCTCAAACGAGCCGTGATCTCGGCCCTTCAGACCAGCGCCATTGATGTGCGTGACCTGGAGAATGTGCCGCTGCCCGTGGCCCGCCAGCAGACCGCGCGCGGCAGCGCCGGCGGGATCATGATCCGTACCTCGCCGGGCGTGCCCGACTCCGTCGACATCATGTTCTTCGACGAGCGCGGTGCCGATCTGTCCGCCGCCGGGCAGCGGAAGCTGGACCGGGTGTACGCGCGCCAGGAGTACCGGAGGGCGTTCCCCGGCGAGATCGGTGACCTCAGCTTCCCTTCGAGCGTCTTCGACTCGTACACGGGCTCCCTGCTGCGTGCCGTGGACACCAGCGGCATCGCGGAATCCGGTCTCAAGGTTGTCGTGGACGCCACGAACGGCAGCGCCGGGCTCGTTCTGCCCAGTCTGCTCGGCCGGCTCGGTGTCGACGCGCTGACCATCAATCCCGGCCTGAACGAATCGCGTCCCACCGAGACGGTGGAGGCCCGCCGCTCGGGTCTGGTGCGGCTCGGTGAGATCGTGGCCTCGGCCCGCGCGGCCTTCGGTGTGCGCTTCGACCCGGTGGGCGAGCGGCTTTCGCTGGTGGACGAGCGGGGGCGGATCGTGGAGGACGACCGGGCCTTGCTGGTGATGCTGGACCTGGTGGCCGCGGAGCGCCGCAGTGGACGGGTGGCGCTGCCGGTGACCACCACCCGCATCGCCGAGCAGGTGGCGGCTTACCACGGCACGCAGGTGGAGTGGACGACGACCGCGGCCGACGACCTGACCCGGGTGGCCAGGGCGGAGGGCACGATTTACGGCGGGGACGGGCGGGGCGGCTTCATCATCCCCGAGTTCAGCAGCGTCTTCGACGGTACGGCGGCCTTTGTACGCCTCATCGGGCTGGTGGCCCGTACCCAGCTCACCCTCAGCCAGATCGACGCCCGCATTCCGCGCGCCCATGTCCTGCGCCGGGATCTGGCCACTCCGTGGGCGGTCAAGGGGCTGGTCATGCGCCGTGTGGTGGAGGCGGCGGGTGACCGGTCGGTCGACACCACCGACGGGGTGCGGGTGGTCGAGTCCGACGGCCGCTGGGTCATGGTGCTGCCCGACCCGGCAGAGGCGGTCACCCATCTGTGGGCGGAGGGACCGGACGACGCGTCCGCGCAGGGGCTGCTCGATGAGTGGTCCGCCGTGGTGGACAGCGCCGGTCGCTGATCCGTTCCCCCTGGTGGGGGGCGCCTGAGAGTCCGTAGCGGTCTCCGGGCGCACAAGGGGCTCCGCAGCCGCCCATGGCCCGCTTCCGGCGCGCCGGTGGGGCCATTCGGCGGCTGCGCCCCCGACGTGCGACGATGTGCGGCATGCCGCAGCAGCCCCCCGTTCGGAGCACAGCTCCGCCGAGCCCCCGTCCACGTCTCGACGCGTCCATGTCGCTGCTGACCAACGTGATGGACCACAGTCTCGACGAGGGGTATGCGGAGGCCGCCGCGCGCCGTGGTTCGGAGGGGCGGCGGGGCCTGCCGCGTACCCTGCGCGGCAAGCTGGTGCTGGCGGCGGGGCTGCTGCTGGCCGCGGGCATCGTGACCATCGGCGCCGACGAGGCCCGGATATCGGCGCCCAAGCTGGCCAAGGACCGGGAAAAGCTGATCGACCGCATCGAGTCGGGGAACTCGAACGCGGACGACCTCCAGAAGAGCCTGGACAGGCTCCGCAGGGAGGTCGACGACCGGCAGCGGCAGGCGCTGGAGGAGCACGGCGGGGACAAGGGCGAACTGCTCGCGCTGCTGTCCGGGGCGACCGAGGTGAAGGGCCCCGGGGTCAAGCTGGTCGTCAATGACGCCAAGGAAGCCGACCAGGGCGGCGGAGGGCCGCGGCAGAGCACCGGCTTCTCCGATACGGGGCGGGTGCGCGACCGCGATCTGCAGCGGGTGGTCAATGGCCTGTGGCAGTCCGGCGCGGAGGCCGTCTCGATCAATGGGCAGCGGCTGACGGCCCTGTCGGCGATCAGGGCCGCGGGAGACGCCATACTGGTCGACAACAAACCGCTGGTGCCGCCCTATACGGTGCTCGCGGTGGGGGACGGACGGCGGCTGAGCACGACCTTCCAGGACAGTGCCGACGGACAGTACCTGCATGTACTGCACGAAAACTACGGCATCCGCACGAGCATTTCCGCCGCGGGCGAGGTGCGGCTTCCGGCCGCGCCGAGTCTGATCGTACGAACCGCAGAACCGATAGCCGGTGGCGCCCGGAAGGGCGGCGCCGACACAGGGAAGGGCACATCTTGATCGCCGTATTGGGCCTCGTCGTGGGAGTCGTGGTCGGACTTGTGGTCCAACCCGTGGTGCCGACGGTGGTCGAGCCCTATCTGCCGATCGCCGTCGTCGCCGCGCTCGACGCGGTGTTCGGCGGCTTCCGGGCGATGCTCGACGGGATCTTCGACGACAAGGTCTTTGTCGTCTCGTTCCTGTCCAATGTGGTGGTCGCCGCGCTGATCGTCTTCCTCGGCGACAAGCTCGGGGTCGGCGCCCAGCTGTCCACCGGCGTCGTGGTCGTGCTCGGCATCCGGATCTTCTCCAACGCCGCCGCCATCCGCCGCCATGTCTTCCGGGCGTGAGCCGATGACGACTGACGACACGGTGGAGGAGCCCCGGCAGCCCCGCGAGCCGGCCGAGCGGCCCGATCGCCCGGAGGAGCCGCGTACGCCCGAGAGCAGCCCCGATGCGCGACCGGAGAAGGCCGAGGGGGAGCGGCGGGAGACCGTACCGGCCCCTGAGCCCGCCGAGGACCCTGGTGAAGAGTCCGGTGAGGGGCCGGGAGACGGTCCAGAGGACCGCGCGGAGCCCGAGGCGGCCCAGGAGGGCCAGGAGCCGTCCAGCGGCCGTCAGCGGCTGGTGAAGGGCCTGTGGCCGCCGCGGCTGACGCGGGCCCAACTCATCGTCGCGCTCCTGCTGTTCGGCCTCGGCCTCGGTCTGGCCATCCAGGTGCGCTCGACCAATGAGAACAGCGTGCTGCGCGGCGCGCGGCAGGAGGACCTGGTGCGGATCCTCGACGAGCTGGACAACCGCACCCAGCGGCTGCGGGACGAGAAGCAGCGGCTGGAGACGCAGCGCACCGAACTGGAGAACAGCTCGGACCGGGCCGAGGAGGCCCGTAAGCAGACGGCCCAAAAGGAGCAGCAGCTGGGTGTCCTCGCGGGCACCGTCGCCGCCGAGGGGCCGGGTATGACGATGAAGATCGACGCGTCGAAGGGCACCGTGGAGTCGGACATGCTGCTCGACGCGGTCCAGGAACTGCGCGCCGCCGGGGCCGAGGCCATCCAGATCGGCAAGGTGCGGGTGGTCGCGAGCACGTACTTCACGGACGTCGGCGGCGCGGTCGAAATCGATGGACGGAAAGTGACGCTGCCGTACGTGATCAAGGTCATCGGCAAGCCGGAGGACTTGGAGCCGGCCCTGAACATTCCGGGCGGAGTGGTGCAGAGCCTGGAGAAGGAGCAGGCCACCGTGTCCATCGAGCGCTCGAAGAAGATCGTCGTCGACGCCTTGCGGTCGGCGAAGCGGCCTGACTACGCTCGGTCGTCGTCGCGGTGAGGTGGTTAGGTATGGGAGTCTCGCGGCAAGACGACGAGGACGCGGGGGGTCGGCGCACCGGAAGAGTCGCGCGTGATGGAAACTGTCTGGTGGTCACGGACGTTGTGAGGATGTCCGGACCGTCTGGTGTGTGCATCGAGGGTTTGCCCTGCCCCACGGGCGGGTCTGTTTCAGTCAAGGGGAATCGCCCGTGAAGTTGTTCGGGAAGTTGTTCGGCAAGAGTGCGCGCCAGGACGGCGGCAGCAGCACCGCCCGCCATCGCGCCCCGCGTGCCGCGGAGGAGAGCGGGGTGAGCGAGGAGCGTCCGCTGTTCCGGGACGGTGGCGGCATTCCGGGTGGTCAGGGCGCGTCTTCTGTTGACCCCTCCGCGCCCGGACCCATAGGTTTCGGGGAGCCATCGACCGCGAACACGGGCGGAGGGTTCGGCTTGCCGGTATGTCAGAGGTGCGGCCATCAGAACGCCCAGGCCAGCCGTTTCTGCTCCAACTGCGGCGCGCCGCTGCGGGGCCAGGCGCCCTCCGAGCGCGCGTCGGAGACCACGTCCACGATTTCGATCTCCGGTCTTGAGGCATACGACGCCGAGGTGACCGGGCAGACTCCGCTCCCCTCGCTCTCCCCGGAGGCCCAGGCGGCCGTCGATGCGCTGCCCCCGGGGTCCGCGCTGCTGGTGGTCCGCCGCGGGCCGAACTCCGGCAGCCGCTTCCTGCTGGACAGCGATGTGACCACGGCCGGCCGTCATCCGCAGAGCGACATCTTCCTGGACGACGTGACCGTCTCGCGCCGTCATGTGGAGTTCCGCCGCGGCCAGGACGGCTCCTTCACCGTCGCGGACGTCGGCAGCCTGAACGGGACGTACGTCAACCGTGAGGCGATCGACTCGGCCATCCTGAACAGCGGTGACGAGGTGCAGATCGGCAAGTACCGGGTGGTCTTCTACCCGAGCCAGCGGGGCTTCGGCATCTGACCCGTCAGGGGAGGTCCATGCTTCAGACACCGTCGGGCGGTGCCGACACCGGCACCGCCCCCGCGGGCGGCCGGGCGATGAGCATCGGCACCGTGCTGAATCTGCTGCGGGACGAATTCCCCGAGGTCACCCTCTCCAAGATCCGTTTTCTGGAGGCCGAGGGCTTGGTCGAGCCGCGGCGCACGCCCTCCGGCTACCGCAAATTCAGCCCGGAGGACGTGGCGCGGCTCGGCCATGTTCTGCGTATGCAGCGTGACCACTACCTGCCACTGAAAGTCATCCGGGAGCATCTGGACGCCCTGGAGCGGGGAGAGCGGCCCCAGCTGCCCGCCGCGGACCCCGGCGCCCTGCCGGAGGGATCATCGGCCGGGGAGGGCCCGGAGGGCGCCGGGGAGCGCCCCACGGCCGCCCGGGTGAGCCGGGCCGAGCTGCTGGCCGTCACCGGGATCGATGAGGGGAAGCTGGCCGAGTGGGAGTCGTTCGGGCTGATCGGGCCGGGTGCGGACGGCGGATACGAGATCGAGGCGGTGACCGTCGCCAGGCTCGTCGCGGACCTGGGTCGTTTCGGTCTGGAACCACGTCATTTGAGGATCATGAAAACCGCCGCGGAGCGCGATGCCGGGCTGCTCGAGCAGGTGGTCGCCCCCCTGCGGCGACACCCGAATCCGCAGACCAGAGCCCATGCGGAGGCCAGCGCCCGGGAGCTGGCCGAGCTGTCCGTGCGGCTTCATGCGGCCTTTGTCCAGTCCGCTCTGCGGGCCGGTTCCCGGTGACCGGCGCGGCCCCGACTATCCAAACCGGCCGGGCACGTCCTAGGGTTGCTGTGTGAACGAGCTCGACGTCGTGGGTGTCCGGGTGGAGATGCCCTCCAACCAACCGATCGTGCTCCTGCGCGAGGTAGGAGGCGACCGCTACCTCCCCATCTGGATCGGACCGGGAGAGGCGACGGCGATCGCCTTCGCCCAGCAGGGCATGGCTCCGGCGCGCCCGCTGACCCACGACCTCTTCAAGGACGTGCTCGACGCGGTCGGCCAGCAGCTCACCGAAGTCCGCATCACGGATCTGCGCGAGGGTGTCTTCTACGCGGAGCTGGTGTTCGCCAGCGGCGTGGAGGTCAGCGCCCGGCCGTCCGACGCCATAGCGCTGGCGCTGCGCACCGGCACGCCGATTTACGGCAGTGACGGGGTGCTGGACGACGCGGGGATCGCCATCCCGGACGAGCAGGAGGACGAGGTGGAGAAGTTCCGCGAGTTCCTCGACCAGATCTCGCCCGAGGACTTCGGCACCAGCAGCCAGTGAGCCTGGCCGGCGAACCATCGGCGGCCAGGGAATGGCAGATGTGAGCTGTGCTGTCCGCCGGTCTTCGACAGCACATTCGAGTAGCCTTTCCCGGAAGAGGGATATGGGAAACCACCCTTAGGGTGATTATCACTCGGCGTGCCGAGTGTGGCGATCGTTGACGCACCCCGGGTGACTGCCTACCGTCGAGAAGGCAGGTCGAGGACGGAGGTCGGCGTGAGAAGCAGCGGCGACGGCACGGCGGCAGGCGGTCCGTATACGCTCCCCGGGAGCGTACCGGCCGAACCGGTACTGAAGGCTCGGGTGGCGGCACAGGCCACGCCGCCACGCGAAGGCGCCGTGGCGAAGCCCGAGAAGGTGGGCTATCGCGGGCCGACCGCCTGCGCGGCCGCCGGCATCACCTACCGCCAGCTGGACTACTGGGCGCGCACCGGGCTCGTGGAGCCGAGCGTGCGGCCCGCGTACGGCTCGGGCAGCCAGCGGCTCTACAGCTTCCGGGACGTCGTCGTTCTCAAGATCGTCAAGCGGCTTCTGGATACCGGCGTGTCCCTGCAGAACATCCGGGCCGCCGTCCAGCACCTGCGCTCGCGCGGCCTCGACGACCTCGCCCAGATGACGCTGATGAGCGACGGGGCGACGGTTTACGAATGCACCTCGCCCGACGAGGTGGTCGACCTCCTCCAGGGCGGCCAGGGCGTCTTCGGGATCGCCGTGGGCGTGGTGTGGCGGGACGTGGAGAGCGCGCTGGCGCAGCTCCACGGCGAGCGCGTGGACACCGGCGAGACGCTGGTGGGGCACAACCCCGCCGACGAGCTCGCCCGGCGCCGTAACCGCGCGGGCTGAGCGCGGGGCCGCCGCACCCGGCCGTCAGTGCCCGGTTGTCGGTGGCCCGTGGTCCGACTGGCAGTCCGGATGGGTAGTCCCGATTGTCAGTGGCATGCGGCAGCATCTGTAGGTGTGAGGGGTGCGCCGACGATTCTGCATCTGGACATGGACGCCTTCTACGCCTCGGCGGAGCAGGCGGCCAAGCCCAGCCTGCGCGGCAAGCCGGTGATCGTCGGCGGCCTGGGGCCGCGCGGCGTGGTGGCCACGGCTTCCTATGAGGCGCGGGTGTTCGGAGTCCACTCGGCCATGGCGATGGCCCAGGCCCGCCGCCTGTGTCCGAACGCGGCATATCTCACCCCCCGCTTCTCCCTGTACCGCCAGGTGAGCGACAGGGCCATGGCCCTGCTGGCCACCCTGTCCCCGCTGGTCGAGCCGCTGAGCCTGGACGAGGCGTTCGTGGATCTGGAGGCGGGCGGTGTCCCGGCCACGGCCGAGGCGGCGCGGGCCGTGGGGGAGCGGCTGCGCGCGGACATCGTGGCTGCGACCGGGCTGACCGGCTCGGTGGGCCTGGCCGGGTCCAAGATGCTCGCCAAGATCGCCTCCGAGCGGGCCAAGCCCGATGGGCTGGTGCTCATCGAACCGGGCACCGAGTGGGAGCTCCTGGGGCCGCTGACCGTGCGTACCTTGCCCGGGGTGGGCCCGGCCACCGCGGAGGCGCTGCGCCGGGCCGGGATCACCACCGTCGCCGAGACGAGGGAGGCGGGGGAGGAGGAGCTGGTCCGGCTGCTGGGCAAGGCCCATGGCGCGTCGCTGTACGTCATGGCCTGTGGGCAGGACGACCGGCCGGTCGTGGCCGAGCGGGACGCCAAGTCCGTATCGGTGGAGGACACATACGACGTCGACCTCACCGACCGCACACGGGTGCAGCTGGAGGTGGCGCGGCTCGCCGACCGGTGTGTGCGGCGGCTGCGCGGAGCCGGCCGTTCGGGCCGCACGGTCGTGCTCAAGGTGCGGCGTTACGACTTCTCCACGCTGACCCGCTCGGAGACGCTGCGCGGGCCGACGGACGATCCGGCGGTGGTGCGGGAGGCCGCGGCGCGGCTGCTGGAAGGCGTGGACACCACGGCGGGTGTGCGGCTGCTGGGAGTGGGCGTGAGCGGCCTGGCGGACTACACCCAGGAGGATCTGTTCGCCCAGGCCGCCCAGGCCGCTCATGAGGCCCAGGGGGCTCAGGAAGCCGCCGAGGGGACGGGCGAGGCCGGAGGGGCACCGGAGCCCGCCCTGGCGGCCCTGGAGGACGACGAGGGCGCCGACCGGCCCCGCC
>NZ_MUNE01000648.1 GCF_002154605.1 Streptomyces milbemycinicus | reverse complement strand
TGCCGCTGCTGCCGCTGCTGCGGACGCTCGCACTGCCCTGGGTGCTGACCTCCGTCCCGCCCTCCGCGCGGTCGGCGGAGCTCGCCGACCGCTGCGTACGGCTGCTGCTGGCAAGGCTGGACGGACCACCGCGGGGCAGCTGACCGCGGGTCGCTGAAACCAACCCAAGCCGCCACCGCGAACCGATCAGTCCCTGCCGTCCCTGTCAGCGGCTTCTGCGGCGTGACATGCCGGGTCGGATGCCGAGGAATCCAATTCGTCGGCAGTGCGGGCCCCGCGAGTACGAGAAACCGCCAGCGCGAGTGCCTGGATGACTGCCCCGGACAGGCCGATCCACAGGGCGAAGCGATAGCTGACCTGATCGGCGAGTACGCCGCCAAGTGGTGCCCCCACCGCTACCATCCCCCAGTTCATCGAGCGGATCGTCGCGTTCATCCGCCCGCGCAGCCGGTCAGGTGTCACCGCCTGGCGGTAGCTCATCTCCACCGGGCTTTCGATGCCGATGGCCAGGGACACGAGGAAGAAGGCGAGCGACACGGCGGCGAGTGCCCACGGTCCGCGCTCGGCCAGGACCAGGGGCAGCCAGCCAATGGCGGCGAGCAGGCGGAAGGCGATCAGAGTGGCGCCGACGTCCAGCCTTCTGGCCACGCGTCCGGAGAGCGCACCGCCGAGTACCGCGCCGACACTCGCGAAGGCGTAGGTGGCCCCCAAACCGAATTCCCCGATTTTGAGCTCGCGCAAGGCGAAGACCACGAAGACCGTGCTCACCATGCTGTTGAAGAGGAGCATCGCGTGCGAGGTCAGGGCGATGGACGCCAGCGTGCGATGCCGGTAGACCCAGGCGAGCCCCTCGCGCAGTTCACTGCCCAGGCTGCGCCGCGCGCCTCGGTCGGGGACGGGGTCGGGCGCCTTCACCGAGGCGAGGAGCAGCCCGGACATCAGATAGGTGAGGGCGTCCACCAGCACGGCAAACGGCGCTCCCACGATTTTGATCAGCACCCCGGCGATAAGGGGGCCGGTCGAGCCGGCCACCGCGCCGGCCTGTTCCACCCGGGCGTATCCCGCGTTGAGCAGTTCTTTTGGTACCAGCTGTGCCACATACGACTGGTTCGCCGCCTCGAACAGCAACGACATCACACCGAACGCGAAGAGGAACAAACACAGCGCGGGGATGCTGAGCTGATCCAGCGCATACAGCACCGGTATCGCACCGAGCAGGACCGCCCTCGCGAGATCCGTGCCGACCATCATCGGCTTGCGCCGACAACGGTCCACGACGACCCCGGCCACGAGTCCGAAGAGCAGATACGGAACCCAGCGGGCGGCATTGACGATGCCTACCTCTGTGGCGGACGCGCTGAGCGCCACGGCGGTAAGGATCTGCAGGGCCAGCCCGGTGACCTGAGAACCGAAAGCAGACACAGCCGAGGCGGTCCAGAATCGTACGTACCCAGGAACTTCCACCAGGCGCGACATGATCGGAACGTACCAGTGAAGATCGCCGACAGGTGATGGAAGAAGGGAGACGCTGTCCGGCTCACAGCAGGGCCGTCAAATTCTCCACGCTGCGGACGCCCTCACGACGTACGCCCAGGGAGATCAGGGCGGCTCGGGACGGCAGCCGCACGCCCCCGGTGAACGCCACCCGCGTGCCCGGGCCTTCGGGCGTCGCCGCCACGCCGATCAGCAGGAACCGGCTCTGCAGCCAGCACCAGCCCGGCCGCTGCACCCCGCGCAGCCGGGCCCGCATCCCGTACCTGCTGCGGGCCAGCGCCTCGACGCGCTCGCCCTGCCGGTGGACGACGCGCAGCCGCTCCATGTCGGTCACCACCTGTCCGAACCCGCCCTCCAAGTCGCCCAGCAGGGACCAGACCCGCTCGAAGGGTGCGTCGACATGCGCCTCGGTCACATGCGCGCCGCGGATACCGGCGGCCAGAGCGTGCAGGCGGCGTACGGGGTCGAGGTCGATGGTGGGCCAGCGCTCGTTCATGACGTCCACGCCTTTCGGAAGGTGTCACGGGCCCGGTGCAGCCGCGACTTGACGGTGCCCGTACGCACACCGAGCAGGGCCGCGGCGGTGCGCTCGTCCAGGCCCTCCACGTCACGCAGCATCAGTACCGCGCGGTGTTCGGGGGAGAGCCGGTCCAGTACGTCGCTGATGTCGGCGGAGAGTTGGGGGTCGCCGCGGGCCGGGAGCGCGCTGAGATCGGCCGGTACGGTGCGGGCGGCGCGATGCGCGGTGCGGACCGCCTCGCGCACGGCGATGGCACGGACCCAGCCGTGCAGGGCGGCCGGGTCCTTCAGGGCGCGCAGCGACTTGAAGACCGCCACCAGGGCGTCCTGCGCCGCGTCCGCCCCCTGGTCCAGGGCGATGGGCGCGCAGACGCGACCCACGTACGGAGCGAGGAGGTCCAGGAGTTCGGCCATGGCGAGCGTGTCGCCACGCTGGGCGGCTCGCACGAGCCGGGCCGTCTGGTCATCGGGTCGCTCATCGGGCACGGGCGTCATCCTTCCACCGCGCCACGCGCAGGGCCGCGATGGCCAGAACGGCGCACAGCGGGGTGTAGAGCGCGAGGTTGAGCCAGTAGAAAGCGGTGCCGGTCTCTTTGGCGAACAGCCAGTAGATCCCCGCGAGGGCGCGCAGCGAGAGACCCGCGGCCACGGCCAGGGTGCCGAGCCGGAGGACCAGGTGACGGGGGCGGCGGGAGTGGGCGAGGACGAAGCCGGCGGCGGTGAGGAGAAGGGCGACGAGAGGGAGCAGGATCGGCGGTGTGAACGGCACGTCCGTACCGAGAACCGCTTGGGACAGGCTTTCGTCATCGGCCGCGGGCCAGGTGGCGCCCGTCGTCCAGTACAGGTGGAGCAGGGCATCCACGGTGAGCACCGAGGTGACGAGCGCGGCGGCGCGGGTGGGGGCGGGGGTGCGAGTGAGG
>NZ_MUNE01000647.1 GCF_002154605.1 Streptomyces milbemycinicus | reverse complement strand
TTCACCGCCGCCGGGCCCGGCCGGATCGCCGCCTACCCGGACCACTGGGCCGGCCGCCCCGTCCTCGACGCGATCGACTTCTACTCCGTCGCCGATATGCAGGCCCGCTCCAACGCCCTGCTCGCCGGCCAGGTCGATCTGCTCTCCCAGACCAACCTGGACTTCGCCACCGCCCGCGTCGTCGCCAACTCGTCCCGCGCCACCGTCGCCCGGGCGAAGAACGCCCAGTGGTACGTGCTGCCGATGCTCACCACCGAGAAGCCCTTCACCGACGTACGGGTACGGCAGGCGATGAAGCTCGCCTACGACCCCGAGCACGTCCTGAAGGTCGCCCTCCAGGGCGCGGGCACCATCGGCTGGGACAACCCCGTACCGCCCACCGACCCCGGCCACCTCGCCACCCACCCCGCCCACGACCCCGAAAAGGCCCGCCATCTGCTCAAGCAGGCCGGGCAGGAACGGCTCGCGGTCGACCTCTACACCTCCTCCTACGACCCGATCTTCACGCCCATGGCCCTCGCCTACCAGGAGTCCGCCAAGCGGGCCGGCATCCGGATCCGGGTCAAGACGGCCGCCGCCGACTCGTACTACACCCAGATCTGGATGAAGAAGCCCCTCATGGCCACCTACTGGTACACCGGCCGCCCCATCGACCAGCTCCTCAACCAGGTCTTCCGGGGCGGCTCCTCGTACAACGAGACCGCCTGGGCCGACAAGGACTTCGACGCGCTGCTGGACCGGGCCCGCCGGGAGACCGACGACGCGCGCCGCCGCGAGCTCTACCAGCAGGCGCAGACCGCGGTCGTGGAGCGGGGCGGGGCGATCACCCCGATGTTCGCCGACCGGCTCGTCGGCATCTCCCGCAAGGTGCGCGGCTACGCGGAGCACGGCTTCGAGTTCGACTACCTCGGCATCGGGCTGAAGGGGGCGTGAGAGACGTGCTCTCCTTCGTCGTACGACGTGTCGTCGCCGCGTTCGGCACGCTCCTGCTCTCCTCCGTCCTGGTCTTCCTCGCCGTCCAGTCCCTGCCCGGCGACGTCGCCACCCAGGTGCTCGGCAAGGACGCCACCCCCACCGCCGTCGCCGCGCTGCGCGACAAGCTCCACCTCGACCAGCCCGCCTGGGAGCGCTACCTGGAGTGGGTCAAAGGCGCGCTCCACGGCGACTTCGGCACCTCGCTCGTCAACGCCAAGCCGGTGGGCGGGGAAGTCGGCCAGTACCTCGGCAACTCCGCGCTGATCGCCGTCGTCACCGTCCTCTTCGCGGTCACCGGCTCGCTCGTACTGGGCATCATCGCCGGGCTCTACCGCGACCGCTGGCCCGACCACCTCATCTCCACCGTCAGCCTGATCGGGATGAGTGTCCCCGAGTTCGTCGTGGCCACCGTGCTGGTGCTGCTCTTCTCCATCGCCGTCCCCGTCCTGCCCGCCGTGGTGCTCTACGGTCCCGACGCGAGCGTCGGACAGCTGCTCCCCGCCGTATGGCTGCCCGCCGCCTCGCTCGCGATCGTGATGGCCGCGTACATCGTCCGCATGGCCCGCACCTCGGTCATCGACGTCATGGCCGGCGAGTACGTCACCACCGCCCGGCTCAAGGGCCTGTCCACCTGGCGCGTGGTCACCCGCCACGCCCTGCCCGGCGCGCTGCTGCCCACTCTGCACGTCATCGCGCTCAATGTGGCGTGGCTGGTCGGCGGCGTGGCCGTCGTCGAGAACGTCTTCAACTACCCGGGCATCGGCAAGCTGATGCTCTCCTCCGTACAGAACCGCGACCTGCCCGTCATCCAGGCCATCGCCCTGATCAGCGCGGTCGTCTACGTCTGCTGCAACCTGGCCGCCGACCTCGGCGCCATGGCCCTCAACCCCAAGCTCAGGACCCGAGGAGGGCGGACCCGATGAGCACCCTGAAGATCCCCGACGCTGTTGTTCCGGTCGAAGCGCCCGCCGCCCGGTCCGGCCTCGCCGCCCGCACCTGGCGCACCGTACGCTCCTCCCGCGCCGCCACCATCGGGCTCGCGATCGTCGCCGTCCACGTTCTGATCGCGCTGCTCGCGCCCGTGCTGACCTCGTACGAGCCGACGGTCGGCGATGCCACCCACGCCCTCCTCGGCCCCGGCGCCGACCACTGGGCGGGCACCGACCAGTACGGACGCGACGTACTGGCCCGGGTGCTGTACGGCGGGCGGTACGCGCTCGGCGTCTCCGTCGCCGCGACCGTGCTGACCATCGCCCTCGGCACCGTCCTCGGCTGCGCCGCCGCGCTGCGCGGCGGCTGGCTGGACGATGTGCTGATGCGGGTGCTGGACGCCGTGCTGTCCATCCCCTCGATCCTCGCCCTGCTGGTCGTCGTCACCGCGCTCGGCACCGGGCCCGCGGTCATCGTGCTCGCCATCGCCGTCGTCTACGTCCCGCAGGTCGTACGGGTCGTCCGCGGCGCCGCGCTGGCCGTCGTCCCCGCCGACTACGTCACCGCCGCCCGCGCCCGCGGCGAGCGGACCTGGTCGATCCTGTGGCGCGAGGTGCTGCCCAACATCACCGATGTGGTGTGCGTCGAGTTCGCGATGCGCGCCTCCTGGGTGGTGCTGCTGATCAGCTCCCTGTCCTTCCTCGGCTTCGGCGCCAACCCGCCCACCCCCGACTGGGGGCTGATGGTCGCCGAGAACCGCACCGCCATCACCGTCGTACCGATGGCGAGCCTGGCGCCCATCATCGCCCTGGCCACGCTCGTGATCGGGCTCAACCTCGCCGCCGACGGCCTGTCCAAGGCCTGGGGCGTGGACCGGATCCGGGAGGGCTCCTGATGACCACCCCCGCCATCGTCGCTGTTGACGGCCTGTCCGTCAGCTACCGCTCCGGGGGCCGGGACGTCCCCGTCGTCCACGAGGTCGGCTTCGAACTGTGCCCCGGCCGAACCCTCGCCCTCGTCGGCGAGTCCGGCAGCGGCAAGTCGACCGTCGCCGCCACCCTGCTCGGACATCTGCGCCACGGCTCGCGCATCACCGCGGGCACGGTACGGGTCGACGGGAACGACGTCTTCGCCCTCCCGGCAAAGGAACTGCGGCGGCTGCGCGGCGGCACCGTCGCCATGGTCGCGCAGAACGCCGGGCACGCCCTGACCCCCTCGATGCGGGTCGGCCGGCAGATCGCGGAAGCCCTGCGCGGCGACGCCGCCACCGACCCGGCCGCCGTCACCGACCTCCTCGACCAGGTTCGCCTCCCGCGCCCCGCCGAACTCGCCCGCCGCTACCCGCACGAACTCTCCGGCGGACAGCAGCAGCGCGTCGCCATCGCCATGGCCATCGCCGCCCGCCCCAAGGTCCTCGTCCTCGACGAACCCACCACCGGCCTCGACGTCATCACCCAGCGCGGCGTCCTCGACCTCCTCGCCGCGCTGCGCGACGAACTCGGCCTCGCCGCCGTCCTGGTCAGCCACGACCTCGGCGTCGTCAACCACATGGCCGACGACGTCGCGGTGTTGCGCGCCGGCCGGGTCGTCGAGGCCGCCCCCACCCGCCGCCTCTTCACCGCGCCCGCCGACCCGTACACCCGGCGGCTGCTGGCCAGCGTCCCGCGCCTGTCCGACGCCGGGCTCGCCCTCGTCGCCGAGGACGGCACCCGCGAGATCCGGCCCAAGGCCCAGGTCCCCGCCGACGCCCCGGAGGCGGTCGCCGTCCGCGACATCACCATCGACTACGGCGCGAGCCGCGCGGTCCACGGCGTGTCCTTCCGGGTGCGGCGCGGGGAAGTGCTGGCGCTGGTCGGCGAGTCCGGCAGCGGCAAGTC
>NZ_MUNE01000646.1 GCF_002154605.1 Streptomyces milbemycinicus | reverse complement strand
GGGCTGAGCCGGGGGCGGGACCTCCGGGGGCGCGTCGACCGAGGGGAACGGACCGGGGTACGACGGCGCTTCGAGCGCATATCCGTTGGATGTGCCGGTGGGCGAATATCCGGTCGGCGTCGCGCCCGTGGGCAGGCGCAGCAGGTCGCTCAGCACCTCGCTGGCGCGTGCGTGGGCATCGCCGAGCGCCAGGCTGTGGTCCCGGATGGCGGTGATCCCGGAGAGGACCGCTTCGGGCGAGCCGCTGCCGACGCCCTCGTTCAGCAGGCTCACCAGCTGGTCGGCGGTCCGCAGCTGCCCGTCGAGATAGCGGGTGTGCATGGTCAGATGCTCGGCCGCGGCGCGCCCCAGCGGATCGTCGTGAGCGGCGGCCGCGGGCTGTGGTTCGGCGACGTGCTCCGGCTCCCGGCCGACGGCCCCGGCCACCCGGTACGGCGTGCCGAGGACCCGCTCGTATCCCTCCTGACGGGCGATCGTGGCGAACTGCGGGCCGTCGAGGACCCGGGCCACCGCGGAGGCGACGGGGCGCGGCGGCACCGGCTCGTCGTACCGGTCGATGCCGCTCAGCGGCAGTCCCAGAACCGTGAGTTGGACGGCCGCCTGCTTCAGGGCGAGCGCGCTGTCGCCGCCCGTGCCGATGTCCGTCCAGACGATGTCCACCCCCTGATCGCCGAGCGTCTGCTCGACGAAGTGGGAGAGCGTGCGCTTGGGCCCGAACTCCACGAAGACCCGGAAGCCGTCCGCGTACATCTCCCGCAGCCTGGCCTCGAAGTCGACGGTATTGACGATCTGCCGGGTCAGCACCTCACGGTTCGCCTCGGGGGCGTCGCCATAGCTCGCGCCCGGCGTGTTCGCGTACACCGGAACCCGCGGGGTACGGAGCGGGATGCCGGCGATCTCGCGGGCGAAGGAGGCGACGGCGTGCTGGACATGCGGGGTGTGGAAAGCCGCCTCGACGGACAGCCGCTGCGCGGGGATACGGCGCTCGCCGCAGGCCGCGGTGAACCGCTCGACGGTGGCCGTCGGGCCGCCGACCACCACCACCTCGGGCGCGTTCCGGTTGCACACCGTCAGCTCGGGAAACTCGCCGAGCAGGGCGTCCAGTTGGGCGGATGAGGTACGTACGCTCGCCATGGCGCCCGAGTCGTGCCCGGCTGCGTCGGCGGGCGGGGCCATCGTCCGGGCGCGGGCCGCCGTGGTGGCGAGGAAACCGGCGTCGTCGAGGCAGTCCGCGGCCCACAGGGCGGTCAGCTCGCCGAAACTGTGGCCGAGCATGCCGTCCGGGGCGAAGCCGAGTTCGGAGAGATAGCGGAACTGCCCCATCGACAGCGCCCCGATGGCGGGCTGGGCGTAGGCGGTGCGGCGCAGCCGCTCGGAGGCGCGCCGCAGGTCCTTCCCGTCCCGCCCGGGCACCGGGAAGACGACGTCGGACAGCAGCTCACGGGGCTGATTCCGGTCCGCGTACGGGGCGTTGGCCGCGTCGAAGGCGGCGCGCACCGGGGGTATGGAGAGCAGCGCCTCGCGGCCCATGTTGACGTACTGGCTGCCCTGACCGGCGAACAGCGCCGCCGCCTTGCCGCCCCCGGGGAGCGCGGCGGCGCGGTACCAGATGCCGTCCGCGTGGGTCCAGTGAGCAAGGCCCGAGTGTGCGTCGAACTGTGCGATGGCCTTGGCGAGCAGATCAGGGTAGGCGTCGTCGGTGGCGACGAAGCCCAAACGGGCGTGGCCGGCGGGTATCTCGTCGGGGGTGGCGGGGTGTTCGCCGCGTTCGAGCAGTGCGCGCAGCGCCTCCGGGGTCGGGGCATGACAGAGGTGGGCTCGCGGGGTGGTGTGGAGGGTGCGCGTCGCGTCGGTCGCATGGGTCGCGTCGTTCGGGGGGCGGTGTTCCTCCAGTACGGCGTGCACATTGACCCCGCCGAAGCCGAACGCGGACACTCCCGCCCGGCGCACCGAGCGCCGCGGGTCGCGGATCCACGGGCGGGTGGTGGTGTTGACGTACAGCGCCGCGTCCTCCTGCCGGGCCGTGGCGCTGGGGGTGCGGACGTTGATGGTGGCGGGCAGCACCTTGTGGTGGAGGGCGAGGGCAGCCTTGATCAGCCCGGCCGCGCCGGCCGCCGCCTTGGTGTGCCCGATCTGGGACTTCACGCTGCCGACCGCCGCGTACCGCCGGTCCTCGGGCGTTGCCATCAGCGTGTTGAGCGCGCCGAGTTCCACATCGTCACCGGTGGTGGTGCCGGTGCCGTGGGCCTCGATCAGCCCGACCGAGGACGGCGGGCAGTCGGCGTCCTCGTAGGCCCGGCGCAACGCGGTGAGCTGGCCGTCTCCGCAGGGCGCGAAGATGCTCTGGGACCGGCCGTCGCTCGAGGTGCCGAGGCCGCGGATGACGGCGTAGACCCGGTCGCCGTCGCGCTCGGCATCGGCCAGCCGCTTGAGGGCCAGCATCCCGATGCCTTCCCCGACGAGGGTGCCGTCGGCGTCCTCGTCGAAGGGGCGGATCTCGCCGCTCGGCGACAGCGCCGGGGTCTTGCTGAAGCACATGAAGGAGAAGATGGTGTTGTCCGCGTCGGCCCCGCCGGTGATCATGAGGTCGGCGCGGTGCCCTACCAGCTCGCTGACGGCCATCCGCAGCGCGGCGAGGGAGCTGGCGCAGGCGGCGTCCACGGTGCCGTTGAACGCGCCGAGGTTGAGGCGGTTCGCGATCCGGCCGGAGACGACATTGCCCAGGAAACCGGGGAAGGAGTTCTCCGTCCACGACGGGAAGGCCGCCGTGTAGCGGCGCGCGATCTCCTCGGCGTCCCGCTCGCTCAGTCCACAGCTGAGGACCGCCGCCTTGAGCGCGGGCGTCTGGAGCCGCGCCGCCAGCGGCATCATGCTCGAACTGCCTCCGCACACCCCGAGCACCACCCCGGTCCGCGCCGGGTTGTACCAAGTGGAGGTGTCACACCCGGCGTCCCGCAGTACGTCTTGGGCCACATGGAGGCTGAGCAGCTGGATCAGCCCGGTGGCGTCCAGTGTGTTGGGGGGAATGCCGAACTCGCGGGGGTCGAAGCGGAACGGGGGCAGGAAGCCGCCGCGCCGGCAGTAGGTCTTGTCCTCGGCGAAGGGGTCCGGGTCGAAGTAGTCGTCGACACTGAAGCGGGATGCCGGGACATCCTCGATGCAGTCGGTGCCGGCCACGATGTTGTTCCAGAACTCCCGTACGTTCGTCGCCTGGGGGAAGAGTCCCGCCAGTCCCACGATCGCGATCGGGTTTCGGGCCAGCCGGTTGTCGACGGCGTCAGCCAGCATATGGGGCTCTCCTGAGGGAGATCGGGAAAGGTCCGGGGATGGCCGTGAGGAAGATCAACTGCCCCCGGGAGTCTATGAGATGACAACTCCCGTTCCGCATCTCTTGTTGATCACGTTTCGGTTGCTCCCGAACCGCAAGGAGCGCGATCGCTTCGAGGGATGCCTGGTGGGACGGCCCGGCCGGGGCGGCCACGCCACACCGAAAGTTCACCCGTACGAGGGAGGCGGCGGAACCGAAACGCAGCACTCTGGCGGCTGGACACCCTCTGGGCTACCGTCGGTAACACCTTGCCGCCTCGGTAGTCCAGCTCGTCTCTGCCGCACCTTCAGCCCCCCCCTTTTTCCCGGAAGGCAGCCATGGACAACCACAGAGAAAGCTCCGAAGCGCGTCACGGGCACGGCTCCGAGTTCCCGGCCGGCGTCAGCCGCCGCCACGCCCTGACGGTGGCGGGCGGAGTGCTCGCCGGTGCCGCGCTCGCCCAGATGGCGGTCCCGGCCTTCGCCGCCCCCGCGGCGTCGGCGGACGCGGACGCGATCGTGGTGGGCCACGGGCTGGCCGGGCTGGTCGCCACGGCCGAACTGGCCGCGGCGGGGCGCAAGGTGCTGCTCCTGGACCAGGAGCCGGAGAGCAATCTGGGCGGGCAGGCGTTCTGGTCCTTCGGCGGTCTGTTCTTCGTGGACTCCGAGGAGCAGCGGCTCATGGGCATCAAGGACTCCCGCGAACTGGCCTGGCAGGACTGGCTGGGCACGGCCGGCTTCGACCGCGGGATCGACGACCCGGCCGGCCAGGACCACTGGGCGTACAAGTGGGCCGAGGCGTATGTGGACTTCGCCGCCGGAGAGAAGCGGTCCTGGCTGTACGGCCTGGGTGTGCGCTGGTTCCCGATCGTCGGCTGGGCCGAGCGCGGCGGCGGGCTCGCGGACGGCCACGGCAACTCGGTGCCCCGCTTCCATGTCACCTGGGGCACCGGACCGGCCGTCGTCGAGCCGTTCGAGAAGAAGGTGCGGGACGCGGTGGCGGCCGGCAAGGTGACCTTCAAGTTCCGGCACCGCGTCGACGGCATCGTGACGACCGGCGGGGCGGTCACCGGCGTACGCGGCGCCATCCTGGAACCGAGCGACGCCGCACGCGGCAAGCCCACCTCCCGTACCGTGGTCGGCGACTTCGAACTCCGCGCCCCTGTCGTGATCGTCACCTCAGGTGGCATCGGCGCCAACCATGACCTCGTACGGCAGAACTGGCCGGCCCGCCTCGGCACCCCGCCGAAGTTCATGGTCACCGGCGTGCCCGCGCATGTGGACGGCCGCATGCTCGCGATCACCGAGAAGGCGGGCGGGCGGATCGTCAACCCGGACCGTATGTGGCACTACACCGAGGGCCTGAGGAACTACGACCCGATCTGGCCCGGCCATGGCATCCGTATCCTGCCCGGCCCCTCGTCCATGTGGTTCGACGCCACCGGCAAACGCTTCAACACGCCCGACATCCCCGGCTACGACACCCTGCACACCCTCAAGTCGATCACCGACTCCGGCTATGACTACTCCTGGTTCGTCACCACCCAGAAGATCATCGCCAAGGAGTTCGCGCTCTCCGGCTCCGAGCAGAACCCGGACCTCACCGAGAAGAACATCTGGAAGCTGCTGTCGCGGATCTGGCAGACGCCGGAGCCGATCGAGAAGTTCAAGGAGAAGGGGGCCGACTTCGTCGTCGCCACCACGCTGCCCGAACTCGTCGCGGGCATGAACAAACTCACCGGCGACAACCTCATCGACCTCGCCGACCTCAAACGGCAGATCGACGCCCGAGACCGGGAGATCGACAACCCGTACACCAAGGACGTCCAGGTCATGGGCATCCGCAACGCCCTCAGCTACCCCGGGGACTCGCTCAGCCGCACCGCCTCGGCGCACAAGATCCTGGATTCCGGCGCCGGCCCTCTCATCGCCGTGCGCCTCAACATCCTCACCCGCAAAACCCTCGGCGGCCTGCAGACCGACCTCTCCGGCCGCGTCCTGGACAGCACCGGAAACCCCATACCCGGTCTGTACGCGGCCGGAGAAGTCGCGGGATTCGGCGGCGGCGGCGTCCACGGCTACCGCTCCCTGGAGGGCACCTTCCTGGGTGGCTGTCTGTTCTCCGGCCGCCAGACGGGCCGCGCGGCCGCGGCCGCCACCGCGTCCTGAGGCCACCGCGGCTGCTTCAGTCGTACGCCTTCAGGCACAGCTGCGTCGCGCCGTCGTCCACCTCCGTGGACCAGTACGTGTTGGAGTCGTACTGTCCCTGGCGGCAGACCTCGGCGCCGGCGCCCGTCGCCCGGTAGACGTTCGTGACGACCAGGATCTCGTTGTACGGGACGGGAACCTTCCGGTCCGTGCAGTTCGGGGACGACAGCATGGCGATGCTGCTGATGGTGTTGCCCTCGTGCTTGGCGAGCAGACAGTCACCCTGGCGGTACTGGCCGGTGAGGCAGAGCTCGCTCCGCTCGCCGCTGCTGGTGGAGTAGTACGACCAGGTGGCCTTGCCCACACCGGATGGGCAGTCGCCGCTGGTGCCGGTGACCTTCACACGCGTCCCGTAGCCGCAGGACGTCGTGTTCGGCTCCTCCTCGCTCCAGTCGTACTTGGTGGTGCCGCCGTAGCCGGTGTCGACGACATCCAGGCAGTCCCCGTAGGAGACGGCCTTGAACGCCTCTTCGGTGGGGTCGGGCTCGGGCTCGGGGGAGGTGGTCTCGGGTTCGGGCTCGGTCTCGGTGTCGTCGAGGCCGCCGCTCGACGAACTGGAGGAGCTGGAGGAGCTGTAGCCGTCGGTGCCGCTGTCGCTGTCGTCGTCGGAACCGCCGTCGGTGCCGCTGGTGGTGCCGCTGCTGCTGGAGAGGGTGACGCCCGAGGAGGGGCTGCTCTTCGGGGTGTCGTCGTCCTTCTTGTCCCAGGGATGCCAGACCAGGGCGCCGATGATGAGCGCGACCAGGAGCAGGCCACCCCAGCTCTCCGAGGAACCTGAACTCTTGGCAGGCTGCTTGGCCGCTGCGGGCTTGGGCGGAGCCTTGGGCGTCCATGTCGTGCTGGTGCTCTTGTTCTGGGCGGCGGTCTCGGTCTTCTCGCGCGCTATTCGCTCGCGTTCCTTGCGCTGGCTCTCCTTGCGCTCGCGTTCTTTCCGCTCGCGTTCCTTGCGTTCCTTCTCCTTCCGCTCCCGTTCCTTCCTCTCCTGCTCCTTGCGCTCCCGCTCCCTGCGTTCCGCCTCTTCCTTGCGCGCCTGTTCCCTGCGCCTGCGCTCCTCCTCTTCCTGGCGCGCGAGCTCCCGCGCCTCCGCCTCCGCCTGCTCCTCGGCCTGCGCCTGCACCAAGGCGTCCCGCTGCTTGCGCAGGGCCTCCAACTGCTCACGCATCTCGCTGATCGCCTCGTCCGCGCGCTCCGGAGGGCCCTCGGGCCTCACCTGAGTCGGCGCTTCGGCCGCGGCGAAGTCCACCGCTCCGTCGCGCAGTTGGCGGCCCTGCTCCGCGTACTCCTCGATCAGCGCGGTCCACGCCTGCGGCAGCCTTGGCTCGGCCGACACTTGGTCGATGTCGGCAAGGACGTCCCGTAGCACGTCGGACGGGGTGGGACGGCTCTCGGGGTCGACCCGCAGCAAGGGGAGGATCAGCGGTTCCAGCTCCGGCGGCAGCCCGTCCGTGTCGAGCTCGCCGCGCTGGACGAGGGCGAGGATGCCGAAGGAGTGGTCGGTCTGCTCGTACGGCGCACGGCCGACCGAGAGGAAGAAGAGCGTGGCGCCCAGGGAGTACATATCGGACGCGGCGGTGGACTTCTTGCCGCACGCCTGCTCCGGCGATGTGAACGCGAAGGTGCCGATGGTCGTCGTCGAGCTGGTGTGGTCGTGGGCGTGCGAGATACCGAAGTCGATGAGGCGGGGGCCGTCGTGGGGCAGCAGAATGTTCAGGGGTTTGATGTCGCGGTGGACGACCCCCCGACCGTGCAGCTCGACCAGCGCCCGCGCGGCCGCGGCCGCGACCCAGCGCACCGCGTCGGCGGGCAGCGTACCGGCGTTGACGACGAGTTCGCCCAGACTGGGCGCCGGTATGAACTCGATGGCGAGCCACGGGCGCTCCGCCTTGGCGTTGGCGTCGAGCACTGTGGCGGTGTACGCGCTGTCGACCCGCCCCGCCAGCTCCACCTCGCGGGCGAACCGCTCCCGGTCCGGCTTGCTCACGAATCCCTCGGCGAGGAGCGTCTTGACCGCGACGAGTCCGTGGTCCACCACGGTTCCGGTGGGTCCGGCGGGGCCGGCGGCGGTCCCGGGGGCCGCCTGTCGGGCGAGATAGATACGGCCCATGCCGCCGGTGGCGATCCGCCGCAGCAGCCGGTAGGGGCCGAGCTGCGGCGGATCGTTGGATTCGAGTGAATAGAGCTTCATTCCGGCCATACGGCGTCACTCCCCATGTGCGTCCCCCGTCCGTGCTGTTGCCCGGATGCGCCCCGTGCGCTCTGCGCGCTCGTGCGAATCTGTGATCAAGCCGTGCCAGGGTAACGGGAGTTACGGGAAACCGTGTTGCCGGAGTGAACGGTGTTGGTGTCAGATCAGGTGGCGGGAGAAGAACCGCAGCGTGCTGTCCCGTTCGAAGGCCGGGACTTCGCCGTGTTTGCCGGGGTTGGCGTGCAGCGTCTTCTCGGAAGAGGCCAAGGCGTCGAACAGCGCCAGGCTCTGCGCCCGCGGCACTCGTTCATCGTCCCACTGCACCAGGAACTCGACCGGGACGGTGATCCGCGCGGCGTCCTCGGCCGAGGCCAGGGCCCCACCCAGACCCAGCACCGCGGCACGCACCCGGGGTTCGGCGGCAACGAACGGAACGCCGAGCCCGCACCCGAGCGAGACGCCCCAGTAGCCCACGGGCCCGGTGCCGACGTGCTCCAGTTGCTGGACCGCGTCCAGGACGGCCCGCCACTCCGGGACGGTCTGGCGGGCTACGAGCGCCTGGAAGCGGGCGATCAGCGGAGCCAGCTCTTCCCCCGCCTCCACACGAGCCTGGTTGTCGGCCGCGATCCGGCTGTACTCCTCGTGCTGCGGCCGGTCGCCGTGGCTGGGCACATCGACCGCCACCGCCGCGAAACCGCACTCGGCCACCAAGCGGTGCGCGAGGGTCAGGATGTCGGGGGCCTTCTTGTGCTGACCGCCGCCGTGTCCCAGCAGGATCAGGGGACGGGTGCCGACGACACCCTCCGGGGTCCACAGCGCGCCGGGTATCTCGCCGAGGGTGAAGAGCTGTTCGGAGACACCGTCGGACGACGTCTCAGAGGTGAAGCGCATAGCGTTTCGGGCCTTTCGGGATGCCTTCTGCGGGCACTCCCTAGGCCATGCGGGGGAGGGAGGCCCGAACTGTCATAGCGTTGATCGGTCTCACCTCCTCGGTCAGCAGCGGCGCACGGCGGCCCCGAAGGTATCACGCGGCCTGATCCGGCCTCTTGGCACGCCGTAATAATTCATTTTTAATGCGATGAGTTGTCGGCGCCGCCCCGCAGGAGTCCTTGTGCATCCCACACCCGCCTCGTCCCCCGGCCGCCTCGCCGGCCGGTGCGCGCTGGTCACCGGTGCGGCCTCCGGTATCGGCGCCGCCACGGCCCATCGGCTGGCCGCCGAAGGAGCCCGCGTTCTCGTCGCCGACATCGATGAGAAGGGGGGCGCGGCGGTGGCCGCGGCCATCCGGGAGGCCGGCGGCAGTGCGCACTTCCAGCACTGCGATGTCTCGGACGAGGCGTCCTGGGCGCTGGCCGTACGGTCGGCGCGCGAGGCGTTCGGGCCCGTGCACGCGCTGGTGAGCAATGCCTACGCCGTCCATGTCGCGGCGGCCCATCGGACCAGCGCGGCCGAGTGGAACCAACAGCTTGCCGTGAGCCTCACCGGGTCGTTCCTCGGTGTGCGCGCCTGCCTGGACGATCTGATCTCGACGCGCGGCAGCGTGGTGCTCGTCTCCTCGGTGCACGCCCTGGTGGGGCTGCCCGGCCGGCCCGCGTACGCCGCGGCGAAGGCCGGGCTCACGGGGCTGGCGCGGCAGTTGGCGGTCGAGTACGGCGGCAGGATCCGGGTGAACAGCGTGCTGCCCGGACCGGTCCTGACCAAGGCGTGGGAGGGCATCGGCGAAGCGGACCGGCGGGCGTCGGCTCGGGAGACCGCCGTGGGGCGCCTCGGCCGGCCCGAGGAGGTCGCCGCGGTAGTGGCCTTTCTGGTCAGTGACGACGCCTCGTTCGTGACCGGCGCCTCGCTTGTGGTCGATGGCGGTTGGAGTGTGCTCAAGAACTCCTCGTGAGGCCCGGTCAAGTATGCCCTATGCGCATTTCCGGGGCTTTTTGGGCCGAGTCGGTCCGGATAAAAGACTTGGTCAAGCGGCAGGCGCTCAGGTCCGGGAAATGGTTTGGTGCTTTGCGGGTGTCCCAGGCGCTGCTGGGGTTTCGGGTGGGAATTTCGTAAAGGGACCGGTTCCCTCAAGAAGAGGAAACGCAACATGAGATGGAACGACGTCTATATCGATGCGTCAGGGGTCCGGCTGGGTCGGCTCGAGGACGTATGGCAGGCCGTGGCCGAGGGGCGTTACGACGCCGATGAGTGCAAGACCGACGACCTGGTGAGCGTCAGCGTCGTGGACGACCTCAGCCACGCCGACCTGGCAGTGGAGGCGGGACGGCGCGCCCTGAGCCGTAGCACGGCCGCCCACGACGACTTCATGCTCGTCGCACACGCCACCAGCTTCGGCTTCCAGGGCTTGGACCACTGGGCGCCCGCCGCGTACATCCAGTCGCGTACCGTCGGCGGCCGGGCCCCGGCGATCAACCTTCAGCAGGCGTCCAACGGGGGCCTTGGCACGCTCGACCTGGCGGCGGCCTATGTGGCGGCCGGCGGGCCGTCCAGCGCCGCGCTCATCACCACCAGCGACAAGTACCAGCTGCCGATGTACGACCGGTACCGCTCGGACAAGAGGGCGCCGCGGGGCGACGGGGCCACGGCGGTGGTGCTGAAGCGCGGCTCGGGTGTGGCCAAGCTGCTGTCGACCGCGGTGATCTGCGACACCACGCACGAGGGTGCGTACCGGGGGGCGAGCCCATGGGCGGCCGCCGCGGGCGAGCATGGGTGGCCGGTCAGCCTGCGGCAGCGCTTCAAGGAGTACCTGAGCAGCAGCGGCGTGGAGGTCGCGGACACGGCCAAGGCGGGCGCCGCCGGACAGCAGCTGGTCATGGAGTTGGCGATGGGCGAGGCGGGTGTCGGCCTCAAGGATGTCGCCCGGTTCGTATACCCGCACGCCGGGCGGGCGGTGATCGACTGGGACGAGGTCAAGAAGATCGCCGGCATCGACGTCGAACAGACCAACTGGGAGTTCGGCCGCAGGCTCGGCCATCTGGGAGCGGGCGACCAGTTCGCCGGGGTCAACCACCTGCTGGAGACCAAGGCCGTCAAACCAGGTGACATCGTCGTGCTGTCCAGCGTCGGCCACGGATACACCTTCGGCTGCGCCGTCCTGGAGATCGTGGCAGAGCCGGAGTGGCCGGAGGAGAGCGGCTGACGGGGACGTTGCCGTGCCATGCGCATCCGGTCGCGCACCCGCGCGGGCCCGGGTGCGCATGGCACGGTGAGGCGGTCATGAGGACGGCTGGTTGCTCCCATTTCTGTGTTTCTGGCGGAAAGTTAAGCAGCCGCCGCTGATATCACGTTCCGTTCGTCTGCTTGAATGGAACATCACTCTGCGCTCATTGCTCTGACTCGGTGCAGTGGGTAGCGTCAAGTTATGTGCACAGGCAGTCCTTGACCCGGATTGCTGTTGGTTTGCGGCTGTTTTGGGATCGATATCTACTTCACGGGGATGGATACCGATGGCGGATGGGTCGACGTTCTGTGAGTCTTTTACCGTAACCACTGAAAACCCTTTGCTGCGCGGTCATGTGGTCTACGGGCGCAACCTCCTGCCCGGCGTGGGCTATGTGGATCTGGTGCTGCAGGTCCTCGCCCGCCACGGTCATCCGATGCCGGACGTCGAACTGCGGAACCTCACCATCCTCGCCCCGCTCGTCGCCGCGCCGGGGGAGGGCGTCCTGATGGTCGTCGAGGGGCGTCCCGCGCCCAAGGGCGGCTGGCGGATCGAGGTCCGCAGCCGGAGCCGGCGGGATGCCGCGGATGCGGATGTCGTGCACGCGGTGGTGGCCGCACACCGGCGCACCCCGCAGACCTTCCCGGATCGGCTGACGCTGCCGCTCACCGGAGGGCATCGGACCGTCCAACTCGCGGATCTTTACGGCTGGTTACGCCAGAACGACCTCGTCCACTCGGGCCTGATGAAGATCGACGGCGCGGTGCACCACCGTCCCGAGGACTGGGTCGTCGAGCTGGAGCTCCCCTCGGCGTACCGGGACACGGCGGACGCCTTCCTCTTCCATCCGGCGCTCTTCGAGTCGGGGCTGCTCGGCGGCAGCATCGGCAGCCACATGCTGTATCAGGGCACCGAGGGCGAGGGGCTTTATCTGCCGCTGGTGTTCGAGTCGTTCCGCGCATCGGCCCCGCTGGGCCGCCGCTGCTTCGTCAGGGTCCCGGCCGCCTCGGTGCACCGGGACGATGAACTCATCCGGCTGGGCGTGGAGTTCTATGACGCGGCCGGGGCGAAGATCGCGGAGGTCGGGCGGCTCACGGCCAAGCGGGTACGGGCCGTGGCGGCGCTCGACGTATGGGGCGAGCCCGTCCGTGAGCCCGCTCCCCGGTCTGTCCCCGGGACCGTCCGCGAGCCCGCGTCCGTGGCCGCCGCCTCGGCTTCGGCCCCGGCCGGGCGGGTCGCGCTGACCACGTTATGTGAACTCGTCTCGGCGCGGCTGGAGGTTCCCCCGGAGCGTATCGATATCCACGGTGGCTTCTACGAGTTGGGCCTGGCGTCGGCGGACCTGCTGTCCCTGGTGCCCCGCCTGGAGGACCGGCTGTCCTTGACGCTCTCGCCCACCATCACCTTCGAGTACCGGTCGATCGCCGACCTGGCCGCCCGGCTCGAGGAGTTGGTCGTCGAGCAGGGTGGCGCGCCGACCGTGTCCGCGGTGGGGCATGACGCCGGGGAATCCACCCGCGGCGCGGTGGTCGAGGAGGTCTGCGCACTGCTGGCCGTGGACGCCGACGAGGTGGACCCCGACGACGAGTTCGCGGAGTTCGGCCTCGATATGACCGGTCTCGCGCAGCTTGCCACCCGGCTGAACGACCGCCTGGGGCTGGCGCTCACCTCCGCCGCCTTCCTCAGGCACCGGACCGTACGAGCCCTCGTGCACCACCTCGTCGCCCAGGGCTCCAGCCCCGCCCCCGAGGCGAACGGCGGGCGTGCGGAGCCGCGCCCGCATCCGATGCTGCACCACGCGGTACCGGACGGCGACGGCTTCGCGTACCGCACGCACTTCGACGGCGGCGAGCCGTTCCTGCGGGACCACCGGGTGCGTGGCGCCCGTATCCTCCCCGCGGTCGCGCAGTTGGAGATGGCGCGCGCGGCGGTCGAGCACGCCGCGGGCCACGCCCACGCCGGCCGCGTACGGCTGGACGACATCGTGTGGCAGCGCCCCGCCACCTGCGGCCCCGACGGGCTGGACCTCCAGGTGAGCGTACGTACCCTGCCGGGGCCCCGCTGGGAGTACACGATCCACAGCGTGGCCGGCGATGGCGAGCTCACCCTGTGCGGCAAGGGCCGGGCGAGCCTGCCGGACACCGTGGACCGCGCGCTGCCGGCCCTGGACGCGCTGCACGCCGCCTGCGCCGAGCGGTCGCTGCCCGCCGCCGAGCTGTACGACCTGTACGCCCGGGTGGGCATGGACTACGGCCCCGCCCAGCGGTCCCTGGTGCGCTTGGGCATGGGCAGCGACGCGGCGGGCCGCCCCCAGGTGCTGGCGGAACTGAGCCTGCCCGACGCGGCCGGGCCGGGCGACGGCCTGCGGCTGCACCCGAGCATCACCGACGGCGCCTTGCAGGCCGTCGCCGGATTGCGGATGGCCGCGGCGGGCCCCGACGGGCAGACGGAGGCCCGCGCCGCCCTGCCGTTCGCGCTACGGCATATGCAGGCGCTCGCAGCCACCCCGGCCCGGGCGTACGCCTGGATCCGGCACCGGCCGGGGAACGACGCCGCGTCGGCGGAGCTGGACATCACCGTGTTCGACGAACACGGCCGGGTGTGCGCGGACCTGACCGGGCTGGCCACCCGCGCCCTGGCGGACGCCCCCCAGCCGGCTCCCCAGACCGCTCCTCAGACCGCTCCTCAGACCGCTCCTCGGGACGCGCACCCGGCGCACATGGACCACTCGGCGACCGATATCGCCGTCGTCGGCCTCAGCGGCCGCTACCCCATGTCGCCCGACCTGGACGTGTTCTGGCGCAACCTCCGCTCCGGTCGCGACTGCATCCGCGAGGTGCCGGCCGAGCGCTGGGACCACCGCCGGTACGCCGACGTCGGCGGCTCCTCGTCGGGCCGATGGGGTGGCTTCCTGGACGAGATCGACCGCTTCGATCCGCTGTTCTTCCAGATATCCATGAACGAGGCCGAACTCCTCGACCCCCAGGAGCGGCTGTTCCTCCAGTGCGCCCACCACGCGCTCGAGGACGCCGGATACACCGGCGAACTGCTGGCCCGGGCCGCCGCCGAGCCGGGCGGCGCCGCCGCGGCCGTCGCGCCGCCCAGCAGGGTCGGCGTCTTCGTCGGCCTGATGTACCAGGAGTACCAGCTCTACGGCGCGCAGGCGCAGGAGCGCGGCCAGGCCATCGCCCTGTCGGGCAGCGCGTCCTCGGTCGCCAACCGGGTGTCGTACGTCTACGACTTCAACGGGCCCAGCGTCGCCCTGGACACCATGTGCTCGTCCTCGCTGACCGCCATCCACCTGGCCTGCGAGGCCATCAAGAGCGGGCAGTGCGAGACGGCGCTCGCCGGGGGTGTGAACATCCACTCGCACCCCAACAAGTTTCTGCTGCTCAGCCAGCGCCGGTTTCTCTCCAGCGACGGCCGCTGCCGCAGCTTCGGCGAGGGCGGCGACGGCTATGTGCCCGGCGAGGGCGTCGGCGCGGTCGTCCTCAAGCCCCTGCAGCGGGCCGTCGCCGACGGCGACCACATCTACGGCGTGATCAAGGGGACGGCGCTCAACCATGGCGGCCGGACCTCGGGCTACTCGGTGCCCTCCCCGACCGCGCAGGGCGAGGTCATCGCCGAGGCGCTGACCGCCGCGGGCGTCGACCCGCGCATGCTCAGCTATGTGGAGGCGCACGGCACCGGGACGGCCCTCGGCGATCCGCTCGAAGTGGCGGGCCTGGCCAAGGCGTTCGCAGCCCAGGGCGCACTGCCGGAGCACTGCGCGATCGGCTCGGTCAAGTCGAACATCGGCCACTGCGAGGGCGCGGCCGGTATCGCGGGGGTCACCAAGGTGCTGCTGCAGATGCGCCACGG
>NZ_MUNE01000645.1 GCF_002154605.1 Streptomyces milbemycinicus | reverse complement strand
AGCGCGGTGGCCGCGGGCACCGCGCTCGCGGGCACGGCTGCGCCGGCGACGGCCGACGGCTGGTGTTCGTCCTGGCGCCTCGGGCCGACGAGTTCCCGCAGTGTCCCACCGTGCTGCTCGGCCAGGAACTCGGTGAGCTCGGCGACGGTCAGGTACTCGAAGAACAGCGTCTTGGACAGCGGGCCGAAGTGGCGCTCCAGCTCGCGGGTGAGGCTGAGCACCAGCAGCGAGTCGATGCCGTAGTGCTCGAAGGACTCGTCCGCGGCGATGTCGTCGGCCGGCATCTTCAGCTCGGCCGCCAGCAGCCCGCGCAGGAACTCCTCGGCGGGGCCGCGCAGATCGCCGGCCGGGTCCCCATCCGCCGGTGCGGTCTCGCGGGCCGGCCGCGGCGCCGGGTCGGGGGCGCCGGCGGGCACGGCGGGGCGCCGCAGCAGCGCGTCCTCGATGCGGCCGCGGTCGCCCGCGGTCAGCAGGACGTGGGAGGCCCCGCTCGCCAGCGCGCCTTCCAGCGCGTCGAGGGCGGCCTCGGTCGGCAGCGGTTCCATGCCGAACGCGCGCCGCATCGCCTGCCGCGCCTCGGCGCCGATGGTCATCCCGCCGTCGCGCCACAGCGACCAGTCGACCGCAAGGCCCTGGGCGGGCTGCCGCCGCTCCAGGTAGTGGGCGAGGAAGCTGTTGGCGAAGGCGTAGTCGGTCTGCCCGACGTTGCCGAACACCGCGGCGGTCGAGCCGAACGCGACGAAGTAGTCGAGCTGGTCCCGCCTGGTCGCCTCGTCCAGCAGGACCAGGCCGCGCACCTTGGGCGCGAGCACCGCGTGGGCGTCCGCCCCGCTCTTGTGCAGCGCCAGCGAGTCCCGCAGCGTCCCGGCCGCGTGCACGATGCCCGCGATGCGTCCGAACCTGCGCCGGGCCTCGCGCACCACCCGCTCGACGTCGTCCCGCACACCGACGTCGGCCTGGAGGTACAGCCAGCCCTCCGGCATGTCCTCGGCCGGCTCCGAGCGGCCGACCAGGACGACGCCCGCGCCGGGGTGCCGGGCGATCCGGTGGGCGACCAGACGGGCCAGCTTCCCCGAGCCCCCGGTGACGATGTGCGCCCCGTCCCGGGCCAGCGGTGACGCCCCGGCCGCGGGCAGCGTCAGCGCCCGCCAGCCGCGGACCGTACGCCCTGCCCCGTCGACCCGCAGCTCCGGCTCGCCGCCGCGGAGTTCGGCGAGCACCAGGCGGGCCAAGTCGGCGGCGGACGCGGACGCGGCACCAGTGTGGGCGAGCACGGTCATCCGGATCCCGGGGTGCTCCTGCCCGATCGAGCGCGCGAAGCCGTCCAGCGCGGCGTGTGCGGCCCCGGCCGCCCCGGGCTCGTCTCCGTGGACGTACAGATAGCGCAGCGGCCCGCCGCGTCCGGCGATCCGGGCCCGGCACACCTCCAGCGCGGTGTGGAAGCCGCCGCGGAGGGCTTCGTCGAGCCCGCCCCGGGGGGCGAGGTGGACGAGGTGCGAGGCCGCGCCCGGGTCGCCGACGCGGACGCTCAGCCCGGGTGCCAGCCGCAGGAGTTCACCGCGCAGCTCCGCCGCCCGCCCGTCGCCGGTGTCCACGACGGCCAGCAGCTCCACCTCGGCGCCGGTGTCGGCCTTATCAGCCTTGTTATGGGTTTCTCGCCACACCGGCTCGAAGGCATGCACACCCGACTCGGGCCGGGACACGGCGCGCAGGGTGAACCGCTCGATCCGGGCGACCACGGTGCCGTCCTCCGCGGTCAGCGCGATGTCGAACACCTGCCCGTCGGCACGCCGCTGCACCACCGTCACATGCGCATAACAGACCTCCGGCAGCTCAGCGCGCAGCGCCACAGACCCGATCGAGTACGGCAGGTGCGGCACCGAGCCGGACACCAGCCAGCCCGCGGTCTGCAACGCGCCGTCCAGCAGCGACGGGTGGAAACGGTGGTCGCCGACGTCGGGGCGGCGCAGCCGGGCCAGGGCCTCGGCGTCGTCGAGCACCAGCTCCTCGATCACGCGGAAGCTCGGCCCGTACCGGAAGCCCAGGCTCTCGAAGTAGTCATAGGCCTCCTGCCGGCTCCTGGTGCGCGAACACCGGTTCCGTACGGCGGCCAGGTCGATCTGCTCCGCCGCCGCGCCCGCCTCACCCGCCTGCTCGAACACGAGCGTTCCGCGGGCGTGCGGGTGTTCCCCGGCGATGTCGAACGCGCCGGAAGGCGCCACCACGACGCGCAGGTCGTGGCACTGCCCGGGGGCGAGGGCGACGGGTGCGGCCCAGACGACATCGTCGATGCGTCGGACCCGGGCGGCGCCGTGTGCCCGCTCGCCCGCCAGCCGGGCCATCTCCAGATGGACCACGCCGGGCAGCACGCGCTCCTCGCCGACCACGTGATCGGCGAGGAAGAACTCGGCCCCGGTCAGCCGCTTGGCGAAGGCGGACTCGCCGAAGGTCGACACGTTCTCGTCCAGCAGCGCGGCCCGACCGCTCCCGGCCGTGGATTCGGCCCAGTGCCGGGTCCGTTCGAACGGGTAGGCCGGCAGCCCGATCCGGCGGGCGGGCGGCAGCCCGGACCAGTCGGACCAACTCACGTCCGCGCCCTCGGCCCACAGCTGGGCCAGCGCCTCCAGGTCGCGCTCGGCGAACAGCGCCCGCACGTACTCCCGCCAGGCGGCGCCGCGCGAGGTCGCGTTGCGCCGCGGTCCGGCGGGCACCCGGCCGGTCAGCGCCCCGGGCTCGGTCCGGCCCTCGGCGTGGGCGTCCAGGTGGTCCAGCAGTTCGGCGCGGCCGCGGGCGACGAAGGCGAGCCGGTGTTCCATCGGCTCGCGGCCCATGCGCAGGGTGTGGGCGACGTCGGCCGGAGCGGGCTGCTCGGCGCGGACGAACGCGGCCAGCCGCCGCGCCTGCTCCCGCAGCGCGCGTCCGGTCCTGGCGGACAGCACGAACAGCTGCCCCTCCGCGCTCTGCCCATGGTCCGTCCCCGTGAGGACCGTGAGGGCGGGCTCCGCCTCCTCGATCACCACGTGCGCGTTGGCGCCACCGAAGCCGAAAGAGCTCACCCCCGCGCGGCGGGGCAGTGCGGTGCCGTCCGCGGCCACGGGGGCCGGCCAGGAGCGGGTGGAGTCCACGATCTCGAACGGGCTGCCGGACAGCTCCAGATAGGGGTTGGGCTCGTGGAAGTGCAGGCTGGCCGGGAGGGTCCGGTGGCGCAGCGCGAGGACGACCTTCAGCAGCCCGGCGATGCCCGCGGCGGCCTCCAGGTGGCCGATGTTGGTCTTCACCGAGCCGATCCCGCAGCGCGGCCCGCCGTCCTCCGCGCCCGGCTCCGCGTCCCCGTACAGCTCGGCGAACGCCTGCTTCAGGGCACCGAACTCGATCGGGTCGCCCAGGGCCGTCCCGGTGCCGTGCGCCTCGATGTAGCCGACCGTCCGGGGGTCGATGCCCGCCGCCCGGTACGCCTCGACCAGCAGCTCGGTCTGCGCGTTCGGGTTCGGGGAGGTGAGCGAGGTGGTGCGGCCCCCGTGGCCGACGGCGGTCGCCTTGATCACGGCGGCCACCGGGTCGCCGTCCCGGCGGGCCGCCGCGTGGTCGCGCAGCACCACGACGCCCACGCCCTCACCGCGCACATAGCCGTTGGCCGCGGCGTCGAACGCCTTGCAGCGCCCGTCCTCGCTGAGCATCTCGCCCTGGCTGAGCGCCGCGTAAAGACCGGGGTCCAGGATCAGGCTGACCCCACCCGCGATCGCCAGGTCGCAGCTGCCGTCGCGCAGCGCGGCGACCGCCTGGTGCACGGCGGTCAGCGAGCTCGAGCAGGCGGTGTCCACCGCCACGCTGGGGCCGCGCAGATCGAGGAGATAGGAGATCCGATTCGGGATGATCGACTGCGCGGCGCCGGTCAGGGTGTGCGCGTCGACCGCTCGCCCGGCGGCCCGCTGGACTTCGGGATAGTCGGAGTTGGTGGTGCCGATGAACACCCCGACCCGCTTGCCCGCGAGGTCCGAGGCCCGGTAGCCCGCGTCCTCGATCGCCGACCACACCACCTCGAGCAGCAGCCGCTGCTGGGGGTCCATCAGCTCGGCCTCACGGGGCGAGATGGAGAAGAAGGCCGCGTCGAAGCGGTCCACGTCGGTGAGGAATCCGCCCCAGCGCGAGCGGGACTCGCCCGTGTGCGCCCGCCAGTCCCACCGGTCGGCGGGGATCTCGCCGACCAGGTCCCGGCCCTGCTCCAGGTGGTCCCAGAACTCCGACAGGTCGGCCGAGCCGGGCAGCCGGCCGGCCATGCCGACGATCGCGATGTCCCCGGCCCCGCCGGCACGCCCGGGAGCCGACCGCTCGGGCGCCGGCCGTACGGTCGACTCGGCGGCCCCGGCCCGGCCCGCGTCCGCGCGGACGTCCGCGCCCGTGGCGTACGGGGCAGGGTCCGCGGCCCCGCCGCCGGCCAGGTGGGCGGCCACCGCGGCGAGCGTCGGGAAGCGGTAGAACAGCGTCGGCAGCACCTCGATCCCGTACCGCTCGCCGATCCGCGTGCTGAGCGCGGTGAAGCTGACGGAGTTCATCCCCAGCTCGCCGAGCGGGACGTCGGGGCGCGCCTGCGACACATCGATGGCGAGGATGCCGGCGACCATCTGGGCCAGCTCGCCGGTGCCGACCGCCGGACGCCGCTCGGGGGCGGACGCCCCGCGCAGCTCGTCCAGGGGCGCGGCGGTCAGCCTGGCCCGGTCCACCTTCCCGTTGAGGGTCTGCGGCAGCGCCGGCAGCGCCACGAGGGCGTCCGGGACAAGGTGTGCGGGGAGGCGCCCGGCGAGCGCGTCCCGCGACGGCACGGTGGCGCCGTCCGCCAGCACCAGGAACGCGTACAGGACGTTCTCGCCGCCGACCCGGCGCGCCACCACGACGGCCTCGCGCACCCCCGGCCGGCCGCGCAGCGCCGACTCGACCTCGCCCGGCTCCACCCGGAAGCCGCGCACCTTCACCTGGGCGTCGAGCCTGCCCAGATACTCGACGCGGCCGTCGGGGAGGGTGCGCACCAGGTCACCGGTGCGGTAGCGGCGGTCGCCTGCCATGGTGACGAACCGCTGCGCGGTCAGCTCCGGGCGGCCCAGATAGCCGGTGGCCAGGCCCGTGCCCCCGATGTACAGCTCGCCGGGGACACCGGCCGGCACCGGCCTGCCGTCGGTGTCGAGGACGTACAGCCGGGTGTTGTCGATCGGATGGCCGATGGTGACCCGGTCGCCCGGTGCCAGCCGGCAGACGGTGGACCAGATGGTGGTCTCGGTCGGCCCGAACATGTTCCACACCTGGCCGGCGCGGGCGAGCAGCTCCTGGGCGGTGTCCTGGTCGAGCGCCTCGCCGCCGCACAGGACCTTCAGTCCGCGCTTCCCCCGCCATCCGGCGGCGAGCAGCATCTTCCAGGTGGCGGGGGTGGCCTGGACGACGGTGGCCCGGCCGGCCTCCAGCAGGCGGCGCAGCAGCACACCGTCCCGGGCGATGTGGGTGGGCACGATCTCCACCCGGCCGCCGGTGATCAGCGGCAGGAACAGCTCAAGCGCGGCGATGTCGAAGCAGACGGTGGTGAGGGCCGGCAGATGGTCGTCGGCCGTGAACCCCGGCTCCTCGGCCATCGACAGCAGGAGGTTGGCCAGGGCCCGGTGCGGGACCTGGACGCCCTTGGGACGGCCGGTGGAGCCCGAGGTGTAGATGACGTACGCGGGGTCGTCGGGGGTCGCGGCGGACGTCGCCGGCCGGCCGTCCACGGCCGGGGAGGGGTCGTCCCCCGGCGCGTCGAGCAGCAGGACTTCGGCGCCGAGGTCGGCCCGCGCCGAGGACTGGGTGACCAGCAGGCACAGCCCGGCGTCCTCGGCCATGTAACGCAGCCGCTCGGCGGGGTAGTCCGGGTCGAGCGGTACGTACGCGCCGCCGGCCGCGAGCACGCCGAGCAGGGCCACCAGCATGTCGTGGGAGCGGTGAACCAGCACGCCGACGGTGCGGCCGGGGGCGACTCCGCGCCGCCTGAGCCGGCCGGCCAGCCGTTCGACGCGCTCCATGAGCTGCCGGTAGGTCAGCTCGGTGTCCGGGTCGGACACCGCGATGGCGTCGGGGGTGCGACGGGCCTGCTCGGCGAGCAGCTGGGGCAGGGTGCGGCCGTCGTGCACGGCCCGGCGGCCGACCAGGGGCGCCTGGTGGGCCGTGGCCTGTTCGCCGCCGGCCCGCCGGGTGAGCCGGTCGAGGGGGGCGCCCGGCTCGGCCAGCGCCGCGTCGAGCAGCTGGGCGAACCGCTCACCGAGCCGGCGCACGGTGTCCTCGTCGAACAGGTCCGGGTTGTACTTGAGGCAGTACCGGGCGCCCTCGGGCTCCTCGACCACCTCCAGGGTGATGTCGAACTCGCCTTCCTGGTGCACCCCGGGGAACACGCCGGCCACCGGGGCGGTGTCGCCGCCGTCCTTGACCCAGTTCTGGAAGTAGAACGCGGTGTCGAACAGGCGGCCCGGGGCGCGGAGCTCCTGCGCCAGCGTCAGCAGCGGGTAGTCGCTGTGCTCCAGGGCCTCCAGGACGGTGTCCCGCACGCCGCGCAGCAGGGTCCTGAAGTCCTGCTCGGGGTCGAGGTCGTGCTTGAGCACGACCATGTTCATGAAGTAGCCGAGAACATCGGCGTATTGGGGCGACGGGCGTCCGGCGACGGGCGTGCCGACCAGGACCCGGTCCCCGGGGGCGTAGCCGTGCAGCAGCGTGACGTAGGCGGCGAGCAGCACACAGAACAGCGAGGTGCCCTCGTCGTCGGCCAGTCGCCCGGCCGCCTCGATCGGGCCCGCCTCCAGGCGGCCTTCGAGGGAGGCCCCCCGGTAGCCGGGCACGACGGGGCGCGGGCGGTCCAGCGGGAGGCGCAGCGCGGGCAGCTCTCCGGCCAGCTGCCGCAGCCAGTACGCGCGCAGCCGCTCGCCGCGCTCCGAGGCCAGCAGGTCCTGCTGTTCGCGTACGAAGTCGGCGAAGGTCGCCTTGGGCGCGCCGGCCGGCGGGGACTGCCGGTAGAACGCGGACAGCTCGCGCAGGAAGACCGGGATGGACACGCCGTCGAAGACGATGTGGTGGAAGGTGAGCAGCAGGACGTGGCGGCCGTCGGCCAGGCCGAACAGCGTGGCCCGCAGCAGCGGCCCGGCGGCGAGGTCGAAGGGCTCGCGCAGGCAGGCCCGGGCCGCCTCGCGCACCGCGGCCATGTCCCCGGTGGAGCTGGTGTCCAGCCGCCGCTCGGTGAACGCGACCTCCCGGCCCGGGTCGACCACCTGCCGCTCGCCGACCACGCGGGCCCGCAGCTGGGGGTGGCGGTCGACCATGGACCGCAGCGCCGCGCGCAGGGCGGCCACGTCGACGTCCGGGTCCAGCCAGAAGGCGAGGGGCAGGTTGTAGGCGTAGTTGCCCGGTGCGGTCCGTTCGATGACGCTCAGCGCCCGCTGGCCCACCGGCAGGAACCGGTGTCCTTCCCGCTCTCGGTGGGCCAGCGGGCGCTGA
>NZ_MUNE01000644.1 GCF_002154605.1 Streptomyces milbemycinicus | reverse complement strand
CGTTGAGGTCCAGCACCGCCGGGGGCGGGCCCTCGGTGCGAGGGGCTTGGGGGCGGAGGCGGTCGCGGCGTGCGCAGTTCACCGATGGGGACGGGCCGGTGGCCGGGCAGTGCAGCCGGATCGAACCCCGCTCGTCCGGCCCTTCCTTCGTCTTGAGGTGGAACGCGGTCCGGGCGGCGATGTGGTCGGTGAGCTCACGGTCGTCCCGGATCTCGCGGACGGTCTTGTCGTCGGCCCGGTGGGTCGCGTTCGCGAGGGCGGCGGGGATATGGGGGCAGGTGAGGGTGCCGTCGATGAGGAGGGCTCCCTGCCAGCTGCCCTGGGTGCCGCGGTCGACGGCCTTGTAGTCGAGGGCCAGGCGGTAACCGAGGCGGCGGACGGGGACCTGGAAGTTGTTTGGCGAGCACCCAGTGTAGGCCCGATCGGCCGCGCAGGTGCCGACCGGCAGACCGAGCCCGGACAGGGCCTGGAGCGCGGTGATCGCGTTGCGTCCGGTGCGGATGGTCGGGGTGTCCAGGACCAGACCGACACACATCTGCGGGTAGCCGGTGGCCGCCTGGCCAGGCGGCCGTCGGTGGGCGGCGACGACGAAGGTCGCGCTGTAGCCGAAGATCCCTGTGCCCGATCCGCCGCTGTAGTGCCAGCCAGCGGTGATCTCCACCGATCCGGTCCCGTTGTGGTCGCTGTCCGGATGGGCCAGCACCGGGATCGCTGTGGCATCGACACCGACGTCCCCGCGCCAGCCCCGCAGATGTCCCCGCTCCTGCGCCATGCGGACCGGGGCCAGGACGAGCTGGTTCGCCAGGAGCTGGAGCCGCTCGGCCGCCTCCAGCCCGGCGGCTGTGCTCCAGGCGCGTGCGTGGTCGTCGGCGATGTCCTGAGGGAGGCGGGTGCGGCGATCGCAGCGGGCCGGGTCCAGGACAGTCGTGATGCGGTCGAAGCCGCGGTAGAGACGGCGGCTGGCTGCGATGCTCTCCCGCGCGGTCGCGGGCGGCTCAGGTGCGATGCCCAGCCAGGTGCGGGCCCGGGGCCGGAGGCGGAAGTGCAGGATGCGCCATGCCTCGGCGACCGTGGCCCGGCCGGTGAAGTAGGCGGCCAGCAGCAGCCCGGCCAGCACCGTCCGGGGCCGGACCCCCGGTGGTCCGGGCCGTCCGGCCAGGAGTTCCTCGAGCTGCCGAGGGACGTCGGAGCGGTCCAGGAGGGCCAGCAACTGGCCGACCTTGGAGTCCTCGATCAGCGTGAGTTTGCCGGGGCGGACACGGGGCCGCAGCGCTCGGGCGGCCGTCTCGTCGGCCGCCGGGCGGGGCATCACCGGCGGTGCCCGTGCAGCAGCCGGATGACCTCCTCACGGGGCAGTGACGGGACCCAGGCGTGGTAGGGCGCCAGGCCCGAGGGCGAGGACATCCCCGCGGCATCCGCCACGACCGTCGGGTTGATGCCTTCGGCCAGCAGGGTCACGATCCACGTCGAGCGAAGACGACGGGCGGACAACCGTGGCAGACCGTTCGGCGGCTGGTGGCGGGCCGGCCACGAGGACACGAGGTTCTTCGCTGCTTCGACCTTCCGCCCGGGCCGGAACAGGTAGCCGGCCCCGGCCGTCTCCGCCAGCTCGGTCAGGATCGGCGCCCAGGCGGCGCGGCAGGCCACCAGACGCCCCAGCAGGCTCTCGTCCAGTACCGGGACGCCGCAGGCCGTATCGACATGCCGGCCACGGATCGCGGCGACTTCGCCGGGGGTGAGGCCGCAGCCGGCGCCGAGCGCCATCAGAGCCAGCCCGTCCCGCCGTGCCTGACCCGGGAGATGCCCCGCCCAAGCCCGCAGAGCGGCCAACTCGCCTTTGTTATATGGCGGTTGTGGTTTGCGGGGAGAGGAGATCCGCACCGGCGGTGCCTCACCGCGCTGTACCCACACAAGAGCCTCGCGGGTGCGACGCAGCCAGGCCCGGTAGGTCTGAACCGTGGAGCCGTCCAGATTGGCGCAGCCGGAGAGCACGAACGCATCGATAGTTTCCGTCCGCAGCCACGTCCCCGGCTCCCGTGGCAGGCCCTGCTGGTCGGCCCAGACGGCCAGGCGCCCGACCGCGTGCAGAAGCCGCCGGGCCTCGTAGCAGGTTGCCGGCGCGACAGCCGCTACCGTCGCGCGGACCTGCTCGGCGACCGCGTCCCACCACTGGGACGGCGTCCTGGGCCGGTAGTCGCGGATTCGGGCGGAGATCTCCGGGCTCAACGTCACGGACCAACTCCACCGGCTGGTCAAGCAGCCAGTGAAGGGGTGGGAGCCGATCTTCACGGAAAGGAGTGCATCCGCATGGTCGGAGGCATGAACCGGCGAAAGCCGCCGCGCGAGCTTGCCACGGATCCCGAATCCTGGCCCGACGGGCACCTCACCGAACCCGGCGCTGCCGCGGTCCGGGACATCGCCCGCAGTCTCGCCGGTGCCATGGCTGAACGTGGTCTGAGCCTGCGCGGCGTCGCGGAAGCCTCCGGCGTCAACCGGCAGGCCGTCGCCGACCTGATCAACGGACGGTCGTGGCCGGACGTGGCCACCGTGGCCCGCCTCGCGAACGGCCTCGGAGTTTCGCTCTGGCCTCAAATGGGCGTCTTCGAACCGGAGATGGGTCATGAAGCCTCAATCCCTGCCCGAACCCGCACGAACGACGACCGGGCATGACGATTTCGCGGCTCCACCCGTCCAGCGCTGCATCCCTCGAATACGCTCGGACACGCGTCGAGCCACCTTGTTGGGAGCTCGCGTGCCGGCACCGCCGATCGGTTACCAGGCCACCGGCGGTGCCGACCCTTCTCCTGCCGCCTGCCCTCACCGGGCGGTGCAGGAGCCTTGTTCAACCCTCGCCAGCCGTCTCCTCTCCGCCGACGGCGGAGTTGGCCGCGCAGATGGCGAACCAGCCGACCGGATCCTCGGCCACGTGACCCTCCTCCGCGAGCCTCTTCAGACGGCCGCGGGTGGTCTCCACCCTCGCCGGGGTGGAGACGTCCTCCCCGATCGCCCCGGCGATCTCCCTTGCCCTCAGCGCCCGCCCGGCAGTGGCCAGCAACGACAGCATCCGCCGCCGCCCCTCCTCCCACTCGAGCGGGCCCACGGACTCCGCCGGCGCTCCGGCCCCTGCCGGACGGGGGAGCTCTTCGGGCGCTGACGTCGAAGAAGCACTTGCGCCCTCTGGCTCACGTGAGACGCCAGGCGCGTCAGGGGTCCCCGACGACTGCGGGTCCGTGCCCAAGGACTCCAGGGTCTCCCGGGTGATGGTCAACCGGTGCAGCCGGTCCTCGGCCTCCCCGATCTGCTCGCGGATCCGCTCGAGCTCCTCACGCAGCCCGGACAAGCGGTCACGCACGACCGACTCTTCCCGGTCCAAACGCTCAAAGTACGACAACACGATCAGCCCCCGGCTCCCGCCAACACCAAAGAAAGGTCCTGCAAACCCGCCAGGGCCTCACCACACGGTAGGGACCACAACCCCAAGATCGCACGAGCTGTCCACCAACGACCGCAAAGGACAATTCACGCCCAGCAGCGGTTACTTGACATCCAGGTTGAGAGGAATAGCGGACAACTCAAGGAATGCTGCTGAGCAGGCACCCATATCCCATCTCTCCTGCGACTGCCGACAGCGACCGGGGCAGACCCACAAGCTCCGTTCAGAGAACATCACACAGGAACCGATTCCAAACCGCTGTGTGAGGCCTATAGCACCTTGGTCTCGTCCGTAACAGCGAGGATCAATGCCACGAGGTTGTCGGTCCAGCAGTCCGACTCCTTCGTCGCCACTTCGATACCGCAGCCGCTGCATACGAGGTTGGGGCCGTCCTGGCCGGCGACTCCACAGCAACCAGCCAGACGCCGAGCATCGGGGTGCGGCGCAGTCCCCGGAACGTCACCCGGGTGCAAGATCAGGAGACTCGCGTCGAAATTGACCTTGAAGGTCCCCGCGGCCATCCGCGGAGAGACAACCTCGTGGGCCGCCGGCCGTTCAGGCCCCCTCAGTGGCTCACCCGCCACCACCTCGCTCGTCAAGGGCTGCCGGCAGCCGGCACAGCGAAAGATGGTCATCTCGTTACCCTCCTCGCCTCCGCACCCTGAGAGATGAGCCGCCAGGCAGTCACGCCGCTGCCGTGGCCCGCCAGGCGGCAGTGACAGCCCCTTCCTCCCAGTGCCACCACCCCTTGGCCTCCCCATGCTCCAAAAGCTTCCGGATCCCAGGCAGGTCCGCATCTGGCGGAACATCGAGAGCCACCATCCGGAACTGCTCGATCCCCTCACCGGTCGTGCCGAGGCCGTGGAACGTCTCCAGCACGGTCTGCCGGGCAGCACCCGAGCCGCCGTCCTTCAGGACGATCAGGCGGATGGTGCAGTTCTCCGAAGCCCGCACCGTCTCGCCGGCCCAGCGGACACCTTCATCGTCGGCCTCCACCCGGATGACGTCGCCGCTGGCGACCCCGCGTACGAACCAGGGAGTGTTGTCCAGACGCACAGTCCCGTCGCCGAGGTCCACCGCCCACAAGCTCTCCACGCTCGCCGGCGGCCAGCCGTCCTCATCCACCTCCAGCCGGAAATGGACCTTCACATGGTCGTCCCTGATACCCGTCACCGCACCATCATCCACAACTGCGGCCATGGTGGGGAACGATCACCTCACGAACGGGGAACGATCTTCAAGCCGTCGCATCGCCACTGGCCACCTCCACTCGTGAACGCCCCACACAGCTCAAAGCCCCCGCCGGGAAATCCGGCGGGGGCTTTCTCAGTTGGTCAGCCTGCTGTTGGGCTCTGCGGGCACCTACGCTCGCGTGAACCCGTGGCTCCGCTCCACTTTCGCTATATGCAGCGTGTAGCTCTCGTACCACTCGGCTTGCCCGCGCTTTTGCGCCGCGCGGTGCTCGGCGTTGGTCCGCCACTCCGTGAGGGCGTCGGCGTCGCGGAAGTACCCGACGGTGATGGAAAGCCCACCAGGAGTATGCGCTTGGTCCATCCCCAGGAACCCAGGGACGTCCTTCACCAGGTCTTCCATGCGTGCGGCGGTCTCGCTGTAGCCGCTCTGGTCCTGGGTGCGCACCGCAGTGAAGACAGCGGCGTAGTAGGGGGGTTCAAAGGCCTCGACGGGCGTGACAGGCGCTTCGGAGTGATTGCTCATGGCGACACTGTGAGGCGGGACGCGCCCAACGATCAAGCGTCTTTTCTGAACGGGATACATAAGGGATCCGGCTCTTGACCAAAGCTCTCTGAGCTGACGTTCTCCGGCCACCGCCCAGCGTACGGATCAAGGGGTCTGAAGGCGGATCCCCGAGGCGAAGGCAGTGGCGAGCTGATCGTGGAGAGACCCCGCACAGGGGTGGGGATCGCGGCGTGGTGTGACCGTGTAGATGCCCCGGGTCGGGGGATCGACGAGACCCACTGTGGTGATGTCGGTCCGCAGCGCGCACGTCAGCACCCCGGGTATCAACGCGATGGCATGACCGGTTGCGACCAGGGCCAGCTTGCCGTGCAGATCGGCCGCGGTGAGGTCGATGCGGGCGCTGACTCCGGCACGGGCGGCGTGCTGGCGCAGGAGTGCCGCCGAGCCGTCGTTGTCCTCGACCCAGGTCTGGTCGGCCAGCGTCTGTATGTGCACCGGGCCGCCCCCGGCCTGCGGATGGCCGACGGGCAGCACGACGACCATGTCGTCCAGGCCGAGGAACCGCCGATCGACCCGCGGGTCATGGGGCAGCCCCGGTGGTGCATCGGTGACGACGGCTATGTCGAGATCGCCGGCGATCACACGCTGGTGCAGCTGTGCGCTCAGGCCGGGGACCAGGCTCCACCGGATGGATCCGGCCTGCTTCAGCAAGCCCCGGATGGCCTCGGGGACGACCCCGGAGGCCAGAGAGGGGGCGGCGCCGACAGCCAGCGGCCGACCGCACGGCCCGTCGTGAACGTCTCGTGCGGCGCGTACGGCGCGGTCGGCCTCGTTGAGCGTGGCCAGGGCGTGGCGCCGGAACACCTCGCCGGCGGCAGTCGGACGCACACCGCGCGCATGGCGATCCACCAGCGGCACGCCGATCTGCCGCTCCAGCCCGGCGATCTGCCGGGAGACGGCCGATTGCGTGTGGTTGAGCTCGGCAGCCGCCGCCGACAGCGACCCGAGTCGGCACACGGTCACGAAGGTCCGCCACACGGTCAGGTCCATGGTGCCAGTATGCGCAGCCGGTATGCGTATCTCGCAGGGCCGGCCTGCGAAATCTGCGCTTGTCGCAGCCGTCGCGGTGAACCACTGTGGCGCGCATGACCGCACCACACACGCCACACACCCTCGCTGTCCTCGGCTTGGGGCGCATGGGCGCCGCGCTCGCGACACGACTCGCCGCCCAGGGCTGGGACATCGTCGGCTGGACACGCTCCGGGCGCACATCAGGCATCGTCAAGGTGACCGGCGATCCGAGCGCCGCCGTGGCGCAGGCCGATCTCGTGCTCCTGTCACTGTTCGACGGACCTGCCTGCCAGCAGGTCCTCGACGACGTCCGCGACTCGCTGCGCACGGACACGATCGTGCTGAACACGAGCACGATCGCCCCCGCCGAGGCGTCGAAACTGGCCCGGCAACTCGGCCCGTCCTATGTCCACGCACCCGTGCTCGGCTCCGTACCGGCTGCTGCTGCCGGCACCCTGCAGATCCTTGCCGCCACCGACCAGGACACGCTCGACAGAGTCCGACCGGTTCTGGAAACGCTCGGCACCGTGCAACGCGTCAACGACGCCTCCACCGCCGCCGCGCTCAAGCTGATCGCGAACAACAGCCTCGCCGGCGCCGTCCTCGCGCTGCGTGACTCACTGCGGCAAGCCGACGCCCTCGGTCTGCCCCGTGCCCAGGTGCTGGATGTCCTCGAACTCGGCCAGCTCGGCGGGCTCGTGGGCCGCAAGCGACACTTCCTCCTCGGCGAGCCGCCCGCTGCCACGGCCGAATTCACGATCGGTGCGCTGGCCAAGGACATGGCTTTGCTGAACGCCGCGTCGAACACCCCCTTGCGCAGCGCAGCCGGCCTGGCCGACACCCCTGCTGACTGTGAGGAGGCTGACATCGCGGTCGCCGCCACGGCCCCCGCCGTCGAGGACGCCGTGCTCGAACCGCTTCGCGCGTACATCCGCGGACACGCCACTGGCGACCCCGCCCACTTCCGCGACGCGTTCCTGCCCACCGCCCACATCGAGGGAATCCGGGACGGCGCATTCGTCTCGTGGCGCCTGGACGAGTACTGCGCTCTCTTCCAGGGACGGCCGGCCCCGGATGAACCGACCCGCTCCCGCCGTATCGACGCCATCGATGTCCACGGCACCGTCGCGACCGCCACCATGACGCTCCGGCACGGTCCGGATATGTTCACCGACATCTTCCTGCTGGCCCGCGTCGACGACCGCTGGCGCATCGCCAACAAGGCGTATCACCGGCACTCCTGAGAGGGCGGCCGTCAGGCAGTGAGGGCGGGCACCTCTCGCGCACCGGCCCCTTCGGACCGGCTCCCGTCCGGCCGCGGCACATCCCTGACGTGCTCGTCCTGCCCGCGGGCGGGGACCACGCCCAATTGTCAACGGAGGCCAGGTTCTGGGTGGTTCGGGGATCGGGGGAGCGCACGTCATGATGCCGCTGGAAGACGATGATCCGCGGGAAGTGGGCGGATATCGCCTGCTGTTCCGTTTGGGGGCGGGCGGTATGGGCCGCGTGTATCTGGGGCGGTCGGCCGACGGGCGCTATGTGGCGCTGAAGACGGTGCATCCCTGGCTGGCTTCGGCTCCCGGGTTCCGGGAGCGCTTCGCCCGGGAGATCCGCGCCTCCCAGTCGGTTTCCGGGAGGGGGACGGTGAAGGTGGTGGCCGCCGACGCGGAAGCGGCTACGCCATGGCTGGCATCGGCGTATGTGCCCGGCCCTTCACTGGACGAGATCGTGCATGAACACGGGCCGCTTCCCGAGCCGTCGGTGTGGCGGCTGCTTTCGGGGCTCGCCGGGGCGCTGGAATCCGTCCATGGGCGCGGCTTGATACACCGTGACGTCAAGCCGTCGAATGTGCTGGTGTCGCAGGACGGACCCCTGCTGATCGACTTCGGGATCGCCCGTGCCGCCGACGAAACCGGGCTGACCGGCACCGGACTGGCTGTGGGATCCGCCGGCTACATGTCGCCGGAGCAGGCGGAGGGGCGGGAGCTGACAGCGGCGGCGGACGTTTTCGCGCTCGGGGCGGTGCTGGTCTACGCCGTCACCGGCCGAGGTCCGTTCGGCACGGGCTCCGGACTGGAGTTGCTGTACCGGGTGGTGCACCGGGAGCCGGACCTGGGCGGTGTGCCCGGGGCGCCGGCCGCGGTCGCTCGCGACTGTCTGGGCAAACGGCCCGAGGACCGCCCCACGGTGGCGGAGCTGTACGCCCTCGCCGCCGAGCGTGATACCGGTGAGCGGGACTGGCTGCCCGGCCCCGTCAGCGCGGTGATCGCCCGTCGGGCGGAGCACCTGCTCAATCTGGAAAGTGCGGAGGCCCCGCACGCGCCGCAGCCCGACCCGGCGGTTGGCGAGGGCCTCCCCCCGACCAAGGTGGACCCGCACCCCGGATCCGCCCCCACCCGGCAGGGCGACGCCGACCCGCAATCGCGCGTGGTGCGTCTCAGGGAGTGGGTACGTGGCGGCGGATTGGGGAGCCCGGCGCTGAGCATGTGGGGGTTGGTTCCCATGCTTGTCCTGCCGCTCATGGCTCCCAAGCTGCGCACCATCGTCCGCGACTACCCCGAGACGCCCGACAACATCGACTTCGGGGGCCTCTCCGAATGGGCCCAGCACAACGACTGGTTCATGCCGGTGCCGGCGCTGCTCGTCCTCGCGTTGCTGGGGTTGCAGTACACGGGCGCCCGGCTGCAGCGGTACTCCGAGCGCGGCATACGGATCTGGGCGGCTGCCGGTGCGGTCTACTGGCTGCTGTGGTCGGGCTCCGTCGCTTTGAGTGCCGCGTGGATGCTGGGTATGGACGATGGCCTCAGCGGTGACGCGGCCACTCCTCATACCAACGGCGCTTATATCGCGCTGCATGTGTGCCTGATGCTGGCTCTGGGCGGCAATGCCATCGCGGCGCCCTTCGTCGGCATCGGCGCCGTGGCGCGGCTGAACCGCGCGCTGACCCACGAGGTGACCGCGACGTACCCGTGACGCCGGCCGGCATGGCCCTCACCTCAGCGGATAGCCGTCGTAGTCGTACCAGCTGTCGGTCGTCTCAGGCTCCTTCCGGCTGGATTCGGCGGAGGACGAGCAGGCCGCCGATGCCTGGGATGGCGGCGAGCCAGCGGGCGGTGGAGGTGGCGGTCGGGGTCATCCAGGTGCAGGCGATGGTGGCGAGGTAGGCCATGCCGTGGACCGGGCCGCCGAGGGCGGTGATGGCCTTGGTGTGGATGGTGGCCAGGTTGATCAGCAGGGCCGCGAGGGATATCGCCTCGGCGGCGGCCGCGATCCGCAGGGTGCGCATGGTGGTCACGCTCCTGTGGTGGAGCCGGGGCGGACGATCATCAGGACGACCACGATCGCCCACAGCAGATTGAAGATTCCGGTGGTCATGGCCAGTCGGGTCGTCGCCGCTGCCCGCGTGTTCTCGGCGGTATCCGTGCCGTCCGGCGCGGCCAGCAGGCGTTGTTGGGTGGGGAGGATGGCCAGCGCCAGCAGGGCGGCGGCGATGGTGGTCAGGACGATCGAGGTGATGAGCCAGGCGTCGCCCAGGACGCCGAGTTGGGCGCCGGTGGCGAGGCCGAAGACCGGGACGGCCAGGCCGACGACGGTGTAGCCGCGGCAGATGCGGTGCAGGAACGCGGCTATGGCGGGGCCGCGCCGAGCGTCTGGTTCCCGGTCGTCCGGTTTCCGGTCGTCCGGTTTCCGGGCGTCGCCGGAGTCGCCGGAGTCGCGGGCGAAACGGGGGAAGAGCGACGCGGCCACGGCGATCGGGCCGATCGCCAGGATCGCGGCCAGGACGTGCACGGACAACAGCAGCTTGGTCACTGCGACTCCGTTGTTTGAGTGGGCAGCCTATATGTTGGCTGCCAATATATAGAGTACCTACGGGTGGATGGGTAGGCTGCCTACATGAAGGGAGATGCGGTACGCGGGCACCTGGACGCGCTGCTGCTGGCCGCGCTGGAGCAGGGGCCGTTGCACGGCTACGCGATCATCACGGCTGTTCAGCAGCGCAGCGGCGGCGCCCTGGAGCTGCGGACGGGCACGATGTATCCGGCGCTCAACCGGCTGGAGCGGCTCGGGCTGCTGCGCAGCGACTGGCAGTCGGTCGGCGAGCGCCGTCGCCGCTGCTACGAGCTGACCGACGCCGGACGGCGCAGCCTGGCCGAGGAGCGTACGGCCTGGCGCGAGCTCACCGCCGCGATCGGCGCCGTCCTGGACCCCGCCCCGGCGCCGAGGCCCGCCACGTGACGGTCCCCGACCCCATCGAGGAGCATGTCGCCGCTCTGGCGGCCGCCCTGCACGGCCCTGCGCGGGTCAAGGCCCGGATGCTGACCGAGGCGCGCGATGCGCTCACCGACGCCGCGGCGGACATCGCCGACGGGGGGAGCCCCGACGGCCGCGCCGCGCGTCAGGCCGTCGATGACTTCGGGAGCGTCGAGGACATCGCGCCCGCCTTCCAGTGCGAGCTCACCATCGTGCAGGCCCGCCACACCGCGCGCCGCGTCGCGCTCATCGTGCCGTTCTTGGCCCTCACTTGGTATGTGCTGGTGATCGTCGACCACGGCCGGGGCCTGCCCTACCCCGTCGAGGTCCTGACCGCCCACGTGGGCGGCGTGGCGGCCGCCGCCGCACTGCTGGCGGCGGCGTCGCTGGCCGCCACCGGCGCCCTGGCCCGCCGGCTGCCCACCCCGCGGCGGCTTCCGCTGATGGTCGCCTGGACCGGTACCGCCGCCTGTGCGGCCGTGGCGATCAGCGCGGTGACGCTCACCACCGCATCGGCCCTGGCTGGGAACGGGCTGGTCAGCGCGGGCGTCGGCGTGCTCACCATCGCCTCACACGTACGGATCGCGGCCTCCGCCCGCTCCTGCCGTCAGTGCGCCCGGCTCCCCGTCGTCGCCCACAGGTGATGCGGGCGATGGACACCTCCGCGGCGCATGGCGTCGGTGGCCGCGTGGCCTTGGGAATCGCGGTGGCCGCGGCTCTCCTTGCCACCGTGTGGTGGGGGGGCGCCGGGCTCGGCACCGAGAACTTCGGCAGCGACTGCCTCTTCTACTACGGCGAGACCGGACCGCGAGCGGAGCACTGCCAGCGGATGAACGACCGGGCGGAGGCAGGGCTTCCGCGGCTGGTGGCTCTCGCGTGGGTCGGCGCGGCGCTGAGTCTCGTTCTGCCGGGCCTGCCGCGCCGGGTCCTTCCGGGGAAGGTGCCGGTGCGGCGGGCAGCCGCCGGGGTCGCCGTCGGCTGCCTGATCGCCGCCGTGGCGCTCGGGGCNNTGGCCCGCGGGTGGTCAGCCCACGCGCTCGATGACGGCTCGGCGGATGAGGAACTTCCCGGGCTCGCGTACCTGCTCGAACGCGGCGTTGTTGAGCAGCGCGCAGCTGCCCGAGGTCGAGGTCACGCTCACCGTGGTGGACTTGTTGTTGTCCAGGTTGGTGACCTTGAGCCGGGTGCCGATCGGGAACTGGTTGCTGGAGGCGGCGGGCGCGCCCTCCTCGCCG
>NZ_MUNE01000643.1 GCF_002154605.1 Streptomyces milbemycinicus | reverse complement strand
ACGCTCGCGGTCGGGGCGGCCTGTGGCGCGGCCTGGGCCGCCCGGTCGGCCGCGCTCCGGCTGGCGCTGCGCCTGCTGGCGGTGGCGATCACGGCCATGGCTCTGGTGGCCGGCTCGGCGGTGGGCTGTGTGGCCGGGGCCCTGGTGCTGCTGTGTTCGCTCGCCGTTGCCCGGACCCGCCGCCGGCTGCCGGGTCTTGCCGGGCTGGCCCTGGTCGCGGCGGTGGCCGTCGGCGGTTGCTGGGCCACGGCCGAGGACGCCCTCCCCGGCGCGCTCTCGGCACCCTTGCGCGACCGGCTGGGCGAACACCGGGTGCGGCTGTGGCACGACGCCGTCCAGATCGCCGAACACGGACCGCTGCGCGGAGCGGGGCCCGACCGGTTCGGCGAGTTGAGCCCCACCGCCCAGCAGTCACCCGCCGCCACGGACGACACGCCGTACTCGGCCCCGCTGCAGCAGGCCGTCGGCCAGGGGCTGCCGGGCCTCGCCCTGCTGGGCATGGCCTTCGGCTGGCTGCTGTACGCGCTGTGGCGCTCGCCACGCCGCACACCGGCCGTCCTGACGGCGGCCGCGGCCCTGACCGCTCTGGCCGTCGAGTCGGCCTTCGGCAACGCGCTCAGCTTCCCGGAGGTGACCGCCGGGGCCGGCCTGCTCGCGGGGCTGGCCACGGCGCGGCTGCCGGAGATGGCCCCGGGCTCGGGCCCGGGTCCGTCTCCGGATCCGTTCGCGGGCGAGCCCCCGCCCCTGGGCCCGGTACGGGCGGCCCACTGAGCGTGGGCGCACTGAACGTGGGCGCAGTGAGCGGGCGCAGGGGCCCGGTCACCGCGCCGCGGCACACTCCCGTACCAGGGACGCCAACCGGTCCAGGCCGACGTCGATGGTGTCCGGGGTCAGCTGGCTCAGGGAGAGACGGATCTGCTCGTATCCGCCGTCACCGCCGTAGAAGTGGGACATGGGAGTCCACAACACGCCGTGTTCCTTGGCGGAGTACTCCAGCAGCTCGTCATCCGCCCGGAAGGGGACGGTCAGGGTGAGGAAGAAGCCGCCGGTGGGGGTGTTCCAGGAGATCACGGGCCCCGCCGGATCACTCGGGAAGCGGCGAGCAAGCCCTTCCAGGATCAGTCGGAGATTGCGCTGGTAGACGTCGATCTCCCGGCGGTTCGCAGCCGGCAGGCTGTAGCCGTGCTCCACCAGCGCCCCGCCGACCACGGCCTGCGCCCAGGGCGAGGTGTTCACCGTGAGCATGCTCTTGATGGTCGAGAGATGGTCGGCGAGGAGGGAGGTGCCGCCGCTCTCGTCCACCACACGCTGATCGGCGACCGCGTAGCCCACCCGCGCCCCCGGCAGCACCGTCTTGGCGAACGAGCCGAGCCGGACGACCCTGCGCCCGGTGTCCAGCGACTTCAACGACGGCAGCCTGCCCTCTCCGGCGAACACGCCGTACGCGTTGTCCTCCAGCAGCAGCAGATCCTCCGCCTCGGCCACCCGCAGCAGCTCCCGCCGCGCCTCGAGATCCAGGCTGATGCCGGTCGGGTTGGCCACATCCGGTACGAGGTACAGCGCGCGTGGCCGCAGGCCCGCGGCACGGGCCTCGGCGATCTGCGCGCCCAGATCGTCGAAGTCGATCCCCCGCTCGCCCCCGCGGACCGGCCGGACGGGGAGATCGACCAGGCGCGCCGCGCCCGTCAGCCCGACGTACGTGGGAGAGATCGCGAGGACGATGTCCTGCGGGCCGGTGCGCAGGGCGCGCAGCACCAGGAACATCGCCTCCTGGCAGCCGACCGTGATGACCAGGGACTCACTGGAGACCGAGATTCCCTCGTCGACTTCCAGATGCCTGGCGACCAGCTCATGGATGATGCCCTTGGTCCGGCCGTACTGAAGGACCGTCCGCTTCGCCTCGGCCTCGGTCATGCCCCGCTCGCGGCGCAGATGGTCGATGAAGACATCCACGTAGCGGTGGACTTCGGCAAAGTCCAGGAACTCCTCGCTCGGGCGCCCGGCCGCGAACGAGATGGCGTTCGGAAACCGGATGGCCACTTCGTTGAGGAAGTTCATCGAGGCCATCGCGGGATCCGCGAGCGAGCCGTGCAGCTGCGACAGCCGTACGTCGTGGACATCGCCGACACCGATGTCGGTGGCACAGACACCGGTGGCGTGGACTTCGGCCGCGCGGACATCGGCCGCGCGGACATCGATGGCGCGGGCAGCTGAATCGGTCATTGGTGGTCACCCCCACAGTGGCATGGCATGGTCGTCGTCCGCAGCCGGGCCACGGCGGCCAGATCGGCGCACCCCGCCAGGGCCATGGCGTGCCGGAACTCCTCCCCCAGCAGCGACAGGACACGCGCACACCCCGCCTCGCCACCGGCGGCGAGCCCCCACATGACGGGACGGCCCAGCAGAACCCCCGAGGCGCCCAGCGCCATCGCGCCCAACACATCGGCCCCGCCCCGGATCCCGCTGTCCACCAGCACCTGACAGCTCTCCCCGAACGCGCCCCGCACGGCCTCCACGACACCGGGAAGCGCCACGGCGGTGGGCACGGCCCCGTCCAACTGCCGCCCTCCGTGGTTGGACACCACCACCGCGGCTGCCCCGAGCTCGGCCGCGCGCAGCGCGTCGGCCGGATGGGAGAGCCCCTTGACCACGAGAGGCAGCCCGGTGCGCTCCCGCAGCCACTCGATGTCATGCCAGGTGAACGACGGCGCGAAAGCTGACGCGGTGTGTGCGGCGACGGCCGAGCCGCGCTCTACGCGCTCATGCGCACTGCTCATGGCCCCACCGTCCAGGTTGGCGGCCCGGATGGTCGGCGGCAGCGCGAAACCGTGCCTCATATCGCGCAGCCGCCGCCCCATGACCGGCACATCCACGGTCAGGACCAGCGCCTCGCTCCCGATCGCCTCGGCACGCTGGACCAGGTCGAGGACGGCGCCCTTGTCCCGTAGCCAATAGAGCTGGAACCAGGTGGTGGCGCCGGTGGCCGCGATCTCCTCCATGGGGACACTGCTCAGCGTGGACACCGTATACGGCACCCCGCTGTCCGCCGCCGCCCGTGCGACCGCAAGCTCGCCCTCGGGGTGGAACAGGCGCTGATACGCGATGGGCGCCACGGCCACGGGCAGCGCCGCCGGGCTGCCCACCAGCGAACACGCCGGGTCGCAGGACGACACATCGGCGAGCACACGGGGCACCACCGCGACGCGGTCGAACGCGCCGCGGTTACCGACCAGTGTCCGCTCCCGCCCCGCGCCGCCCTCCAGCCAGTCCCAGAGCTCGACGCTGAGCACCGTGCGCGCGAGCTCCGCGAAATCGGCCACGGAAAGGGCGGCTGAAACGGAATCGGGCGACCGCGCCCCCGCGCGGTCACCTGACCCCTGGTCAGCGGGGAGCTTGGTCACTCCGCCTGCTCCTTCGCCGCCGCCGCGCGCTGCAGCTCGATCGCCTCGTAGAGCGCCCGGATGTTGTTGCTGCCGAACGTAGTGGCCCGGATACGCTCGATGACCTCGAAGAAAAGCGTCCCCCGAGGATGTACGGAACGGCTGAATATCTGAAAGAGCTGACCGTCGTGGTCCTCGTCCACCAGCACACTCAACTCCCGGAGTTGCTCCACCGAATGGCGCAGCGGCGTCAGCCGAGCGGTGAGCAGATCGTAGTACGTCGCCGGAGTGTTCAAGAAGGGCACGCCACGGCCGCCCATCGTGCCGACGCTGTGCACGATGTCGTCCGTGGCGAACGCGACATGCTGGACCCCGGCCCCGCCGTGATCGGCGAGGAAGCTCTCGATCTGCCCCGCTCGCGCTCCCGGCATCGGCTCGATCAGTGTGAAGGTCACCTCGCCCGAACGGCTCTGCACCACGGCCGAGTCCATCCCCATCGGGCCTACCTCGATGCGCTCTTTGAAGACCACCGGCATGTCGAAGACATCGGTGTAGAACCTCATGGCCGCCGACAGCTCGCCCAGCGGGAGGCATACCGCGAAGTGGTCGATGTTCAACAGCCCGACCGGGTCGTCGGACGTCAGCTCTTCGGCGGTCGCGGGGCGTGGCTCGGGCAGCCCCGGAAGGCGGTCGACCGGCACGCCGGGGCGCCGCTCCACCAGCGTGTGGATCACATCCCCGAAGCCGCCCACCGCCGCGGTCACACAGCCGTCCTCTTCCCGCGGCGGCGCCACCTCCACGGCCCCGTTCGCCATCAACTCGGCGTACGAGGCGCGCACGTCCGTAGCGCACAGAGCGATATCGGCGACGCCGTCGCCGTGTCGCTCGACATAGGCCCGCGCGGGGTGGTCATCGGAGAGGGCCTGTGTGACCAGCAGCCGAATACGGTTCCGTCCCAGCAACGCGGACCGGTGATCGCCCCTACGGCTGCCACGGGTCGGCGGTACCAGCACCTCCAGTCCGTAACCGGTGGACAGTTCACTCACTGTCGCCTCGACGTCGGTCACAAAGAATTCGATGTGGTCCAGGGTCAGCCCGGCCAGGCCGGAGTCGCCGCCGAGGGCTGCCGCTGTTGTGCTGGGGGTGGTGAAGGTAGCAGGCGTGGTGGAGGTGGTGCCATCAGTCATGGGAAGTGCGCTCCTTGATTCCTTGAGGATTCCTTGGAGGTGTTTTGACTGGCCTCAATTAGGAAATCTGAAGATCAACAGAAAAGAGCCCCGCTATTTGATTTACCGCCTCCTCTAAAGGCCCCAGGGACGCGATGCGCAGACTGGGTTCGGCCTGAATCGGCGAGTGATCCCGCGCCCTTCTCGCCCGCCCACCGCCGGTCACATTGAGGAGAACGGAGGCGTCTCGCCGTATTCTCCCTTCCCGCACCGCAGAGAGGAGCGAGGCAACGGCGACGGCAGATGCCGGCTCGATATCGATCGACTCGATGTCGTTGAACATCTCCCTGGCCGCACGGGCCGACTTACCATCGACCGCGAGGACATCGCCGTCGCTCTCGACAAGCACGTCATGGACCCCGGAATGAACCGCGTAGGGCGGAAACCGGTTCGTGAGCTCATCAGCGAACGCACGCCGCACAGCGCGCTTGTCGTCCTCCACAGAACCGCGGACCAGGAAGCGCTGACCGGCCTGCCACGCCCTGTGAATGGGGGCGAATGACTCGTTCTGGGACAGAAAAAGCCGCGGCAGCCCCTCCTTCGACGCGTTCGAGGGGGCTCCCGCCGCCATCAAGCGCTTCGCGGCCTCGTGGACCGCGATACCACCGGCGGCGCTGCCGACGGCTTGGAAGTAGAAGTCCGGCAGCTCGCCCATGGCCTCCACGGCGGAGTACATCACCGTCGCCAGCCCATCGCGGCGCCCGACATTCCTTACACCGCCCTCCAGTTGGAAGCCAGTCAACTTCCCCACCGCCTCGGACAGCGCGATGGCATCCGCATAGTCGGCGTCTTCCAGAACGACCAATCGTACCGACGGGTGCAGCACTTCGGGCAGCTTCAACCGACCGAGCCCGACCTCCGGCACGATGAGCAGACACGGCTGCCCATAGCGGGAACAGACGGAGGCGAAGGCGGCAGCCGTATTGCCGGCCGAGGCCACCACCAGGACCACGGGATCCTCCGGCAGCCTGCCGAGAACCGTATACGCCTCCAGTTCCTTGAAGGTCCCGGTCTCCAGATGCCCGCCACGTTCCGGCCAGTACCCGTTGAACGCCACCCAGAGGTCGGGAATCCCCACCAGGCGGGAGAGCCGCTCGCTCCGGAACACCACAGGGCGCCCGGAGCCCGGGATCTCCCGGACGACCGGCAGCCAGTGACGGTATCGGAATATCCCCTCGTCTTCCTGTACCGGTGTGAAGTTGTTCTCGGTGTATTCGGTTTGGAGCAGCGCGGGCTCATGGCCATTGGGGCAGGTGAGCATCACCCCGTCATCCGCATACTGTTTACTGCAACACGAACACACCAAGGAATAGTGGCGTTTGCCCGACACTTCCACTGCGATGTCTCCTATTTCGAGAATCTCATGACCCGTCCCACGGCGCCTGCATCGGCCTGCAGATGAGGACGGGGGCTCGCTGACGCTGACGCGACTATTGCTCCGGCCTCCGCATGGGCCTCAGTTTCGGTCGCGTCGGCTGGGCGGCGGATGCGTCGATATGTTCACCGAGACCGACGACAGTGGGTGCTTTGAACAGGGCCCGGATGGCGAGTTCGACGCCCAGAACGGTCCGAATACGGCTCACCAGCCGGGTGGCGAGCAGCGAATGCCCGCCCAGCGTGAAGAAGTCGTCGTCGATGCCCACTTCGGGAATCCCGAGTACTTCGGCGAACAGCGCGCACAACGTCTCCTCGCGCGGTGTGCGCGGGGCACGCCGGGAGGCTGACGCGGTGTGGTTCGGGGCAGGCAGGGCGTTCCGGTCGAGCTTTCCGTTGGGCGTCAGCGGCAGGCGCTCGAGCACGACGAGCACGGAGGGCACCATGTAGTCGGGAAGCCGGTCCTTGGCCAGGTTTAGTACTTCGGTGGTGTCCAGGGCCGCCGCTTCCTTGTCGGCCGGTACGACATAGCCGATGAGGCGCTTGTCGCCGGGCTGGTCTTCGCGTACGACGACAGCGGCTTGGTCGACCGCATGGTGAGCGGTCAGGACGGCCTCGATCTCGCCGGGTTCGATGCGGAAGCCGCGGATTTTGGTTTGGGTGTCGGTGCGGCCGAGGTGTTCGAGTGTGCCGTTGGTGTTCCAGCGGGCGAGGTCGCCGGTGCGGTACATGCGGGT
>NZ_MUNE01000642.1 GCF_002154605.1 Streptomyces milbemycinicus | reverse complement strand
CGCGCTGCTCGGGCCCAACGGCGCGGGCAAGACCACCCTGGTCCTGCACCTCAACGGGATCCTGGACGCGGGCGCGGGGACGGTCACCGTGGCCGGGCTGCCGGTCGCCAAGCGGAATCTGGCCGAGATCCGCCGCCGCGTCGGCATCGTCTTCCAGGACCCCGACGACCAGCTGTTCATGCCGACGGTGCGCGAGGACGTCGCGTTCGGCCCGGCCGCGGCCGGGCTGCGCGGCGCGGAACTGGAACAGCGGGTGATCACGGCCCTGGAGCGGGTCGGCATGGCCGAGTTCGCCGACCGCCCGCCGCACCACCTCTCCTTCGGACAGCGGCGGCGCGTGGCGGTGGCGACCGTCCTGGCCATGGAGCCGGAGATCCTGGTGCTGGACGAGCCCTCCTCCAACCTTGACCCCGCCTCGCGCCGCGAGCTGGCCGACATCCTGCGCTCCTTGGACGTCACGGTGCTGATGGTCACCCACGACCTGCCGTACGCGCTGGAGCTGTGCCCGCGCTCCGTGGTGCTCAGCGGCGGGGTGATCGCCGCCGACGGCCGCACGCAGGACCTACTGTGCGACGAGGCCCTGATGAGGGAACATCGACTGGAGTTGCCCTTCGGCTTCGACCCCCGCTCGGTGACGGCCCCGGTCTGAGGTAACCGGCGGGGGCGATGCACCATGGGGGGAGCACACTTCGCCCTCGGCATGGTGGGAGTACGGATCAGTGGTGGACGTCCAGGGCACGGTGGCCGACGGATTTGAACCGGTCCGGGACGCCTTCGTGGACAACTTCGCCCGGCGCGGCGACCGCGGTGCGGCCGTGGCCGTGTACCGGGAGGGCCACAAGGTCGTCGACCTGTGGGCCGGCGTGAAGGACGCTCACGGCGGGGGAGGTGCGGGGGATACGCCGTGGGCCCAGGACACCGCGCAGGTCGTCCGGTCCGTCACCAAGGGCATCGCCGCCGCCGTACCGTTGCTGCTCCACCAGCGCGGCCAGCTCGACCTGGACGGCCGGGTCGGCACGTACTGGCCGGAGTTCAAGGCGAACGGCAAGGAGCGGGTCCTCGTCCGGCATCTGCTCAGCCACCGCGCCGGGCTGCCGGTGCTGGACACCCCGCTGGCCCCCGTCCAGGCCATCGACGGCTTCCACGGCCCGCGGGCGGTCGCGGCCCAGCAGCCCGTATGGGAGCCGGGCACCGCCCACGGCTACCACGCGCAGACCTACAGCTGGCTGATCGGCGAGCTGGTCCGGCGGGTCACCGGGCGCACCATCGGACGCTGGATAGCCGAGGAGATAGCCCGGCCGCTGGGGCTCGACCTGTGGCTCGGGCTGCCACCCGAGCAGCGCGCCCGCGTCGGCCGGATAGGGCCCGTGGAGGCCCCGCCCGTGCCCGCCGCACAGGGCCCGCGGCTGCGGCCCAAGCGGTCGGTCGCCGAGGCGTACCAGAACCCCGACTCGCTCACCCGGCGCGCCTTCGGGGCGATCAGCCCCGCGCCGGACGAGAACGACCCCGCCTACCTCGAGGCCGAACTGCCCGCCTCGGGCGGCGTCGCCACCGCCGACGCGCTGGCCCGCTTCTACGCGGCGCTGATCGGCCCGCTGCCCTCGGCAGGCTCCCTGCGATCCGGCGGCCGGCTCTTCGCGCCCGCGACGCTGACCCTGGCCCGTACGGAGGAGTCCGCGGGGCCGGACGAGGTGCTGGTCATCGGCACCCGCTTCGGCCTCGGCTACATGCTGCACGGCCCGGCCTCCCCGCTCCTGACCCCCGGCTCCTTCGGCCACCCGGGCCGCGGCGGCTCCCTCGCCTTCGCCGACCCCGAGTCGGGCATCGGCTTCGGCTATGTCACCAACGGAATGCAGCGCGGCGTCACGGCGGACCCGCGCGCGCAGGCGCTGGTACGGGGGTTGCGGGCCGCTCTGCGGTGACGCGGTACTCCCGGGGGTCCCGGGGGTCCCGGGGGTAGTCGGATCGCGTGGTGCCGCGGACCGGTGGCTGCGGGACGAGCTCGTCCACGAACTGGCCCCCGGCTCACGGCTTGGGGAGCTTCCCTTGCTGGGTGATCATCCACATCCACGCCTCCAGGGTGGCGACGAACTCGCCGAGGTCGGGAGTGGTGTAGGAGGCCCGCTCATGGTCCCAGTCGGGGTCGAGGACGACGACGCGGAAGCCGTAGCCGTCGTACCAGCCGGCGTCTATGTTGATCTCCCGAGCCCGCAGGCCGCCCTCCTCCGCCACCTCCTCCGCGGTCAGCCACGGCGGTGGTGCCGTACGCGCCCAGTACAGATCCTCGGAGTCGTTGGCCTCGACCCTTCCATCCGGCAAGCGTCGGGCCGACAACTGGTTGTAGATGACGTTCCAACCGGCCGGAACACGCAACGGGATCAGGCCCCAGTCCTCGGAAACCGTAACGGCCGGCGGGGAGCTGGGCGGAAGTCGGAAGATCGGGTCCATGCGCCTGCAGCGTAGTCGGGGGTAACAAGGCCGATGGGCCGGCTTCCCAGGCACGGCTCACGGCACGCCACCTTCAGATTTCCTATGGCGCCCTACGAACCGCCCCAGGTCATATTGGCGACGGCCACGAACATCGCGAGGGCGATCGCCACACCCTGGACGGCCTTCCCCCAGCCGGGCATCGGCTCGCCCCTCTTGGACGCCGAACGCGCGGCGAAGAAGGCAAGCGCCAGCCCGACGAGGACGATGGGACCGAGCAGCACGGACAGCCAATCGACTTGCACGGGCGTCATCGCGGATCTCCTTGTTCCAACCCCGGTGACTGTCGGCACATCATCCGCGGACACCACCGGGACCCCTCCCGGACGCGATATGCGCGGCTCGGACAGGGCCTAGGACCCCGACGGCGCCACCAGGCCCGCCTCGTAGGCGAGGATCACCAGCTGCACCCGGTCGCGGGCGTCGAGTTTGGCGAGCAGCCGGGTCAGATAGGTCTTGGCGGTGGCGACGCTGATGCACAGTCGGTCGGCGATCTCGGCGTTGGACAGGCCGCTGCCGACCAGGGTCAGCACCTCGCGTTCGCGGTCGGTGATGCCGCCCAGCTCTGCCCGGGGCGGGGGCGTGGTCGCGGGGCGGGCGGCGAACTCCTTGATCAGCCGGCGGGTGACGCTCGGGGCGATCAGCGCGTCTCCGGAGGCGACGACGCGGACCGCGGCGAGGATGTCGTCCAGGGCCATGTCCTTGACCAGGAACCCGGACGCGCCGGCGCGCAGCGCCCCGTAGACGTAATCGTCGTCGTCGAAGGTCGTCAGGACGACCACGCGGGTCGTGCCGGGGCCCGTGGTGATCAGCCGGGTGGCCTCGATGCCGTCCATGCCGGGCATCCGGATGTCCATCACCACGACGTCCGGGGCGAGTTCGCCGGTCAGCCGGACCGCTTCGGCGCCGTCCCCGGCCTCGCCCACGACCTCGACGTCGGGGGTGTCGGTGATGACCATCCGCAGGGCGGCGCGGACGAGGGGCTGGTCGTCGGCGAGGAGGACACGGATGGTCATCCGGCTGTGGCCTCTGCTTTCGTCTCGATTGCCGTCGTAGTGGCTGTCGCGGTCGCCGCCGGGAGCGGCAGGCGGGCCGCCACCAGGAAGCCGCCGCCGCGTCTGGGCCCGGCGGTGAAGTGGCCGTGCAGCAGGGTGATCCGCTCGCGCATGCCGATCAGGCCGTACCCCGTGTCGTGTTCGGCGTCCGCGCAGGTGCCCTTGCCGCGGTCGCGGACCTCGATGGTCAGCTCGTCCTCGCCGTAGCCGATGGTCACCCGGCAGGAGTCGGCGCCCGAGTGGCGTACGACATTGGTCACCGACTCCTGGATGATCCGGAACGCCGCGAGGTCGATGTCCGCGGGCAGCGGGCGGCGCCTGCCCTGCCACCACACCTCCACCCGGACCCCGGCGGCGGTCGTGGTCGTGGCCAGCCGCTCCACATCCGCGAGGCCCGCGGCCGGGTGCAGCGGCGCGGGTTTCCGCGCCTCGTCGGCCGCCGGGTCGGGCTCGCGGTCGGCATCCCGGTCCGCCTGGCGCAGCGCGCCCAGCATCCGGCGCAGCCCGGACAGCGTTTCGCGGCCCGTCTTCTCCACGGCGATCATCGCCTCGCGGGCCTTGTCCGGCTGGGTTTCGATGACCCGGGCCGCGGCGCCGGCCTGGAGGGCGATGATGCCGATGCTGTGGGCCACCGTGTCATGCATCTCGCGGGCGATCCGCAGCCGTTCGGCGGTGACGGCCTGGGAGGCGGCCTGGGTGTGCAACTCCTCGGTGTGGAGCTGGGACTGGCGCAGCGAATTGCCGACGAGCCAGCCGATGACCACGGTCAGGGCGATGTACGGCTCGGGGATGACTCCGCTGTCCTGGATGCCCAGGCCCAGCCTCAGAGTGACGTAGCAGGGCAGCGTGGCCAGCGCCGCCCCGGCGGCGATCAGCGAGCTCCGCCGGGGCCGGACGGCCGCGACGTAGCAGAGGGCGACATCCACTCCCAGGTACTGCGCGGGCGGGATCTCGTCCTGGCGCCACGCCAGCGTCGAGGCGACCGTGCCGGCGAGCAGCAGCCCGTACCCCAGCGAAGTCCTGCGGCGCAGCAGGACACATCCGGTCAGGACCAGCGCGAAGGCGATGGCGAGCAGCAGTTTGGCGGACAGCGGGTCCAGGCCCTGCCGGGGGTAGTCGAGCGAGTACTCCCGCCGCGGGGGCATCAGGACGTACTTCACGAGGGGGCCCAACGCCGCCGCGAACCACACCAGCCCCACCCACAGGCCCGGCGATATGCGCTTGAGCAGCGGGAGAGGCGGAGAGACGGACATGGGCAGATCGTAACGACGGGGCCCGCGGCCGGACATCGGACCGTGGCTGTACAACCAGGGTCGACACCGGCGCCCGGCGATTGTCAGCGACGGGCCGACGACGGGCGGGGCCGCCCACCGGCACCGTGGCCTGTGTGATCGAAGTCAACCAACTCACCAAGCGATACGGCGGCGCGACGGCCGTCAAGGACCTGACCTTCACCGTGGATCCCGGCCAGGTCACCGGCTTTCTGGGGCCGAACGGCGCGGGCAAGAGCACGACGCTGCGGATGATTCTCGGCCTGCACGAGCCCACCGGCGGCAGCGTCACCGTCGAGGGCCGCCCCTTCGCCGCCCGCCCCCGCGGGCTGCGTCACGTCGGCTCGCTGCTCGACGCGCAGGAGGTGCACGGCGGGCGCAGCGCGGTGGCGCATCTGTCCGCACTCGCCCGGAGCAACCGCATCCCGCGGCGCCGGGTCGACGAGGTGCTGGAGCGGGTCGGCCTCGCCGAGGTCGCCCGGCGCCGCATCGGCGGCTTCTCGCTCGGCATGAAGCAGCGGCTCGGCATCGCGTCCGCGCTGCTGGGCGACGCGCCGGTGCTGCTCTTCGACGAACCGCTCAACGGCCTGGACCCGGAGGGGGTGAGGTGGGTGCGCGAGCTGTTCCGGGGGCTGGCGGCCGAGGGCCGCACCGTGTTCGTCTCCAGCCATCTGATGTCCGAGATGGAGCACACCGCCGATCAGTTGATCGTCATCGGCCGGGGTGAGCTGATCGCGGCGGAGAGCCTGGAGGAGTTCTCGGCCCGGGGCACCCGGCAGAGCGTCGAGGTGCGCACGCCCGCTGTCGGCGTTCTGCGTGATCTGCTGACGGCGGAGGGCGCGGCGGTGCACACGGAGGGCGAACTGCTGACCGTGATCGGTCTGGGCGTGGCCCGGATCGGGGAGATCGCGCAGGCCCACGGCGTTCCGCTGCACCATCTCAGCGCCCGGTCCGCGTCGCTGGAAGACGCGTTCATGGAGCTCACCGCCGACAGCGTCCAGTACCTCGCGGGGGAGTCCCGATGACCGCGACCGCCGAGTACCTTCATGCCGCCGAACCCCGCCCCCGGTTCGGCGATCTGGTCGCCGCCGAGTGGATCAAGCTCCGGTCGCTGCGGTCGACCTGGTTCGGGTACGGGGCGACCGCCCTGGCCGTCATCGCGTTCAACGTGGGCACCGCCTATGACACCTACCGCAACTGGTCGCAGCAGAACCCGGAGGGGCCGGAGGGCTTCGTCCGGGACGGGATTCCGCTGGACGAGGCCTTCACCGTGAACGCCGCCACCGTCATGATGCTCGCGCTCGGCGCCCTCGGTGCCATGGCGGTCGTCGGGGAGTACGCCTCGGGCACCATCCGTACGACGTTCGCGGCCGTTCCGGCGCGCCGTTCGGTGATGGCGGCCAAGGCGGCGGTGGTCGCGGCGGTCACGGCCGTCTTCGGCGCGTTCGTCGCGGGGGTCTCATTCGCCGCGACCCAGGCGATTCTGGACCGGCGGGGCGCGGGCGTCTCGCTCGGCGACCCGGGCGCGCTGCGCGTCGTGGTGGCGTCCGCGCTGCTCGCGCCGCTGTGCGCGCTTGTCGGCCTGGCGCTCGGCACGGTCATCCGGCAGACCGCGGGCACCATGATCGCCTCCGTCCTGGTCCTCCTGGTGCTGCCGATGGTGTTCACCGACGGCCGCCACTGGTCGGCGGTCGCCTCCCACGGCACGCTCTACCAGGCGTGGCGTCGGCTGGTGGCGATTGATTACCGCCCGCTGCACTACCCGTGGACGATCTCGGGAGCCTGGACCGTGTACGCGGTGTGGGTGGCCGCCGCGGTCGCGATCACCGTGGTCGGGGTGCACCGGCGCGACCAGTGAGCGGACGTATGACCGGCGCGCGGTGAATGTGCCGTACGCCCCTGCTGACTCCGTGCGCCGCTGGGCACTCGCACAAGCGGGTTCCAGGGGCCAAGGGTCCCTATGCCACCGCCACTTGCTTCTCCACACTGGAAGGCCTTCCGGCTGGTCGGCGCCCTCGCGGGCGGTGTGTCAGCCGGGGGCAGGGGGGTTCGGGGGAAGCAGGGGGACCGCGTGGCTCTGCATCGGGGGCGGTCGCTTGCGCGGCCGGAGGAGGGGCGTCGTGCGCCCGGCGTGAAGGTGCCCGTGAAGGTGCCCGTGAAGGTGCC
>NZ_MUNE01000641.1 GCF_002154605.1 Streptomyces milbemycinicus | reverse complement strand
GGCACCATCGCGGCCACCGCCTTGCCGATCGTCTCGACCATCTGTGCGCGGTCCATCCCGGGCCTCCCGTCACTTACTGAACAAACTGGTGGTGTCGCTGCTTGCGCAGCAGGTCGTCGGCGGTGTCCCGGTCGCGGACCAGCAGCGGGCGGCCCTCGTGGACCAGCACCTCGGCCGGGAATCCATGGCTGAGGAAGAGACCGGGTGACGCCGTCGGGCCGTACGCGCCCGACCGCAGCACTGCCAGCACATCGCCCGGCGCGATACCGGGCAGGGGCACGCCGCGGGCGAGGGTGTCCTCCGGGGTGCACAGCGGGCCGGTGACGTGCCAGCGGCGCTCGGGCCCCGCCCCGTCGCCCGCGACCGCCGCGACGGGAAAGTTGCGGCGGGCGTACGAGCCGACGCCGACCGCCGCCATGTGGTGGTGCGTACCGCCGTCGGTGACGGCGAACCACGTGTCGCGGGATTCCTTCACGTACTGAACCCGCACCAGGTAGGCCCCGGCGCGGGCGGTGAGGAAGCGCCCGGACTCCAGCAGCAGCCGGGTGCGCGGATGGCGGCGCGCGAAGTCGCCCACGACAGGCGTGAGGCCCGTGCGCAGCGCGTCGAGGTCGAGGTCCTGTTCGTTCTCGAAGTACGCGACTCCCAGCCCGCCGCCGACGTCCACCGCCTCCAGCTCGATGCCCGTGGCCGCCGCGACGCGTTCGGCCAGCGCCAGCACCTGGGCGGTGTTCTCCACGATCGCCGCCGCGTCGAGGATCCGGGTGCCCAGATAGACATGTACGCCCAGGGGTACGGCGTGCGTGAGCGCGCTCAACCGCTCCTTCCCGGCCAGCACTTGCTCCTCGTCGATGCCGAACTGCCGGGGCTTGCCGCCCATGGCCAGCCGCGAACCGGCGCCGCCGAAGGAGGGGTTGATCCGCAGCAGCACCCGCTGTCGCAGCCCCGCCTGACGCGCCGTCGCCTCGATGAGCTCCAGCTCCTCCCAGGACTCGCAGACGATGGCGTACACCCGGCCCTGGACGCAGGCGCGGATGTCCTCGGCGTTCTTTCCCGGGCCGAGGAAGATGATGTTCTCGGGGCGGGCCCCCGCCGTGCGGGCGGTGCGCAGCTCGACGAGGGAGGAGACCTCGGCGTGGGCGCCGTGGGCGAACAGCAGTGAGCAGACGCTGCTGTTGGGGTTGGCCTTCAGGGAGTAGAAGATCTCCATGGGGCGCGGCAGCGCCTCCGCGAGCGATCTGACCGCGCCCGCCAGCAGCTCGCCGTCGTAGACGTACAGCGGAGTGCCGTAGTGGTCCGCCAGGTCCGCGGCCCGGATCCCCTGGACGGCCTCAAAGCTCTCCATCGCGTCCTCCCTCGCTCCCTCGCCCGCCTTCTCGCCCGCCTTCTCGTTGCAGGACCACCGCGCCGAAGGTGGCGCCGAGGCCGACGGTGGCCAGCACATACCGGTCGCCCGGCGCGAGCCGCCCGGAGGTGCGCAGCGCGGCGAGGTTGAGGTACGGGTCGGCGCAGTTGGCGTGGCCCAGGCGCGGCAGATTGTCGAGGAAGACCTGGGAGAAGGGGATGCCCAGCTCTTTGGCCACGCCTTTCCAGGACAGGCGGTTGACGTTGTGCGGGACGATCCACCGTACGCCGTCGAGCCCGGTCCCCGCCTCCTCCAGCGCCTCCTGGATGACGGCGGCGAGGGCGGGCGCGTAGAACCGGGTGTACTCCCGCTCCCGGTCGGGGTCCTGGCCGCCGAGGCTGCGGTAGAACCGCCCGTACGTACGGAAGGCGGAGCCGAGCAGCGGATCGCCCGGCACCCGCGGGCCCACCACGCATGCGGCGGCGGCGTCGGCGACGACCGCGATCCCCGGGATGACGCCCCGCTCCGGGCGGGCCACCCGGTCGCCGGTGAGCAGCAGCGCGCTCCCGCCGGACTCAGGCCCCAACAACTGTCCGGCCAGGAAGAGCGCGAACAGCCCGGCGGCGCAGTTCATCTGGCCGACCGCGAAGGCCGGGGCGTGGTCGAGGCCGAGGGCGGTGCGGACGCCGTCGAGCAGTTGGGCCCCCGCCGGACCGGCCTCCGTCGGGCCCCCCGCCTGGTCCGCCTCCTCGCCGATGCGCGCGTACAGCACCTGGCGTATGTCGCGCGGGTCCATGCCGTGCAGCGCCTCGCGGCCCGCCGCCGTGAGCATGTCGGCGAGCGAGTGGCCGGTGCTTCGGGGGATATCGCGGAAGCCGAGATAGTCGCGGTAGAAGCGGGCTTTGGCGTCCGGGAGCCCGGCGCCCGCGGTGACGTCCGCGACCGTGAGCGCGGTGTGCGGGACGAAGGTGCCGACGGGCCCCAGGCGCATCGGCGTCACCCGCCCTCGCCTGCGGGCACGACATCGCCGCCCGCGGGCACCGGATCGCCGCCTGCGGGCACCGGATCGCTGGCCGCGGGCACGGCGCCCGACCGGGCGAAGTCCTGGGCCAGCCGCAGCCGTTGGATATCGCCGGTGCCCTCCATGAGCTCCAGCGCGGCGGCGTCCCGGACCCACTTCTCCAGCAGCGGATGGTCCAGCAGCGCGCCGCGCCCCAGGAGCGCGGGCAGCCGGCGGGTGACGTCCCCGACCAGGCGGACGGCCTCCAGCTTGCACAGGGCGGAGGCGTCGCCGCGCCCCTGGTCCGCCTCGACGAGGAGCGCGGTGCGGTGGACGAGCCGGGCGGCGGCCGCGATGCGCAGCGCGGCCGTCTCCAGCGCCCGCCGCTCGGCCGGGGCCGGCGTCCCGCGCTCGGCGCGTACGTAGTCGTACACCGCCGCGGCGAGCCCGACGGCGGTCGCGGAGATCTGCACCCGCGCACCGTAGAAGGCCGTGACCGCGCCCCACATCCCCCGGCGGGTGGCGGGCAGATGGCCGCCGAGCAGCCGGTCCCGCGCGATCGGCACCTCGTGGAAGGTCATTTCGCTGATACGAGCGCCCCGCAGCCCGATCATGTCCAGCGCCTCGCCGTGCGCACCGGGCGCCGGGAGCTCCAGGAGCGCGGCGCGCACGCTCAGCGGCGAGGTGCCGGTCTGTGCGAAGACCACCCCGACGCCGCCGCGCGAGCCGTTCCCGACGTACTTCTTGGCGCCGCTCAGCAGCAAGTCGCCGCTCCGGTCGGCGGGGTCGGCGGGGGTGAGCGCGGTCTGCATCCGGGTGGCGTCGCTGCCCGCCTGTGGTTCGGTGATCGCACAGAAGGCCCAGGTCACGCCGTCGGCGACGCGCTCGTAGAACGCGGCCTGTTGCCGTTCGTCGCCGAGGGTGCGGACGACCACTCCGGCGAGGGCCGGGGCGGGGCCGGCGAACATGGCGCCCGCGTCGCCGCGCGCCAGCTCCATGGAGCAGATCATCTGCGCCAGGAAGTCCCGCGGCAGGCCCTTGACTTCGGCCCGGTACCGCTCGTCCTGGAACCGCTCGGGGATGCCCATGGCGCGGAAGAGCCGGAAGGCGGGGTTGTCGAGGTGGCCGTCCATACGGGCCGGGTCGGCGTCGATGGCGAGGGCGGCCTCGCGCAGGGCGGGGGCGACCTCGCGCGCACGGGCGCGCATGCGCCGGTGCGCGGCGTCCAGGACCGGGTCCTCGGCGTCCAGGGCCAGGGCCGTCACGACCACTCCTGTCCGGGGTCCTGCGGCGGCGCCACCCACAGGCTGCCGACGTACGCCGCGACGTACAGGGAGCGCACGGGGTGGTCGGCCAGATAGCCGGCGCCGCCGAAGAGGTTCGTCAGGGCCGCGTCGGCCGCATCGAGGCGCCGGTGCAGCTCGTGCGCGGCGTACGGAGCGGCCCCGGACGTGGTCAGCAGGAGCTCGCAGGCACGGACGGCGGCGACGCAGTCGGCGATCTTCGCACGCACCAACTGGCGCTCGACCAGCGGCCGTTCACCGGAGCGCCGCCCCGCCACATGCGCCACCGCCCGCTCCAGCAGCACCTCGGCCAGCCCGGCGCGCAGCGCGGCGAACAGCGTCCCGGCGAGCGCGAGCCGTTCCCGGGGGTCGGGCCCCGGCCCGGCGGCGTCGTCGAGACCTTCGTCGAGACCTTCCCGGGGAACGACCTGAAGGACCTCAAGACCCTCGCGCTCGGCCAGCTCGTTGCGCGGGCCCGGCCGTACCGTGACCCGCTCACCGGGCACCGCACGCCCCGCCATCAGCCAGCCGCGTATTTCCGGGGCCATTCGGCCGGGCAGAACACAAAAGCCCTTGTCGGAGCAGGGTGTGATGAAATCCAGGTGCCGCACGGCGGCGGTCAAAGCCGTCGAGAGACCGCTCTCGCGGGCGGTGCGCAAGACGTCCATGGCGGCGGAGAGGGGGTCGGCTCCGGGGGCCACTCCGGGGTCCGTGGAGGACAATTCCGCAGCTTTTGCCGCCATATCCCCCAACCCCATATACCCC
>NZ_MUNE01000640.1 GCF_002154605.1 Streptomyces milbemycinicus | reverse complement strand
GGCGGTCGCGACCGCCTTGCGGGTGGGGTGCACGGGTCTCCTCGCGAGGCAAGAGGGCTACGACTTCGGGGCGGGGAAGGTACGGGCGGTTGGCGGAGACACAGCGTACGGGGCAGCGGTCCGGTCGGACGGTGGGGTGTCCGGTGAAGGTCACTCAAAGTGTCCTCAAGGCCGCCATTTCGATGGGCAAATGCCGCAGAAAGTGCATGTTTCCTGGTCTTAATCGCCTATGCCTTGCGTGGTTGCGTGCAAACGGTAGTGTTCACCGCCGGTCGGACTGTGGCGCGATTCCATCGCTCGCACGCGGGCGTGAGGCGTCGCGCGCGCGGGCGAGGTGGTTGAGAGCGTCATGCTCCCCCGGTCGTCGGCGGTCGGCACCAACAACACCTCGGTCACCGCTCAGAAGCACATGAAAGGAGGCCCGGGGTGTCTGTGGACACGGTGGACCCATCGCTCGGACCCAAGCCCGAAGCCGGTCCCGAACCCAGTCCCGATCCCGACTCGTCCGACAGTGCGCCGCTGACGCCGCGGACCCGCCGGAGGGCGGCGGCGCTTCTCGACCGATGGCCGTTCCGGCGCAAACTCAATGTCCTGGTGGCCGTGCCCGTCGCGGTCGTCGGCGTGCTGCTGGCCGTCGGCGTCACCAGCGAGGTGAACCAGGCCCAGGACGCCTCCCGGACCGCCGACCTGGTGCGCGACAGCACACAGGTCGCGGAGCTGATCAACGACCTCCAGGCCGAACACCGCCAGGCGCTGCTGCTGTCCGTACAGCACGACGCCCTCCGGCCCGGCACCGCCCTGCCCTCGACCAACGCCTACCGCAAGGCGCAGCGCAAGACCGAAGACCAGGCAGCCGCCGTGCGTTCGGCCTTCGCCGAGCAGGGCCTGCCGAAGGAGGAGGCACAGGCGCTCGAGTACGTCCGGGGCCTGGCCGTACTGCGCGACAAGGTCGAACGGGGCTCGGTCTCGGCCGCCGGCATCAGCCCGGCGTACTCGGCCGCCGTCGAGTACCTGATCGACGGCGTCGGGCTCGACACCTCCTCCGACACCTCGTCGTCCTCGATCATCCGGCTGCTCGACGCGGTGCTGCGCGCCGACGCCGCCCACGCGGCCTTCGAGAGCGGGGTGTTCTCCGCACAGACCCAGGACGCCAACGCCCTCACCGAGTACAGCCACGCGGTCAGCGCCCACGCGGTCTACGACTACCAGGTGGAACGGTTCAGCAGGATCGCCACCCGGGAACAGGTCCTGGCCCTCAGCGGCATCGAGCGCGCAGCCGAGCAGAACGGCATCTCGGACCAGTTCGCGGAGCTCCAGATCGACCCGAGCTCCCTGCAGGGCCAGACGGCGCAGCAGCTGCGCAAGGCGATGGCCGCCGGAACCGACCAGGCCGAATCCCGCCTCGACATCACCCAGTCGCTCATCGGACAGATCGCCGACCGGGCCGACAGCCTCTCCAAGAGCGCCCTGGACAAGGCGCTGGTCATGCTCGCGCTCGCCCTGCTCGGCTTCGCCGTCTGGCTGACGTTCTCCGTTCTGGTCCGCCGCTCGGTCGTACGCCCCCTGGCGGCCCTGACCGGCGCCGCGCACCAGGTGGTCGACGTGGCGGGCCAGGAACTCGCCAGGGTCGAGGACGACGACGACTCGGTGGAGCGCACCCCGCTGAGCCCGCAGCCGATCCCGGTCCCGGTCCGCGACGAGATCGGCGACCTGGCCGAGGCCTTCAACCAGGTGCAGATCACCGCCGCGGCGCTGCTGGAGCGGCAGGTGCTCAGCCGCCAGAACGTCGCCGAGATGTTCGGCAACGTCGGGCGGCGCGTCTCCAACCTGACCTCGCGCCAGCTCATGCTGATCGACGCCGTCGAACGCGAGGAGACCGACCCCGAGGTCCTGGAACGGCTCTACCGCATCGACCACATCGCCGTACGCCTCCAGCGCAACGCCGACAGCCTGATGCTGCTCGCCGGCATCCGGGAGACGGATGTGGATGCCCGGCCGATCACCCTGGCCAACGTCATCCGGGCGGGCCTCGGCCGGATCGAGGGGTTCCAGCGGGTGGCCCTGCGGTCCGAGACGGAGATCACCGTCGCGCCCGACATCATCGCCGACCTGACGCTGATGCTCGCCGAACTGCTGGAGAACGCGGTCTCCTTCTCGCCCTCCCATACGCCCGTCGAGGTGGTCGTCCGGCCCGGCAGCGATGTCAGCTCGGACGGCGGGGCGCTGATCGAGGTCATCGACCACGGTCTGGGGATGAGTGCGGAACGCCTCGACGAGGAGAACGCGCGACTCGTCCGCCGCGAGCGGCTGGACCTCGTACCGAGCAAGGTGCTCGGCCTCTTCGTGGTCGGCAGCCTCGCCCGGCGCTGGGGCATCCGGGTCTCCCTGAGCCGTACGCCCGGGGGCGGGGTCACCGGCTCCGTCTGGATCCCGGCCGCGCTGATGCTGACCGTGAGCCCGCTGGACCTGACGCCGGCCATGGACGCGGCGACGGCTACGGATGCGGCTACGGATGCGGCTACGGACCCGGCCACGACCGGAACCGTCTGGGAACTCCCGGCCAGGCCGGACCCCCTGACGCAGCCCGAGCGGGAATCCGCCGCGCCCACGCCGCTGCCCGTACGGACCCCCGCCACCGCCGCGCCGGCGCAGCCGGGCGGGCTGCCCCGGCGCATCCCGAACCGCAAGGGGACGGACCGGCCGGCCGCCGACGCACAGACAACCGACGCGTCGTCCATCGACGCACCGTCCTCCCGCCCGCTGCGCAAGCGGGTACGGGGAGCGACCCTCGCCACGACCACGGCGCCCGCCGACCGGGGCATCCCGGCCGTGCGCGGGCCCGTCGACGCCGAGGCGGTCCGCAGCGAACTCGACGAGTTCGAGGCCGCCGTACGCAGGGCCCAGCAGGACAGCGCCGCCGCCCCGACGGAGCCGGCACCGGCACCGTCCCCATCACAGAGATCCCGGAAGGAGTCGGGCAGTGACAACGCCGACAGATAACGGCAGTTCCGAGGAGCGGGCGGAACCCACCGATCTGCGCGCCGCCGCGGCCGACTTCACCTGGCTGCTGGACCGGTTCGCGAGCGAGACCGCCGGAGTGGTGGACGCCATCGCGGTGTCCTCCGACGGCCTGCTGATCGCCGTCTCCCAACTGCGCGAGCAGGCCGACTCGGAGCGGCTTGCCGCGATCGTGTCCGGCATCACCAGCCTCGCCGCGGGCGCCTCCGGCAACTACGGCCTCGGCGGCCTCAACAAGGTCATCATCGACCTGGAGGGCGGCCACGTACTGGTGTCGGCCATCGGCAGCGGGGCCGTTCTCGGCGTAGTGGCCTCGAAGGAGGCGAAGCTGGGCAATATCGCCTATGAGATGACCCTGTTCGCCAACCGGGCCGGAGCCGCGCTCACTCCCCAGCTGGTGCTGGAGCTGAAGAAGAACGCCGGCGCCACCCCGGCCGGCTGACCCGTCCCACCACACAGGGACACAGGGCACAGGCATTCAGAAGGGGATCGTGATGGCCGCCGGTGAACCAGTACCGCACGAGGCAGCGGGCAGCGCGGGCAGCGCGGGCAGCGCGGGCAGGGCGGGCAGCGCCTGGGACGCGCCGGAGCCGGCCGGCCGCGCCTCCGCGGTCCGGCCGTTCCTGCTGACCGCCGGCCGGGTGTCGGGGAGCGGCGCCGCGCCGTCGCTCCCGGTCGAGTCCCAGGTGGTGGCGACCCCGACCGGGCTCTCCGCCCTGGACTCGCTCGCCTTCGAACACCACGACCTCGTCGCCGCCTGCCGGCGCCCGCAGTCGGTGGCGGAGCTCGCCGCCCAGCTGCGACTGCACCTCAACGTGGTCCGGGTGCTGGCGGGAGACCTGTGCACCGCCGGACATCTGGCGGTCCATGTGCCGAACGCCAAGGCGACCCAGGACATCTCCGTACTGCGAAGGGTTATCGATGGTCTCCGTGCCGTCCCCGACTCCCGGGGCACACTCCGCGACAGCAGCTGAACCGCCGTCGGCCGGCCAGCCGCCGCTGCCGGTCAAGCTGGTCATCGCCGGCGGCTTCGGGGTCGGCAAGACCACAGCGGTGGGCGCGATCTCCGAGATCCGCCCGCTGACCACCGAGGCCGCGATCACGGAGGTCGCGGCGGGGGTGGACGATCTCACGCACACCCCCGGCAAGACCACCACCACGGTCGCGATGGACTTCGGCTGCATCACCATCGACCCGACGCTCAAGCTGTATCTGTTCGGCACGCCGGGCCAGGACCGGTTCGGCTTCATGTGGGACGACGTGGTCGAGGGCGCCCTCGGCGGCCTGGTGATCGTGGACACCCGCCGCCTGGACGACTGTTACGCGGCGGTGGACTACTTCGAGCACAAGGACGTCCCCTTCGCCGTCGCCGTGAACGCCTTCGACGGGGAGGTGCAGCACGACCTCGACGAGGTGCGGTGGGCGCTGGACATCTCCGAACACGTACCGCTGGTCGTCTTCGACGCCCGGGAGACGGGCTCGGTCCGGGACGCGCTGCTGGTCGTCCTCGACGTCGCCCTGACCCGGGCGCAGAGCGCGGCTGTGAGCTGAGCGTGAGCTGAGGCCGCGCGAGGAGTGGAGGAGCGGGGGAGGAGGATGGCGGGATGACCACCACCTCGCGCGCCCATTCGTTCAACGAGGCCGCCGCCCAGTACGCCGCGAACCGCCCCTCCTACCCGCCCGCCCTCCTGGACGCCGTCGAGCAGATCATGGACCGCCCCCTCGCCGGCGCCCGCGTCGCCGACGTCGGCGCGGGCACCGGAATCGCCACGGCCCTGCTGCGCGAGCGCGGCGCCGACGTGACCGCGGTCGAGCCCGGCGACGGTATGGCGGCCCAGTTCCGCCGTACGCTGCCCGACGCGCCCATCGTCCGCGGCGACGGCAACGCCCTGCCCCTCGCCGACGCGTCCCACGACCTCATCACCTACGCCCAGTCCTGGCACTGGACCGACACCACCCGTTCCGTCCCCGAGGCGCTGCGCGTCCTGCGCCCGGGCGGCGCGCTCGCGCTCTGGTGGAACACCAGCGCCCTCGACGTGCCGTGGATCGCCGCACAGGACGAGCGCGTCGCCCACCACTGCGGAGTGAAGTCCCCCTCCAGGGAACGCCCCCACGACGACCTCGCCATCCAACTGGCGGGCCTGGCAGGTCTCAACGTCGCACGCCGCCAGCTGCGCTGGAGCCGCACCGTCCCGCTCGACACCCATCTCGCCAACATCGGCAGCCACTCGGCGTTCCTCGTCCTCGGCGAGGCCGGCACCCACGCCTTCCTCACCGAGGAGCGCACCCGGATAGGCGAGATCTTCCCCGAGGGGATGGTGGAGGAGACGTACGTGGTAGAGCTCCTGGTCGCCACCCGGCCCTAAGACCCTGAGCTACGCCGAACCTTCCGTGTCGGCCGCGGCACGACTGGCCAGCCGCTCGTAACGCTGCCGGGCGGCCTGCGGAGTCCCGAGCCCGAGCCCGAAGGCCACCTCCTGCCACGTCATACCGCGGCCCCGCGCCATCTGGAGCAGCCCGACCTCCAGCTCGTCCATCTCCCCGCGCACCAGCGGGACGAGGCTCAACGCGGCAGTGATATCGGCCTGATCCACCTCCGCCTCCCCATCAACCGGCTGAGCGGCCCCACTGAGCAGGAACGACACCAGCCTGACGGCCTCGTGCGGCCCGATGAGCGAAGCGTGTGCCTGCCGCCGGCGCTGCTCGTCGGTGGCGGCGTGCCGCTCGGCGATGCGCATGAGAGACGCGTAGACGCGGTGGGCTCGTGCCTGGTCCGGCGACGGGGGTGTGAAGGGATCGGGGTGCTGATCGGGAGTTGACGACATGAGATCAGGATGGGCGGAGCACGATCTGATGTCAACTGATTGTTGTAAACAGATCGTTCAAAGAGTGCGGTGGTGTGTGCGGGCTACCCGATGTCCACCACCGCAACCCCCGGAGCGAAGCGGGTGACCGCGGCGCCCAGCCGCTCCCTGCCGAGGCGCCAGCCGCTCTCCGGCCGGAAGATGTCGACGTCGGCGGGAAGGTGCGGCGCCAGGGCGCGCATCGTGACGCGGCCGGCCGGCCCCCGGATACCTCCGGGCACCGCCGGTGCGCCTTCGTGCCTGGCCAATCCGATGTACGGGATCGAGGCGGCCGAATGCTGTCGCCAGAGAACGACGGCTGTGATGTCCTGCCGGGGCACGTGGACCGCGCCCGACCGGCGGAGGGCAGGATTCCCGCCGAACAGCACACCCGTCTCGTCGACGCGCAGCGCCACCTTGCCGTTGATGGCGGAATACGCCGTGAACAGCCCTCCGACGACGGCGAACGGCAGCACCAGGATCCGCGCGTACAGCGGTTTGTCCGGGAGCGTCACCGCGCCCACCGCGCCGAGCGCGAAAAGGATGATGGTGACAGTCCTCTGTGTTCCGTGGGAAGGGTCGCGGTGCAACTCGACTGTGCGGGTACGGGGGCCGGTCAGAGGGCTATCCGCGTCGACCGCGCCCCCGGCCGCGTCCGCGTCGGCCGGTCGCCCTCATGGTGAGCGATGCGTCGCCCAAGGCTTGAGGGGCACGGTGGGCGCAAACAGCTACGGAACCTGGGAGGCGACGTGGCCGAGTACGTGTACACCGCCTCCCACCTCGCCGAACAGCCGGAACAGACGCTGGTGAGCTACTTCGACAGCACGGAACCGGCCGATGAAGGGGGGCGGGCCTAGACGGTGAGGACGAGCTTGCCCTGGAGGTGACCGCCGTCGAGCAGCCGGTGCGCGTCGGCGACGCGCTCGAACGGGAACGTCTCCTGCACGTGGACCCGGAGCCTGCCCTGTTCGACGAGTTCGACGAGACCTCGCAGGGCGACCGGATCGGGGTCGACCGCGATGCCGCTGAAGCGCATGCCGGCCGCCTCGTACTTGGCGGCGAGCTCCGAATCCTCCTCGGCGACCGCCGTCACCAGGTGACCGCCTGGGCGGAGCACTTCGAGCGACCGCTCGACGGTGTCGCCGCCGATCGTGTCGAGCACGACGTCGATGTCGCGGACCGCCTCGGTGAAGTCGACCGCCGTGTAGTCGATCACCTCGTCGGCGCCGAACCCCTCGATGAACTTCCGCTTGCTCCCGCCGGCGGTCGCGATCACGTGCGCACCGAGCGCCTTCGCGATCTGGATCGCGACGTGGCCGACCCCGCCACCACCGCCGTGGACCAGGACGCGGTCGCCCTCGGTCACGCCGCCGAGGTCGACGAGGCCCTGCCACGCCGTCAGCCCGACGACCGGCAGCGCCGACGCCTCGACGTGCGAGAGCGACGCCGGCTTGCGTGCCAGGTGCAACGCCGGCGCCGACACGACCTCGGCGTACGCGCTCGCCGCCCGCGGGAACAGCGGCATCCCGAACACCTCGTCGCCGGGCCTGAACCGCCACGTCCCCGGCGCGTCCTCGACCACGCCGCTGATGTCCCAGCCGAGGATGAACGGCGGCTGGCCGATCAGCGGGAACTCGCCGGCGCGCAGGCGCGCCTCCAGCGGGTTCAGCCCGATCGCCTTGACGCGGACGAGAACCTCGGACGGGAGGGGCTGGGGCTCGGGCACGTCCACGATGGTGAGCACCTCGGGACCGCCGAGCGTCTGCTGGGTGATGACTCGCATGACTCTCCTGGCTTTGGAGGGGGAGAGAACCCAGGCTAGGTTTCCGATAGGAACCAGCAGGTACCTTTGGCGCAGGTACCTTTGGCGCCATGAGCGGTTTCGGTCCCGGCGATCCCTTTCTCGCCGACTGTCCGGCGCGTCTGGCGGTCGAGCTCATCGCCGACAAGTGGACAGTGGTCGTGCTCTACGGCCTCAGCGAGGGCCCCGTGCGCCATGGCGAGCTGATCGAGCTGATCGGCGGCATCTCCCGCAAGATGCTCACCCAGACGCTCCGACGGCTCGAGGCGCACGGACTCATCCGCCGCCACGCCTACGCCGAGGTGCCGCCCCGCGTCGAGTACGAGCTCACCCCGCTCGGAGCGACGCTGATCGATCCGATCCACATGCTGACCGAGTGGGCGAGGGCGAACGGCGACGCAGTGCTCGATGCGCTCGACGCCGATCCCGACCCGGTCGCCCATAGCGACTGAGACCCCCGCTGGCAATCGCTGACACCCGCCGACGGGCTCGTCTCTGTGCCGACGGGTGCCATCACGCCTGGCATCACCTGGATGCTCACCCGGATGCCGGGCCAACTGCTACTTGATCAGCCTTGCGCAGGGGCAACACCGATCGGGCAGGAGACCCCCGTGCCTACGAGGCTGTACCAATGTGACCCATGGCGACACGAGCAGCGATCTACGTTCGGATCAGTCAGGACCGTGGTGGTGCCGGGTTGGGCATCGCGCGACAAGAGGAGGACTGCCGGGCCCTTTGCGCCCGAAAGGGGTGGGAGGTCATCGATGTCTATTCGGACAACGACGTCAGCGCCTACTCGGGAGCGCCCCGGCCTGCCTGGCAGGAGCTCATAGATGACATCAATCAGGGTCTCGTCGACGCGGTGGCGTGCTGGCACGTAGACCGTCTTACCCGGTCACCGCGCGAGCTGGAAGACGTGATCGACATCGCGGACCGACACGGGTTGGAGCTGGCGACCGTCAGCGGTGAAATCGACCTTGCCACCCCGACCGGCCGCATGATCGCCCGCATGCTCGGTGCCGCCGCACGCCACGAGGCGGAGCACAAGGCCGAGCGGCAGCAGCGGCAGCGGCGCCAGGCGGCCGAGGCGGGGAAGATCGCTGGGGGCGGCAAACGTCCGTTCGGGTATGAGGACGACCGGATCACGGTCCGGGAGAGCGAAGCCGAGATCATCCGGGAGGGGGCACGCCGCGTCCTTGCCGGTGAGAGTCTGGCGAGCATCTGCCGTGACTGGAAGGACCGGGGGTTCGTCACAGCGGCGGGCATCCCGTGGAAGCCGAGCGGACTCCGCCGCATGCTTGCGTCCGCCAGGGTCAGCGGACGCCGGGAGCACACCCCGCGCAGCTCATGGAAGGGGACCCGCCCACTACTGGGGGAGATCGTGAGCGACGCGATGTGGCCCGGCATCATCAGTCACGAGGACTCCGACCGGCTACGAGCGCTGCTGAGCGATCCCAACCGGCGCCTGGCCAACAGCGGCGGCAGCCGCAGCTACCTGCTGTCCGGCATCCTCCGATGCGGCAAGCCGACCGGGGAACCCGACAAGACCTGTGGCTGGGGGATGGTCGGCCGCCCCCGATCCGGTGTCCCCCGCTACGTGTGCCCCAACGTGCCGGGGACCGGTGCGTGTGGTGGCACGGCTACGAACGCTGAGAAGACGGACGATCACATCCGTGACATGGTGCTCGCGGCGTTCGAGTCGCCTGTCTTCATGCAGCGCCTTCGTGAGCCGGACGACGGCGGCAACGAGCTGTACGAGCAGATCCGAGCCGATGAGGAAGAGCTAGAGGGGCTGGCGGAGGACTACGGCAACCGGATGATCAGCCGTAAGGAATGGATGGTGGCTCGTGCACCGATCCAGGAACGGCTGGAGCGCAATCGAAACAAGCTCGCCAAGGTATCGCGCAAGGCCGTCCTTCTGGGGTTCGTCGGCAGCTACGAGGACATGCAGAGCCGCTGGGAAGAGATGAACGACTCCCAGCGGCGCGCGGTGATCACGGCAGCGGTCCGAGCCATTCACGTCGTACCCGCGAATCCTCGCAAGAGGTGGGACCCGGACCGCTTCGTCATCGACTGGATCGCCTGACACGGTGGTGGTGCGCGGTGTGGGGATCGGCCCGCACGAGGGCGAAGACCCGCACCGCGCGTTCGATCACGGCAAGATCCTCGATGACCGGAGGAAGGCCCTGCCGGGCGCGAGAAGCGGCAACACGATGCCGAAGATCATCCGGAGCCAAGAGCACCCCCGGAGTTGGCGGTCAGTTCCTCGCGCGCGACCTCTCGGTTACGGAAGAGGTCTTCTGCGATGCCAGCGGCGAGGAGGGCAGCCCCCGGGGTGTGGCCGGAGCCGACGTATCGCCAGTGGGCGTCCGTGATCACGTCGGTGTTGTCGGCGAGTTGGGCCCCGCTGCGTTGGTGGTCGGCTCGTTCGGTGCGCAAGGCCGTGTATGTCGTCGAGTACGCGCGTGACTTGGTGAGGATGTGGCCCCGGTAGCCGAGGGTGTGAGCCCACGCGCGCAGGTGCAGCGGTTCCAGTTCGGGGAGGCCGCCGAGGCGCCAGCAGGAGCCCATCAGGGCGCGCATGTGTGCCGACACAGGGGCCGCCGCGATGTCCTGCGGGCCGGTGATCCGGTGGTCGAGTCCGGCGCTGGTGTCGGCCGCTCCCTTGGTGACGTACTTGGCCACGTAGGCCGCCACCGCATCGTCGGCCAGGCTCTCACGTCCGCCGAAGGCACGCAGCGGCCGGACGTCCAGCTCGGTGCCCCAGCGCAGCTCGTGTTCCCCGAGGGCCGGGTTGTAGGGGGTTCGAAGGCGTACGGCCGCCGCAGCAGTGCGGACCACGGTCGCGAGGACGTCAGCCGTTGCCCAGGCCGGAGGCGGATCATTGGGGCCGGTAGCGCCGTCCAGGCGCACGACGGCGTGGACGTGGACGGCCGCGCGTTTCTGGTACTCGGCGACCTTCGCGTAGGAGATGCGCACGGTGCGGCGCAGGCCGCTGCGGGTCCGGCCGACGCGGGCAGCGAGATGGTTGTACAGGTTGTCCGTGAACGCCTTCCACAGGCGCCCCGCGTGCCCGTGCCACAACACGTGTGCCGCGTAGTCGTAGCAGCCAGGGCACAGCGGTTGGCCGACGAGCGGGTCACCCGCGTCATGGACGGCCGGACAGCCGACGGGACGGCCGTGCTCGCATGCGCCAGCGTTGCGGCGCGGTCGGCAGCGTGCGCCGTCGAGGGTGGCGCGGTGGACCGGGCCGAAGCCGGGGGCGGTCAGGGTGACGAAGAGCCGGGGCCGCTCGCGGACATCGGCGGGAACGGTCTTGCCGCCGACGAGTCCGGCCCGCACGAGGTGAAAGGTGTCTCCGGCGTGGATGCGGGAGCAGGGGGCGCAGACGGTTGCGCGGCGGTTGCGGCAGCGGATCAGGAGCCGTTCGCCGGGTTCGTTGCGGGTGTCGTAGTGGTGCAGGATCTCGCCGGTCGCCGCATCCCGGGTGGTGGTGGAGCCGCTGAGGTGGATCGGGTGGGCACAGCCGCCTGTGGCGGTGATCTGGCCGAGCCAGCGGTCGAAGTGGGGGTCTTGGACGAGGCGGATCAGGTCTTGGTCAACTTCGGAGAGCTGACGCAGGCGCGCCGCGCGGTCGAGCACGGCGCGCCTGTCAGCCGAGGGGTTCTCGGCGGTGATGGTGGGGACCTCCCGGGGTGGGCCGCCGAAGCGGCACGGATGATGGCTGGGGTTGGGTGGCTTGGGTCCATAGCGATCACTCCTGATGGGTTGGCGGGGTCAGCGGATGGTGCCGGTGCCTCGGCAGCAGCGGCAGCGCCGCCGATGTCCGGTGCGGGTCCTGCGATAGCGCTCTCCCTTGCACACAGGGCAGCGCACGCGGCGCATGGTCATCTCTCGGGGCCTCCCTGGTGGTCTAGCTGTTGTGGGCGAAGCCGGAGAAGAGCCAGTTCACGAGGCCGTCTGCGGTAAAGAGCACGGGTGTCTGTCCCAGGTACATGCCGAACAGGCCGATCAAGACGGCCTCCCACCACCGCACCTCGCGGGAGCGGACCAGCAGGACCGTGGCGAGGCCGAACAGCAGCACCAGCGGTAGGGCAGCGTTCTCGCTCATGCGGTCGTACCCCCGTCGTCCAGGGTTTCCAGAGCGCGCGCCACACGGTGGACGCGAGGGGTCACGCTCGCGCATTCGGCAGCCATCGCCCGAGCGTCATCCGGCGTGATCAGGTGCGACCGCCCCCGGACCCAACCGCCCAGCTCGCCCGTGGTGATCGCGACGCCCTGTTCGGCCTCCCCGATCGACTGAGCGACCGCCACCGCATCCTTGTTCAGATCGCCGAGGGCCATCTCTGCCGTGCCGGGGTCGTTGACGCGGTGGCAGATGCGGCCGCCCAACTGGGCCCGCAGAGCCGTCACGCCGGGCCCAAGGTCAGAGCCGACCCGTTGCCCGGCCACGACCAGGTGCACCCCGAGGGCCGCGCCGAGCTGTGCCAGCCGCAGGAGGTAGGTCGAGCACTGCTCGGCCTCGGCCCGCTGCTCCTTGCTCCCGTTGGTCAAGAACAGCTCGGCCAGCTCATCCACGATCACCACGACGGGCACGGGCCGTTCCACCTCGGGCAGGTCCCATATCGAACGGGCCCCGGCCAGGCGGCAGGCCCACATGCGGTCCTGCATGTCAACGACCAGCGCACCCAGCACGGCTACGGCTTCTCGGCGGCAGGTGGCCAGGGCTGTCAGCCGCTTTTCGAACAGGCCCAGTTCCATGCCTCCCTTGCAGTCGATGCCGACCAGGGCGACACGTTGCGGGGCAAGCTCGGTGACCAGCCGGGCCAGCAGCGTGGACTTTCCCGACTGCGTAGCGCCGACGATCAGCCAGTGCGGCACCCGCCGGAAGTCCATCACCCAGGCCCGCCCTGTCTCCAGAGCACCGACGACCGCCGACAGCAGCGCCGCCGACACAGCCCCCGTCGGCCGGTCCGGGTGTTCCAGGGGGTCACTGGCCGTCGCGGTGATCAGCACGACCCCGCGTTCAGGGGAGGCGATCCGTACTGCGTGCATGCGCCAGGCGTGCGCGAACGCGTCCGCCGCAGCGAGGAAGGGCGCCGGGGTCTGTCCGGCATGCAGCCGCACCAGCAACGACAGCCCGTGCGGCGTAGGACGGGGGAAGGAGCAGCGCGGCGCCCTGGTGCGCAGCGGTTCACCTCTGACGGCCAGGTCTCCCAGAAGGCGCCGGTTGGGCTTGTGGGAGACCGTGAGGTCGTTGAGGTGGGCCACCTTGCGCCAGGTGAGGACCACCCGCAGCGCGGCACGGGGGTATCCGGTGAGGTACCAGAACCAATCCGGCCGCCGCTCTTGCAGATGCAGGCCCAGCGCCAGCAGCCAGGCCAGCACCAGCAGAACGGTCGCGAGGATGAGCGAAGCCATCAGGCACCACCGCCCTTAACCGCCGCCGACGACCCAGCCGGAGCCACGGGGGTGATGGCCGCCGCCCGGAAGCTGATGCCGTGACGCTCGCCCATGTTCCAGGCGAACGCCTCCAGGCCGGTCACCCGCACCTCCGCCCCTTCAACGACCCCCTTGGGTTCGCCGGGAACGGCGATCTCGATCACCGAGACCCGACGCCCTTCCTGACGCACCGTCACAGCAACTGAGTAGATGGTGTTGCCGTCTCGGTCCTTCTTGACCTCCTTGCTTTCGAAATCCGCGATCTTCGGTTCGGGCCCGACCGCGCACCGCAGTACGCCCAGCCGGGATGTGTCCACGGGAATGGACTGCATGTTTCTTGGCCTCCTTGGCCACTCAGGCACCAGGCCTAGGACGTCACCTGATGTCACTCGTGCTTACGAGTGGCCAACTATGCATGCCTTGACGACCGGAGGCAAGTACTTATGCTTACGAGTGACATCAGCTCACGTCAGGAGAGGCTGACCATGGGAGAAATCCAGCGCCCCGGAGCGCTGTACCAGCAGGTTGCCGCCGAGATCCGCAGCGGCATCGCGGCAGGTGAGTACAAGCCCGGGAGCCCGCTCCCCTCAGAGACCCAGCTCATCGAGCGGTACAAGGTCAGCCGCCCGACCGTCCGCAAGGCCATCGCCGCACTCCGCGCGGAAGGCCTGATCGAGGTCATCCACGGCAAGGGCAGCTACGTCCGCGCCATCCCCGCCCCCGCCGTCACGATCGAGCGGACCATCACCCGCACCGGCAAGACCTTCCAGACCGGCCACCACACGTGGGAGCAGGCCGAGACCCCGACCGTCTACCGCACCACCACCACGGCCACCACGGGCCCACTGCTCGGCCTTGACGAGGGGGAAGCGCTCTTCGGCGTTGACCGGCTGCTGACCGACCCGAAGACCGGTACCCGAGCCATGCACCGCGTGCTGATCCCGTTCGCCACCGCCGCCGACGAGGCCGAGCAGCTCGGCGAGGCGCCGGACACCGAGCCGGAGCAGATCTATGCCGCTCTCACCGCCGCTGGGCACAATCTGACCTGGCAGGAGACCGTGAGCGCCCGGATGCCGCTGCCCGACGAGCGCAGCACGCTGGACATCCCCGATGCGACGCCGATCGTGCACACCGCCCGCGTCACACTCGGCAACGACGACCGTCCCCTTCTCCTCGAAGAGCTCCGCGCCAGCGCCGACCGCGCCCAGCTCGTTTACCGCATCACCGCCGACCGCCCGCGCCAGCTCCGCGCCGTCTGAGCCCCAGACTTGGCGATCTGTCGAAACTTGCCTTCACTTACTCAAGGGCGCGCCTTGCGGCGCGCCGGGCGGCCAGGCCGCCCCGCCGGGCTGCGGCGTGGCCGCCGGTCCCGTCGGGCGCCCGCCGCCCGCACTCCCAGTGCACCCGTGATCGTTCACCGGGGAGCCGACCGCCGTTGGGGCTGGTGCGTTGTGGCTGGGGCCGACGNNAGGCAGCCACCACGGGGCGAGCCTCTAAGAACAGGGGGCCAATCGGTCGCAAACGCGGGCAGGTCCAAAGACCCGCCCGATTCGCCGGGCCAGCGTAAGGCCCCCTGTTCTCTCGCCCCGTGG
>NZ_MUNE01000064.1 GCF_002154605.1 Streptomyces milbemycinicus | reverse complement strand
GTGGGAGAAGATGTACTTGTGGTCGTAGCCCGCGGGCAGCGTCCCCATCTGGTAGTCGAAGCGCTTGAGACACTTGTTGGACTCGCCCGGCTCGCACCAGCAGTCCCGGCCCCAGTCCCGCAGCGACTCCACGATCCGCGCCAGCGCCAGGTTCGAGGTCAGCACACAGCCGCCCTCCCCCATCGTGATGTGGTGCGCGGGATAGAAGCTCACGGTGGTCAGATCGCCGAAGGTGCCGGTGAGCCGGCCGTCGTAGCGGGAGCCCACCGCATCGCAGTTGTCCTCGATGAGGAACAGCTCATGCTGCTCGGCGAGTTCGGCCAGCTCGGTCGCGGGGAACGGATTGCCCAGCGCATGGGCGACGGCGATGGCGCGGGTGCGCGGGCCGATGGCGGCGGCGACCCGCTCGGCGGTGGTGTTGTACGTGCCGAGGTCGACATCGACGAAGACCGGCACCAGGCCGTTCTGCAGGATCGGATTGACGGTGGTGGGGAACCCCGCCGCGACGGTGATCACCTCGTCGCCCGGCCGCAGCCGCCGGTCCTCCAGCTGCGGTGAGGTCAGCGCGGCGACGGCCAGCAGATTCGCGGAGGAGCCCGAGTTCGTCAGATGCGCCTTGCGCAGCCCCAGTTTGCGGGCGAACGCGGACTCGAACTTGCGCGAGCTGCGCCCCGCGGCGATCCGCATCTCCAGGGCCGCCTCCACCAGCGACACCCGGTCGTCCTCGTCGAGCACCGCGCCGGACGGCCAGATCTCGGTGACTCCGGGGACGAACGCCCGGCGGGGCTCCCGCTGCTCCCGCTCCTGGTGGTACTTGCGGACCTCATCGAGAACAAGCGCCCTGTGGTCGCTCATCGCCATGTCCTTCCTGCCTGTCCGTAACCGCTCACCGCTAGGGGACCAGCCACCGCTGTGCCGTCATCCGTTCCGTACGGACCGGACACTTCCGCCCCCGGCTCGAACCGCTCTCGACACCCGGTCGGGCGGCAGCCCCGCGGCGGTCAGCTGGTCCCGCAGCGAGCGGTCGGCGCGGTACCTCGGCCGCCAGCCCAGCAGCCGGCGCGCCGCGGAGATGTCAAGCAGCTGCCAGTCGGCGCCGCTCCCGGCCGGCCCCGGGCCTCCCGGGCCGCCCAGGCCGCCGCGGCTGCCAGGGCTCTCGGGGCTGCTGCCCGCCCGCTCCACCACCGGCGCCTCGGCCCCGCTGAGCTCGATCATCCGGTCGACCAGCGCACGCACCGGACTCGCCCGCCCCGAGCCGACGTTCACAATCCACGCACCGGTCCGCGCCACCCTCGGCGCGACCGCCGCGGCCAGTACGGCCTGCCCGACGTCCCTGATGTCCACGAAGTCCCGCCGCGCGGTCAGCGGGGCCAGCCGCAGCGCGCCCTCCGCCGACCGGCCGCGCGCCGTCTCGGCCAGGTGGTGGGCGACCGTGCCCAGCAGACTGGTGCGGGGCGCGCCGGGGCCGTAGACGTTGGCGATCCGCAGCACCGTCCCGTCCACCGCGCCACTGCGCGCCGCGCGCAGCATCGCCTCCGCTCCGAGCAGCTTCGTACGCCCGTACACGGACACCGGCGCGGGGGGCAGCCCCTCGGTGATCGCCATGCCCGGCGCCACCGGGCCGTACTCGTGGACCGTGCCCAGCTGGATCACCCGGGGCCGGTGCGCCAGCCCGGAGACCGCCTCCACCAGCCCGCGCACCAGCCCGGCGTTGGCCGCGCCCAGTTCCTCCTCGCCGCCGCCCCAGGCCAGGCCCGCGGCGTTGACGACGATGTCCGCCCCCGCCCCGGCCAGCACACCGGCGAGGCGCGCGGGCGAGGTGCCGGTCAGATCCAGGCAGATGTGGCGCCCGTCGGAGAGCCGGCCGGCCGCGGCGCGGGAGACGGTGAGCACCCGCGCGCCCTCCGCCTCGAACACCTCGCTGATGTGGCGCCCGAGCGAGCCGGTGCCCCCGAGTACGACGACCGACACCCCGGCAGCCTGCGACACCATCGGCGTCTCCTCACGGCAGTCGACATCATCTGACAGCGCCGCCATCGTCCTCGCCGGGACTCGAGTCCTCCTCGACCCGCACCGCCTACCGTCGGGCGACCATGGAGATCCATGAGACCGCCGTACCGGACGCCTACCGCATCGTGCCGCGCCACCACACCGATGCGCGGGGCAGCTTCTTCGAGTCGTACGCGTACGGGCAGCTGGCCCGGCAGACCGGCCATGTGTTCGTCCCCTTGCAGGTCAACTACTCGGTGTCGGCCCGCAATACGCTGCGCGGTGTGCACGGTGTGCGGCTGCCGCCCGGCCAGGCCAAGTTCGTGACGTGTGTGCGCGGGGCGCTGCTCGACGTCGTGGTGGACCTGCGTCTTGGCTCGCCCACCTTCGGCGCGTACGACACCAACATGCTCGACGCCGACCAGGGCACCGCGGTGTACGTCGCCGAGGGCTTGGGCCACGGCTTCGTGGCGCTCACCGACGACACCTGCATCAGCTATCTGTGCTCCACGCAGTACGTCCCCGGCACCCAGATCGACCTCCACCCGCTCGACCCCGCGCTCGGGCTGCCGTGGCACCTCGGGCTCACCGACGAACCCCTGATCTCGGAGAAGGACGCCCGCGCCCCGTCCCTGGCCGAGGCCGCCAACCAGGGACTGCTGGCCACCTACGACACCTGCCGCATCCACTACGAACGGCAGCTGCGCTCCGCCGACGCCGCCGAGCCCACCGCGCACGTCCTCGCGAAGGCGTCGAGGACCCGCCGGTAGTAGCCGGGACCGAAGCCCATGCGGGCCGTCTGGGGGACCAGGGCCCGCAACTTCTCGGTGCAGATGACGTGCTGGGCCCCGGCCTCCCGGTACTCCCGGTCGGCCACCAGGCCCAGCCGTCCCTCCAGGTGGTCGACGATCCGCTCCACCGGAACCGCCTCCCCGGAGGCCACATTGACCGTCTCGCCCCGCAGACCCTGGGCCAGCAGCAGGTCGATGACGCGGACCACGTCCACCACGTCGATCAGATCCCGCGCCGCCCCCTTGTGGATACGGACCCGGCCCTCCCGCATCTGCCGCACCAGCGCGGGCAGCAGCTGATGCGGCGGCTGCCCGGGGCCGACCAGATGGCCGAGGCGCAGCACCAGCCAGTCGGCCCCGGAGGCGTGCAACTGCCGCTCCAGGCCCAGCTTGTGCGCTCCGTACGGGGTGCAGGGGGCGATCGAGCTGTCCTCCCGCCCGGGGCCGTCCACCGCGCCGTACATCCCGGTGGCGGCGGTGGAGAAGAACAGCAACCGCCGCCCGGTGGCCCGGCAGCCGTGCGCCACCTCCCGCAGCAGCGCCGCCTCCCGCGCGAAGTCCGCGTCCGAGGTGCCGCTCGCCCAGGACACCCCGGCCGCGAAGACCACCGTGTCCGGGTGCTTATGGGCGATCGGCTCAAGGCTCCGGGCGAGGAACCCGTTTCCCACAATCTCCATGCCACGTCCTGAAGTCGAGAGTCGGTGCGGTGGGTGAGGGGCGTGCGGTAGGTGGGGGGTGGGATGCGGGTACGCGTGCGGTCAGCCGCGTACCAGCAGCGCGTCCGCGGCCAGGTCTTCCAGCCGGGACACCAGCGCCGAGGGGTGGGGGCCCGCCGCCATCTCCTCCTGGAGCCGGAGCGCCGTGGCCCGGTAGGACGGGTCGCCCAGCAGGGCCCGGGCGGCCGCGCGGATGGCCGGGACGTCCGCGATGGCATTGGGCAGGGCGATCCCCGCGCCGGCCTCCACGATCCGGGTGGCGATCGTCTCCTGGTCGAGGCCGCACGGCAGCATCAGATGCGGCACACCGGCGGCCAACCCGGTCATGGCGCAGCCCCCGCCGGCGTGGTGGACCACCAGATCGCAGGAGGGCAGCAGCAGATGGAGCGGGGTGTGCTCCAGCAGCCGCACCCCGGGCGGCAGGGTGCCGATCCGCTCCCGGTCGGCGCCGGTGACGGTGAGCAGCACCTCGACGTCCAGCTCGGCCAGCGCCTTCACCACCTTCGGCACGGCGAAGGAGCCGGGCCCGAAGGTGACGCTCACCGAGGTGCCCCACACCACGCAGACCCGGGGCCGCCCGAACGACGCGCCCGACTCGGGCAGCGCCTGCAGCCATGGCGGCATGGCCCCGGGCCCGTTGTAGGGCACATGGCGTACGGGGATGCGGTGGGCGGTCAGCGGCGGGGCGGCACCGGCCGGGCAGGGGTCGATCGCGTACTCGTAGGTCTCCCGCCGCAGCGCCCCGACCTCGTAACGCTGGAAGGCGCGGCTGGTGTCCAACGGCACCAGGGGCACCCCGCGCACCCGGTCGTCCGGCCCCACCGGGCCCCACAGATGGAGCAGCGCGGGCACCCCGAGCACCCGTCCGACCAGCGGTCCCTCCAGGCTCAGCAGGTCGTGCACCACGAGATGGGGCCGCCACCAGCGGCCGAAGGCCACCGCCGCGTCGGTGGAGCGGTGTGCCATGTCGATCAGCTGCTCATGGTGGTCGCGCAGCCAGGCGCCCGGTTCGAACTCCTCCAGTGAGGCGACCGGGTGGCCGGTGACCGGGTGCGGCGGAAGCTCACGGTAGGGCCAGCGCCCGCCCTGTGCGGCGGAGTAGTTGAGCAGCCGGGCCATGAACGCCAGGTCCGGCGCGTCGAGTACGGCGAGCGGGGTCAGCCCGGCCCGCCCGACGGGCTCCGCCTGGCTGGGCGCGCACACCACCCGTACCTCGTGTCCGGCCGCCTGGAGCGCCCAGCCCAGCGGCACCATGGAGAACCAGTGGCCGGGCCAGTTGGACACCACGAAGAGAACACGCATCAGCGCTCGCCTCCCCGCGCCTCGGGCCGCTGCCCGGCCGGCGGTGCCACCAGATGCAGCACCGGCCGCAGCCCCAGCGCCCCGAGCGCGTCGCGCGGGCGGTCCGAGGCCGTGCCGCGGGCCGCCGCATAGCCGTCCGGCCGGATCAGCAGCCAGCCGCCGGGCGCCGCGCGCAGATCGGCCCGCAGCCGCGCGCCCGGGTCGGCCAACGGGCCCGGCGCGCCCTCCACAGCGCCCTCAGGCATGACCGGCACGGCCGTCACGACCGTACGGACGCTCAGATAGCCCCCGTACGCCTCGGCGAGCGCGCACAGCGACGGGTACTGGTCCGGGGTGGCGAAGGCGAGCAGCGTCCAGCCGGGCCTGCCCAGTTCGGCGATCAGCTCCCGCCAACCGGGGCTCCGCTCCGCCCGCCGCGGCCCGACCGTGGCCACGCGGGTGCCCGCCGTCTCCCCCAGGACCGCGGGCCCGGACCGGTACACCAGGTCGAGCGCGGTCATGCCGCCCATGATCCGGCGCTGGATCCGGGCCTTGAGCGGCGGCAGCGCGCGGACCACGCCGAACGCGGTGCGCAGCAGCGACGCGGCGGTACGGCTCTTCAGCTGCACCAGGGCGGTGGCGAACCGCGTGGAGTGCAGCAGCCGTTCACCGACCGGCACCCGCTCCGCGCCGTAGGACTCCAGCAGCCGCGGGCCCGCCTCGCCGCGGATGACGGCGGCGAGCTTCCAGGCAAGGTTGACCGCGTCCTGGACACCGGTGTTCATGCCCTGCCCGGAGGCGGGGCTGTGCACATGGGCCGCGTCGCCCGCGACGAACACCCGCCCCGCGCCCATCCGCGGCACCATGCGCTGCTGGATGGAGAACACCGACACCCAGGTGGGGGTGGCCACCCGCGCCGGGCGGCCGGTGCCCGCCCGGATCTTGGCGGCGAACCGCCGCGCCACCGCCGCGTCCTGCGCCTCGCCGCCGTCGTACTCCACGTCCGTGGTGTCCAGCAGCCGCCACTTGCCGGGCTCCGGGAACGGCACCATCATCACGGTCCCGGCCGGGGTGCGCATCCAGTGGATGCTGTCGCGCGGCAGATCGCAGTCCACCTCCGCGTCCGCGATCAGCCAGGTCTCGCTGGAGTCGCCGAGCAGCGGCAGCCCGAGTTTCTTCCGTACCGTGCTGTGCCCGCCGTCGCAGCCCACCAGCCACCCGGTGCGCGCCTCCGCGACGCGGCCGTCCGGGTGGCACAGCCGGGCGCGTACGGCGGTGCCCAGATCCTCGAACCCGGTCAGCCGCACACCCCACTCCACCTCGACCCCGTGCCGGGCCGCGGCCCTGCGCAGCACCTCCTCGGTGATCACCTGGTCGACCATGAGGGTGAAGGGGAAACGGGTGGGCAGCCGGCTGTAGTCGGTGTCCAGGCGGATGAGGCGGCGGCCGTTCTGGTGCAGGGTGAAGTGCTCCACCCGCTGTCCGCGGGAGACCAGTTCGTCGGCCACGCCCATCTGGTCGTAGGTCTCCAGGGTGCGCGCATGGGTGGCCAGGGCGCGGCTGGTGGTGGCCGGGCCCGGGGCGCTGTCGACCAGGCGTACCCGCACGCCGTGCCGGGCCAGTTCATGCGCCATGGTGAGCCCCACGGGCCCGGCGCCGACCACGAGCACCTGGGTGTCGCCTTGGTCCCGCAGGGGTTCCCGCCGCGCTTCCTGCGGCTGCGGGCCTTCCCGCAGCCCCGGGGCGTCCCCCGGGAGGTGCTGCCGCGTCGGACTCATCCGCGCGTCACCTGCTTCCACCAGCCCGGGTTGTCGCGGTACCAGGCGACGGTGGCGGCCAGGCCGGTGTCGAACGGCACCCGCGGCGCATAGCCCAGCTCCTCACGGATCTTCGTCTCGTCCAGGGAGTAGCGCAGGTCGTGCCCCTTGCGGTCCGGGACATGGCGCACCATGCGCTCATCGGCGCCGCACAGCTCCAGCAGCCGCCGGGTCAGGGCGGCGTTGGTGTACTCGTTGCCCCCGCCCACGTTGTAGATCTCGCCCGCCCGGCCTCGGTTGAGCACCAGGTGGATGGCGCGGCAGTGGTCCTCGACGTGCAGCCACTCGCGCATGTTGGAGCCGTCGCCGTAGAGCGGGACCTCCTTGCCCTCCAGGAGGTTGGTGACGAACAGCGGTATGAGCTTTTCGGGGTGCTGGTACGGGCCGTAGTTGTTGGAACACCTGGTGATCGACACATCGAGGCCGTGGGTGCGCCAGCAGGCGCGGGCGATCAGGTCGGAGGCCGCCTTGGACGCCGCGTACGGGGTGTTGGGCGCGAGCGGCCACTCCTCGGTCCACGAGCCGTGCTCGATGGAGCCGTAGACCTCGTCGGTGGACACATGCACCACCCGGGGGACACGGGCGCGCAGACAGGCGTCGAGCAGGATCTGGGTGCCGCAGGCGTTGGTGGTCACGAAGTCGGCCGCGGCCTCCAGGGAGCGGTCCACATGCGACTCGGCGGCGAAGTGCACCACCGCGTCGTGGCCCGGCAGCACCTCGTGCAGCAGCGCGGCGTCGCAGATGTCGCCGCGTACGAAGGTCAGGCGCGGATCGGTGGCCGGGAGGCTGTCCCGGTGTCCGGCGTAGGTCAGCTTGTCCAGGACGGTGACCCGGGCGCCCGCGCAGCCGGGGTAGCCGTCGGCGAGCAGGGTGCGGACGTAGGTGGAGCCGATGAAGCCGGCGCCGCCGGTGACCAGGATCCTCACGCGGCCACCTCGATACGGGTGTGGTCGCCGACGACGAGCCGGTGGCGGCTCGTGGCGGTGTCGGCGGGGGTGCTCTCGGCCGTTTCGGGGTCCGTGTCCGGGGCCGTTTCCGGGGCCGGGACGGTGGCGATGGCCGCCGAGCGGCCGATGACCGAGCCGTACAGTCCGCGCACCCGCACGAGCGAGGCGCCGTCCAGCACGATCGAGTCGTCCAGCCGGGTGTCCCGCAGCACACAGTCGCTGCCGACCGAGGTGTACGGCCCCACATGGCTGTCCTCCACCAGCGTGCCCGCGCCGATGATCGCCGGTCCCTCGATCCGGGAGCGCACCACCCGGGCGCCGGACTCGACCACGACCGGGCCGGTGATCTCGCTGGCCTCGTCCACGTCCGCGGCCACCGAGCGGGTGAGGGTGCGCAGCAGCTCACGGTTGCAGTCCAGGACGTCCTCGACCTGGCCGGTGTCCTTCCAGTAGCCCGAGTACTCGCTCGCCCGTACCGTCTCGCCCCGGGCCACCAGCCACTGGATGGCGTCGGTGATCTCCAGCTCGCCACGGGCGCTCGGCGCGATCGCGGCGACGGCCTCGTGGACGGCGGGGGTGAAGAAATACACGCCGACCAGGGCCAGATCCGACCGCGGCCGGGCGGGCTTCTCGACCAGCCGCAGCACCGAGCCGTCCACCGCCACTTCGGCCACCCCGAACGCCTGCGGATCGGGGACCTTGTGCACCACCACCTGCGCCGCCGGCCGCCTGGCGCGGAACTCGGCCGCGATGTCCGCCACCCCGTCCGGGAGCATGTTGTCGCCGAGGTACATCACGAAGTCGTCGTCGCCCAGGAAGTCGCGGGCGATGGCGACACAATGGGCAAGACCCAGCGGCTCGTCCTGCGGGATGTAGGTGATCCGCACGCCGAGGTCCGAGCCGTCGCCCAGCGCCCCCGAGATCGCCCGGAGCTGATTGCCGACGACGATGCCGACGTCGGTGACGCCGAGGTCGCGGATCGCCGTCAGGACGTGTTCGAGAACCGGCTTGTTGGCGATGGGGATGAGCTGCTTGGGCATTGAATAGCTGAACGGGCGCAGGCGGGTCCCCGACCCGCCGGACAGCACGAGAGCCTTCATGTAAGTCCTCCTTAGCGGACAGCGCGAGCATGTGAGCGCCCGGTCGAGGACCCCTCGAAGACCGGTGAACCCCTGCCGCGGGTCCGCCATGTACCGGACCTCCAGTCCGGCTTGAGCCGCATTGCCGACCATCTCCCGCGTCCAGCACATCGAGTGCGGCGTCGGGCGTCGGAGGAGAGAGAGTCCATGCGCTGGGAGAACATCCACATCGCCGCGGTCGGCACCTGGCTTCCGGAGCCGGTGGCCGTCGAGGCCGCCGTACGGTCCGGGGAGCTGACCCCGGAGCGGTGCGAGGTCTTCGGCTACCGGTCGGTGCTCGTCGCCCCCGACGGGATCGCCCCGCCGGACATGGCCGTGCACGCCGCCGAGACGGCGCTCAAGCGCTCCGGTATCGCCCCGAAGGAGTTCGGGCTGCTGCTCCACGGCAGCCTGTGGTTCCAGGGCCTGGACGTCTGGCCGGTCGGCTCGTACATCGCCCAGCGCACGGTGGGGCGCACCGTCCCCGCGCTGGATGTGCAGCAGCGCTGCAACATCGGGGTCGGTGGCATCGAGCTGGCCGCGACCCACCTGGCCGCCGGGGCGCGTGGCTCCGCGGTGATGCTCACCACCGCGGACCGCTGGGACGGCGGGGTCAACCGGTGGTCCCTGCACGAGGACCATGTGTACGGGGACGGCGCCACCGCCATGGTCCTCTCCCGCCGGGGCGGATTCGCCCGGCTGCTGTCCACGGCGACCGTCGCCGACAACTCGCTGGAGCCGATGGCGCGCGGCGACGAGCCGTTCCACCCGGTGTCCCCGGCCGCCCACGCCCCGCTCGACCTGACCCGCCGGTCCCGCCAGTACAAGGCCGAACACGACGAGGACGAGGCCGCGCTGCGGCACGCCCGGGTGATGCTCCAGGCGAAGGTCAAGGCGCTGGCCGCCGCCCGTCTGCCCTCCTCCGCCCTGGCCAAGGTGGTCATCCCGGCGACCGGACGGCGCAAGGGCGAGTACCAGTTGCACCATCTGCTCGGCGTGGAGGAGCACCAGACCACCTGGGAGTACGGGCGCACCACGGGCCATATCGGCGGCGGGGACCTGGCCGCCGGCCTGGCCCATCTGGTGGAGACGGAGGCGGTCAGGACCGGTGATCGGGTGCTGCTGTTCGGCGGCGGTTCCGGGTTCACCTGCACCACCGCCCTGCTGGAGATCACCGAGGTCCCGCAGTGGACATGACCGCCGCCCCGAGCCCGCCCCGGGCCGCCTCCGGCACCGTCCACGCCCTGCTGGAGACCGCCGCGGCGACCTGGCCGAACGCCTGGGCGGTCCGGGACCGTACGGGCGCGTGGACATACCGCCAACTCGCCGGACATGCGGGGGCGTTCGCGGCCTGGCTGGACGAGCGGGGCGTACGGCGCGGCGAGCGGGTGCTGGTCCGGGTCGGCAGCCGGCGGGAGTTCGCCGCCATGCTGTTCGGCACGGTGCGCCACGGGGCCGTGTTCGTCCCGGTCAACCCGGCGATGCGGCCGTTCCATCTGACCACGGTGGCGGGCGACTGCGACCCCGCGCTCGTCATCGCCCGCGCCGACGACCCCGCGACGCTGCCCGGGCTGCGGGAGGTGACCGGCCGCCCCGTCCATGAACTGGACGCGGTGTGGCGAGGCATGGAAGCGCTGCGGCCGCCGCCGGACACCGCCACCGGCCGCGAGGGGGCGCCGGTGTCCCCCGACGACCTGGCGCTGCTCATCTACACCTCCGGCTCCACCGCCGCGCCCAAGGCCGTGATGTGCCCGCACACCGCCATCTGCTTCGCGGCCCGCGCCATCGCCTCCCGGCTCCGCTACCGCGCGGACGACGTCGTCCTCACCGCCCTCCCGCTCACCTTCGACTACGGCCTCTACCAGATCTTCCTGGCCGCCCTCGCGGGCGCCGAGGCCGTCCTGACCGAGCCGGACCACCACATCGGGCTGCTGGCCACGGTGCGCGAACACGGCGTCACCGTCGTCCCGGTGGTGCCCTCGCTCGCCGAGATACTGCTCCGGCTGGCCGGCCGGGAGCGCTCCGCCGCCGCCCCGCCCGTCCGGCTGTTCACCAACACCGGCGCGGCGCTCACCTCCCCGCTCATCGCGGGGCTGCGGCGGGCGTTCCCGGGCGCGGCAGTGGCGCCGATGTTCGGCATCACCGAGTGCAAACGGATCACCGTGCTCGAACCCGACGGCGACCTCGCCAAACCGGGCTCCGTCGGCACCGCCCTGCCGGGCACCGACGTGGCCGTCCTGGACGACGCGGGGCAGCCGCTGCCCGCCGGGCGCACCGGGCAGATCGCGGTCCGCGGCCCGCATGTCATGCGGGGCTACTGGCGGGCGCCGGAGCTCACCGCGGCCCGGTTCCGTACGGATCCGCTGACCGGCGAGGTCACCCTGCACACGGGCGACTTCGGCCACCTCGACGAGGACGGCCATCTCTACTTCCACGGGCGCCGCGACGACCTGTTCAAACGGCGCGGCGTACTGACCGGGGCGCTGGAGATCGAGGCGGCGGCGCTGGACATCGACGGGGTCACCGCCGCCGCCGTACTCCCGCCCGGCCCGGACGCGGACCTCACGCTCTTCGCCGTCACCGAACTGACGCCGGAGCGCGTACTCGGCTCACTCGGCGAACGGCTGGAGGGCTCCAAGGTCCCGGCCGACTGCCGGGTCCTCCCCGCGCTGCCGCTCACCCCGAACGGCAAGACGGACAAGCAGCGGCTGCGGCAGATGCTCGGCACGTCCCCTCGATAAGTGGAAAAGGAAGAGGTCATCGCCATGCACTCGGATCGTTCCGGCCGGTCCGGCCCCTGGGAGCAGCGCTTCGAGGACCTGGTCCTCGGTGTCCTTCCCCAGCACTCCCGCCACGCGCCGCTCGACCCCGCCCTCGATCTGAAGACGGCCGGGCTCGACTCCATGGCCACCGTCGAGCTCCTGGTCCGCCTGGAGGAGGCCTACGGCGTGGACTTCCCCGACGCCACGCTGAGCGGGGAGACCTTCGCCACCCCCGCCGCGCTGTGGCGGGTGCTCACCGCGCAGCGCGCGGACGACGCGGTCACCTCCGAGGGGGAGCCCACATGCGCGTCCTGATGACGACCACGCCCTCGCCGTCCCATCTCGCCCCGATGATCCCGCTCGCCTGGGCGCTGCGGGCCGCGGGCCACGAGGTGCTGGTGATGGGCCAGCCCGACATCCAGAAGACGGCCCACTCGGCCGGGCTGACCAGCGTCAGCGTCGGCGCCCCGTACTACGGCAACGACTCGGTGCTGCCGTATCTGCCACCGGGCATCCGGCCGCTGCAGGCCCTGGGCCGGAACAACAAGGAGGTCCTGCCGGGCGCCGCCAAGGTGTATGCCGCCCACGCCCGTTACATGGTCCGCGGCTATCTGGACGTGGCCCGCGACTGGCGGCCCGACCTGGTCGTGGGGGAGCAGTTCGACTACACCTCGCTGATGATCGGCGGCGCCCTGGGCGTGCCCGCCGTACACCACCGCTGGGGCGTCGACCCGCTGACCGGCCCGGCCCGGCCGATCGCCGCCATCTTCCTGGACGGGCTGTGCCGCCGTCTTGGCATGGACGGCCTGCCCGAGCCGCACGCCGTCCTCGACCCGTGCCCGCCCTCGCTCCAGGACCCGGACGCCGCGCCCGGCACACCGATCCGGTTCGTGCCGTTCAACGGCGTCGGCACCAGGCCCACTTGGGTCACCGAACCACGGGCCGGACGCCGCGTCTGCGTCACCCTGGGCCGGCAGACCCTGGTGACGAACGGGCTGCCGCTGCTGCGCCATGTGCTGGAGGCTTTCGAGACCGAGGCGCAGGACGGGGACGTCGAGGCCGTGGTGACCGTCGACCCCCGCTTCCGGGACCAGGTGGGCGCGGTGCCCCCCGCCGTACGGATCGTCGACCCCACCCCGCTGAATCTGTTCCTCCACACCTGTGACGCGGTCATCCACCACGGCGGCTGCGGCAGCGCGCTGACGGCGACCGCGGCCGGGCTGCCCCAGCTCGTGCTGCCCCAGCTCCTGGACCAGTTCACCGTCGGCGACGGACTGGCCGCCTCGGGCGCCGGGATCAGCCTGGACACCGCGGCGGCGCAGGACGACCCGGAGCGGGTGCGCGCCGCGGTGTCCGCCCTGCTCACGGACGAGGGACACCGCCGGGCCGCCGCCGAACTGGCGGATGAGGTACGGAGCATGCCCTCGCCCGCACAGGTCGCCGCCGACCTCGAACAGCTCGTCGCCACGGCCACCGACCGGGCCCAGGCCCCAGCCCCGGCCCTGGCCGCCGCGTCATGAGCACCGGGTCCGACAGGCCCACCATGTCCGAAGGGCAGATCCACCTCTTCTCGCTGGGTGCCCTGCTGACCATGCTGCTCTCGCTGCTCGACGAGAACATCGTGGCCACCGCCGCCTGGCCGATCGCCCAGGACCTGGATCCGGCCGGCGGCCTCGGCGCCATCCCCTGGCTGATCACCGCCTACGCGCTGGCCGCGACCGCGTCCCAGCCGCTGTACGGGAAGCTCAGCGATACGCTCGGCCCCCGGCGGGTCTACCTCTTCTCCGTCCTCGTCTTCCTCCTCGGCTCCGCGCTGTGCGGAACCGCCACCCACATGGGCGAGTTGATCGCCTACCGCGCCCTGCAGGGCCTGGGCGGCGGCGGGCTGATGAGCCTGACGCTGATCATCCTCGCCACCGTCTACCCGCCCCGGCAGGGCACCGGCGGCGGTGGCATGGGCATGGGCGGCGGTCTGGTGGCCCTCGGCATCCTCGCGGGTCCGCTGCTCGGGGGCTTTCTGACCGAGCATCTGTCCTGGCGCTGGATCTTCTACGTCAATCTGCCGCTGGGCGCCGTCTCCGTCGCCATCACCCTGGCCACCCTGCGGCTGCCGCACCGCGCCACCGGCCACCGCGTGGATGTGACGGGCGCGGCGCTGGTCACGGCGGGCGCCACTGGGCTGCTGCTGGTGGCCGAGTGGGGCGGCTCGCACTACGCCTGGTCCTCCGCGCCGATCCTCGCGCTGGGCGCGGGGAGCACCGCGCTGCTCATCGTGTTCTGCTGGTGGGAGACGCGGGTGGCGGAGCCGATCCTGCCGATGTCGCTCTTCCGCGATCCGGTGTTCCGGATCGCGGAAGAGCGACA
>NZ_MUNE01000639.1 GCF_002154605.1 Streptomyces milbemycinicus | reverse complement strand
CGATCTCCCGCAGCCGGGCCGTAAAGGTCATGAAGTAGAAGAGTCTTCGAATCTCGTGCTCGTGCTGTGGGCCGGGCGTTCCGCTCGTGCCGCTCGTGTCGTTCATGGCGGACAGTGTGCCCCCGTGCGGGGCCGCAGCGGCACTTCCGGGAGCGCCCGCCCCGGGAGTGCCGCTGCGGCCCCGCACGGGGGCACACTGTCCGCCATGAACGACACGAGCGGCACGAGCGGCACGCCCGGCGCACAGCACGAGCACGAGTTTCGAAGACTCTTCGACTTCATCACCTTCACGGCCCGGCTGCGGGAGATCGAGCGCCCCAACAACGCCACCCCGACGCGCAGGGAGAGCGTGGCGGAGCACTCCTGGCATCTGGCGATGGTCAGCTGGATACTGCACGCCGAGTTCGAACGGGAGGCCGGCCACTGCCTCGACCTGACCAAGATGCTCAAGCTCTGTCTGATGCACGACCTGGTCGAACTCGACACTTCAGCCGACCCCAATGCCGCGGATGACGCCGCCGAAGACCCCTTCGCCTCGCTGCCGGGCGCGCTGCGCCCCGAGTTCCTGGCCCTGTGGCACGAGTACGAGGAGGGCCGTACGCCCGAGGCCTGCCTGGTGCGCGGGGTGGACCGGCTCAACCCCGCGCTGATGCGGTACCTCACCGGCCAGGGCTGGCACGATGTGCCCACCGACACCAACGCCGCCATGGACGCGGACGCCCTGGACCGGCTGCAACTCCCGCGGGTGGCCGTCAGCGAGACGCTGCGCGCGCTGTACGAGGAGGTCCGCGACGCATCGGTGCGGCGCGGGCTGCTGACCCCCGCGCCGCTGACGCCTTGACGCACGCCATGACGCACGCCTTGACGCATGCCCTGACGCGTCGTCCCTTGAGCCGCGTCATGCCTCGAGACTCGTTATCCCTTGTGCCGCGTTACCCCTTGCGCCGCGTTATCCCTTGAACGGCACCTTCACGCACGCCACCCGCGAGCCCGCCTCCCCGGCATGGCCCTTGTGCGTGGCGGTCGCATGCTCGTGGAAGACGAGGGAGCGCGCCTGCGAGTCCCGGAAGCGCCAGTTCACATGGGTCATGGCGTGGCCGTCGCCGCTCTTGTCGGTGGTGACCTGCAGCCACACCTCGTTGTGGGGATTGGCGTACTTCGGGTTGGTCGACGGCTGCTTCGGGTCCTTCACGTTCTGATAGTGCGGACCCGCGTCATTGGGCATGGTCCCGCAGGTCTTCGTATGGACATGCACCCCGAAGGTGTGGTTCGCCTTGAGGCCGCGCACCCACACCATGACCCGGGTGCCCTTGCCCTCGCCTTGCGTACCGTGCGGGCTCGGTGAGGTTTGCGTGCCCGTCGGGCTCGGTGAGGTTGGGGTGCCGGTCGGGCTCGGTGTCGTCAGTGCGGCCTGGGGTGCGCCTTGCCCTTGATGGTGGTGGCGGTATTCGCCCCCGCCATGCCACTTGCCCAGGAACTCCACGACGACGACCTTGGCGGAGACGGGCACCAGCTTGGTGTTGTACGTCACCGCCTTGTGGCTACTGGCCTCTGCGGCCGGCGCGAACTTCGCGTGGACCACCACGAAGGGACAGGGGGACACCGCAGGGGATACCGCGACCATCGATGCCGCGGCCGCCGCAGTGACCGCCATGGCAAGAGACATGGGGGATCACTCCTCCAAGCATGGGCCCCCCTTGATTGGCCCCTGGGCGCGGGCCCCGCGCCACACCCCGCCCGGCTGGACCCGTCCCCTGCTTTCCACGCTAATGCCCTTCGTCACACCCTTCAACGCGAGCCCGGCCGGTGGGCTCAGCGCGAGCCCGGCCCGGCGACCTCCGTCGGCTCGGCGGCCTCGGGGAGGACGGGCTCCTTGGCCTGCCCCGGCACCGAGACGACAAGCGTGGACACCGCCCCCCGTCCCTTATACACATCT
>NZ_MUNE01000638.1:5079-5753 GCF_002154605.1 Streptomyces milbemycinicus | reverse complement strand
CCGCCCACCCGCAGCGTGCGCTCAGGCCCCGGGCCCGGCCCAGAGGCCGTCCTCCGTGAGCCCCAGCAGCTCGATCGCGTTGCCACGCACGATCCGCTCCACGACGTCCTGCGGCAGATGCCCCATCTGGGCCTCGCCGACCTCGCGCGACTTGGGCCAGGTCGAGTCGGAGTGCGGGTAGTCCGTCTCGTACAGGACGTTGCCGACTCCGATGGCGTCCAGGTTCCGCAGCCCGAAGGCGTCATCGAAGAAGCACCCGTACACATGCTCCGCGAACAGCTCGGACGGCGGCCGCAGCACCTTGTCCGCCACCCCGCCCCAGCCGCGGTTCTCCTCCCAGACCACGTCGGCGCGCTCGAGGATGTACGGGATCCAGCCGATCTGGCCCTCGGCGTACATGATCTTCAGGTCGGGGAACCGGTCCAGTTTGCCGCTCATCAGCCAGTCGACCATCGAGAAGCAGCAGTTGGCGAAGGTGATCGTGGAACCGACCGCCGGGGGCGCGTCCGCCGAGGTCGAGGGCATACGGGAGGACGAGCCGATATGCATGGCGACGACCGTCCCCGTCTCGTCGCAGGCCGCGAAGAAGGGGTCCCAGGCGTCGGTGTGGACCGACGGCAGCCCGAGGTTCGGCGGGATCTCGGAGAAGCAGACGGCCCGCACCCCGCGCGCCG
>NZ_MUNE01000638.1:0-5070 GCF_002154605.1 Streptomyces milbemycinicus | reverse complement strand
CCCGCACCACTCCTCCACCATCCAGTCGTTGTACGCGCGCAGCGCCAGCAGGCCGAGCTCGTGATCCTTGGCCTCGGTGAAGGTCTGCCCGCAGAAGCGGGGGAAGGTCGGGAAGCAGAGGGCGGACTGGACGTGGTTGACGTCCATGTCCGCGAGCCGGTCGGGCACGGAGTAGGAGCCCGGCCGCATCTGCTCGTAGGTGATGGCCTCGAGTTTCACCTCGTCCCTGCTGTATCCGACGGCGGTGTCGAGGCGGGTGAGCGGCCGGTGCAGATCCTCGTACACCCACCAGTCCGCGATCGGTCCGTCGTCGCCGGGGGCGCCCATCTTCGGGGCGAACTTGCCGCCGACGAAGGTCATCTCCTTCAGGGGCGCCCGGACGATGCGCGGGGCGATGTCGCGGTACTTCGACGGGAGGCGGTCCCGCCAGACGTGAGGGGGTTCGACCGTGTGGTCGTCCACCGAAATTATCCTCGGGAAGCTCTCCATGTTTTCCACGGTAGCGCCGATCTGACGGTTCGTCAGCTACTGGTGTAGCCCAAGTGGCGACTAGGGGCGCCCCTGGGCAATCGGCACTCTTTACTGACGTATGAGCCGGGGCAGGGCAGACTGGCGGTGCAGGAAAAAGTACGTGCGGGGGGCACCATGGTCGGCAACAAGCGGCTTGGGGATCGGGAGGGTTGCACCGCGTCAGGCCCCGAGGGCACCTGGCGCGACGAGGAGGCGGCTCTTGCCCTCTCCGAGGCCCGGATCGAACTGGAATGGGAAAGGAGCGGCGGCGCCAAGATCGTCACGGAGCGCCGGGGCGCCCCAGGGGGCAGCTCCGGGGGCGATGCCACCGTCCCGGCCGGCGCGGTCTCCGGCCTCGCGGCCCCGGACGCGACGGCCCTGGGCTCCGCGGCTCCGGCCGCCGAGACCACAGCCACCGCGACCCCGGACACCGCCGACTCCAGTGGCGCCGCCACGCATGACGCCGGCTCCGGCCCCCGGCAACCCACTCCGCACGCCGACGCCAACGCCGACGCCGAGCTCGCCGAGCCGACCGCGCTCCACGACCACCCCATCACCGGTGCCTCCGTCGTGCGCCCCGCCCAGCTGCCCGCCGCGGTTGCCGACTTCACAGGCCGCGCCGACGCCGTACGGCAGCTGAGCGAGCTGCTGACCGTCGGCGGCGGCGGCGAGCAGGCCGTACTCGCCATCGCCGGCACCGGAGGAATCGGCAAGACGACTCTGGCCGTCCATGTCGCACACGCCGCCCGCCGCCACTTCCCCGACGGCCAGCTCTATATCGACCTCCGCGGCGCCGGCCCCTCCCCCGCCGAGCCGGAAGCGGCGCTCGGGGCCTTCCTGCGCTCCCTCGGCACCCCCGACGCCGCCATCCCGGACGGTGCCGAGGAACGCGCGGCGCTCTACCGCTCGGCCCTGAAGAGCCGCCGGGCCCTGATCCTCCTGGACAACGCCCGCGACGCCGCCCAGATCCGCCCGCTCCTCCCGGGCGATGACGCGGGCGGCTGCGCCGCGCTGATCACCAGCCGGACGAACATGGCCGGCTTGGCAGGCTCCCGCCTCGTCGACCTGGACGTGATGAGCCCGGCGGAGGCGTTCGCCCTCTTCGCCCGCATCGTCGGCGAGGAGCGGGCGAGCGTGGAGCGCGACGAGGTCATGGACGTCCTGGCGTCCTGCGGCTTCCTGCCGCTCGCGATCCGTATAGCTGCCTGCCGGCTCGCCTCCCGGCGCACCTGGGCGGTCTCCGTCCTCGCCCGCAAGCTCGCCGACGAGCGGCGGCGGTTGGACGAGCTGCGGGCCGGGGACCTGGCGGTCAAGGCGAGTTTCGAGCTGGGCTACGGGCAGTTGGAGCCGCAGCAAGCGCGGGCGTTCCGGCTGCTGGGGCTGGCCGACGGACCCGACATCTCGCTTCCGGCGGCCGCGGCCGTCCTCGACCTGGACGACGAAAGCGCCACCGCGCTCCTCGCCTCCCTCGTGGACATCTCGCTCCTGGAGCCCGGCGTGCCGGGGCGCTACCGCTTCCACGACCTGGTGCGGCTGTACGCACGGGCCTGCGCGGAGCGGGAGGAGGACCAGGCCTCGGAGCGCGAAGCCGTGCTGTCCCGGCAAGTGGACTTCTATCTGGCCACGGCCTCCCGGGTCTACGCCGTCGAGCGGCCCGGCGAGCGGACGATCGACCACTTCGAGCCGACCTGCCACCCCGGGCTGCGCTTCGAGTCCTCGGCTGCCGCGCTGGACTGGCTGTTCACCGAGGCCGACTGCCTGATGACCTGCGTTCGGCAATGCACAGGGCCCGGCACGCGCCGCCGCGCCGGGGACTTGCTCATGGCCGCACTCGATCTCGCCGAGTCCGGGGCCAGATCACGCCAGTACGAAGCCGCGGCGCAAGCGGTCGCCGACGCGGCCCACACCGCCGGGGACTTCCGTACCGAGGCCCGCGCCCGTTCGGCGCTGGGGCATCTATACGTCTTCACCGGTCGGTTCAGCGAGGCCGAACTGGAGCTGCGGGGCGCTCTGGAGTTGGCGGCCAGCGACCCCATAGTCGCCTGTCGTTCGCTCAACCAACTCGGCATCCTCGCCCTCGGTCAGGGACGGCACAAGGCTGCCGAGGCCTACCTGAGCCAGGCCCTCGACGCCTATCGCGCCGACGGCAATGAGGTGGGCGAGGCGAGCGCCCTGTCCAACCTGGCGCGCGTCCATGTGAACAGCGGGCGCACCCGGAGCGGAGTGGAGCTTGCTGAGCAAGGGCTCGACATCTACCGACGGCTCGGCGCTCCACTGCGGCTCGCCAACGGGATGTACTCATTGGGCATAGCGCTTACCCGCGCCCACCGCTTCGAAGAAGCGCTCGTTCAGCTCACCGAGGCCCTCGCCATCTTCAAAGAGGCGCGTCAGCCCCTGTGGGAGGGGATGACTCATTTCCGGCTGGCCGAAACTCATCTTGCCGCGAACCATCCGGCCAAAGCGCTCGTCCATGCCGAGCGTTCCCTGGCACTCGGCGGATTCGGCGGCGAGTCGCGACGCTCGTCCTTTCTCGCGATCCAGGGCAAGGCCCTGTCGGCCCTTGGTCACCGGGATCGAGCTGTTCAGTGCTGGCGTGAGGCATACGCCATCTGCGAACGGCTCGGGTCCCCGGAACTCGAAGAGGTACGCCGGCTGCTGTCGCCCGGGACGCCGAATCCACCGGACATCTCTGATCTACTTCTCGGCCACACCGACCTGCTTCACGGCAGTGGCCCCCTGACCGAAAGAGAACCCCCGAGCTGACGGATCGCCAGCCCGGCGGCGTCGCAAACTCTGGCAGGCCTTGTGGAGAGGCCATGCCCCTACTGACGTAAGGGGTACCGGCAAGGCAAACTGGCCCGTGCAACTGGGAGGCATAGGCAGGGGGAGACCATGGCCGGCGAGAAGGGGCGAGGGCAGGAGCAGCCCTTGCGCTTCACCGTGCTCGGACCGGTAAGGGCGTGGCGGGGTGACGAACCGATCGCCACCGGCTCACCGCAGCAGAAGTCCATGCTCGCCGCCCTGATCCTGCGCCAGGGCCGCACCGCGACCGCACCGGAGTTGGTCGATGCCCTGTGGGGCGACGATCCTCCGGACGCGGCGGTCGCCGCGCTGCGCACGTATGCCTCACGGTTGCGGAAGGCTTTCGGGCCGGACTCCGACCTCCTGGTCAGCGAGTCGGGGGGCTACTCGATTCAAATCGCGCCGGGGGCCCTGGACACCGATGCCGCCGAACAGTTGGTCACCGAGGCGGAGAAGGCCCGCCACTCCGGAGACCGGGGCCGGGCGCACGAACTCATCAGCAAGGCGCTGAACCTCTGGGACGGCGAGCCGCTGGCCCGCCTGTCGGGGCCTTACGCCGAAACGCAACGGGCGCGTCTGGCGGAGTGGCACCGCGTCCTGGTCGAAACCAGGCTCGATCTGGACCTGGAGCTCGGCCATCACGTGGAAGCGGTCTCCGAGCTCACCGCGCTCACCGCCCAGCACCCGTACCGCGAGCGGTTGCGTGAGCTGTTGATGCTCGCGCTGTACCGCAGCGGCAGGCAGGGCGAGGCGCTGGCCGTATACAACGACACGCGGCGGCTGCTGGCCGAGGAGCTCGGCGCGGATCCGTGCGCCGAGCTGTCGGAGCTGCACCAGCGGATCCTTCAGGCAGACGCCGAGCTCGCCGCCCCGGTCGATGTCCGGACCACCGTCGGTCCCGCCTTCATCCGCCCCGCACAGCTTCCCGCGACCGTCTCCGACTTCACGGGCCGCGTCTCCTTCGTAAGCGAGCTGAGCGATCAGCTGGCGACCGCCGAGGGGCATGTCATGGCCGTGTCAGCGGTTGCGGGCATCGGCGGCGTCGGCAAAACGACGTTGGCGGTGCATGTGGCGCACGCGGCCCGGCAGCACTTCCCGGACGGGCAGCTCTACATCGACCTACAGGGCGCGGGCCCGGTCCCGGCCGAGCCCGAGGCCGTGCTGGGGTCCTTCCTGCGTGCGCTGGGCACCCCTGACTCCGCGATTCCCGACGGCGTCGACGAGCGGGCCGCCCTCTACCGTTCGACGCTGGACGGCCGCCGCGTGCTGGCACTGCTCGACAACGCCCGCGACGCCGCACAGGTGCGGCCGCTGCTGCCGGGCACGGAGGGCTGTGCCGCACTCATCACCAGCCGCATCCGCATGGTCGACCTGGAGAGTGCGCACCTGATCGATCTGGACGTGATGAGCCCTGAGGAGGCGCTCGTCCTCTTCACCCGCATCGTCGGCCAAGAGCGAGTCGAATCAGAGCGGGAGGCGGCCAGGGACGTGGTCGCCGCCTGCGGCTTCCTGCCCCTGGCCATCCGCATCGCCGCCTCCCGGCTGGCCTCGCGGCGCACTTGGACCGTGTCCTTCCTGAGCCGCAAGCTGGCCGATGAGCGTCGGCGGCTCGACGAGCTCCGGGCCGGAGACCTCGCCGTACGGGCCACCTTCCAGCTGGGCTACGGCCAGTTGGACGCCCAGCAGGCGAGGGCGTTCCGGCTGCTCGGGCTCGCGGACGGGCCCGACATGTCGCTCGCGGCGGCCGCCGCCGTCCTG
>NZ_MUNE01000637.1 GCF_002154605.1 Streptomyces milbemycinicus | reverse complement strand
GCGGCGGCCGCCGCCGTCCTGGACATGGATGCCTTCGAGGCCGAAGATCTCATCGAATCCCTCGTCGACGCCTCACTGCTGGAGTCCGCCGCCCCCGGGCGCTACCGCTATCACGATCTCGTACGCCTCTACGCGCGTGACTGTGCTGAACGGGATCATCCGGTGACGGACCGTGAGGCGGCTCTGTCACGGCTGCTGGACTTCTATCTCGCCTCGATGGCCCGGGTGTATTCCACCGAGCGGCCGGGAGACCGACTGGTCGACCACTTGGCGCCGACCGAGCAGCCCGGGCTGAACTTCCGCGACCAGAACGCGGCGCTGGACTGGCTGTTCGCGGAGGCCGAGTGCCTTCTGGCGTGCACCCAACAATCCGCCTCCGGCCCTACGCTGGCCCGAGCGTCGGACCTGCTGGCCGTGTCCATCGACCTCGCCGAGTCGGGGGCCAACGCCCCGCGCTACGAAGCCGTCGCCCGGGCCGTCGCCGAGGCCGCGGCCAAGAGCGGTGACGTCCGGGCCGAGGCACGGGCGCGGTTCAGCCTTTCCAAAGTGTGCGAACTGGTCGGCAGGCTCGACGAGGCCGACGCGGAATCCGAGCGCGCCCTGCGGCTCGGCTCCACCGTGCAGGACTTCGTGACCATCGGCCGTGCGCACACCGAGCGCGGCATCATCGCGCACCTCAGCCGCACCCGCTGGGACGATGCGGAGCGTCATTTCCTGAAGGCGATCGAGGCCTACCGAGCCATCGAGGACCGCCCGGGGACGGCCAGCGCGCTGTGCAACCTGTCCCGTGCGTACGTCGAGATGGGCCGCATCGAGAGCGCGGTCGATCTGGCCGAGCGAGGTGCCCGAATCTACGAGAGCCTGGGGCGTACCGTGCGCTTGGCCAACGGAAAGTACGCCCTCGGGGTGGCCCTGACCGCGGCGGAGCGGACCACCCAGGCGCTCGACCAGCTCAACGAGTCGCTGAGCCTCTTCAACGAACACCGCCAGCCCCTGTGGGAGGGCATGACCCACCAGCGGCTGGCAGAGGCCCATCTGGCGATTCACCAGGCGGCGCAGGCCGCCCAGCATGCCGAGCAGGCCCTCGGCCTGCGCGGTATCGGCGGCGAGTGGCGGCGGGCGATCGTGCTGACGCTGCTCGGCAAGGCGCTGCTGGAGCTGGGCCAGAAGGACCGCGCAGAAGCCTGCTGGCGCGAAGCCCTCTCGATTCACGAGCGGTTGGAGACGCCCGAGGCGGCCGACGTGCGGGGGCTCCTGGCCCCCGCGGGCGCCGTATAACGCCTGTCGGTGCCATCGTTCATCATTCGTTTATCGCCGTCCGCGACTCTTGAGTGGTCGATCCGTCCCCGCGGGGGGCAGACGGGTCGGTTTGCGAGGTCACACCGTATGGTGGGCGGCCCCTGGGCGCCCGTCCGGCGACCCACGGGGGAGTCGCCGGGCGGGTGTTCCAGCCCCCACCGACCTGTACGCGATGGAGTTGATCGTGACAAGCCCAGACAAGAAGCCCCAGTCCGACAGTTATCGGCCGCTGGAAGCAGACCCGGCGGCCACCACTCTCACCACCCAGGGCGAAGGGCACACGCCGGCGCCCCCGGCGCTCACCACGCTGGGCGAAGGCCACACCCCTGCGCCTCCTGCGCTGAGCACTCAGGGGGAGGGGCACACACCCGCGCCCCCCGCGCTGCGCACGCAGGGCGAAGGGCACACACCGGCACCGCCCGCACTGTCCACGCAGGGGGAAGGGCACACGCCCGCACCCCCGGCACTGACCGACCAGGACGGCGGGGCCGGGGCCGACCCCCGGGTTGTCGCCGCGTCCGAGGGACACACCCCTTCGGCGCCCCAGTAAGGCGAGAGGCCGTCGTCCACACCTGAGCAACACCATTGGGGCCGACATCGATGACGCGGAGGGGACGTCATCGGCGTCGGCCCCAATGGTGTGCCGACGCGCTTCCCGTTGCGCCGCCACCCGGTCACCTTTGCGCCAAGGTTCGACACTTTCCGGCCAGACGGCCGAACATCTGTACCCATTCCGAAAGTATTTGCATTACATAATAGACAATCGCCCCCGCACCGGAGGAACCGGAATGACTCGCACCACAAAAGGCCTTGTTACCTTGGCCATCGCGGCAGCTGCGACCATTGGCGCCACCGCCCAGTCAATGGCATTCGCTCTAGCAAATGACGGCCATGCCCCCTTGATCGCCTCAAGCGCTGCCATAAACGACGACGGCGGTAATGCGGCTCCCCAGGGCGAGGGTCACGCCCCCGTACCAAGCCCGAGGTAGGACACTCGAGGCAATCTCCGGAGGCCGAAGCGGGCCAGGCTGAGCGCCTGGCCCGCTTCGGCCTCCGGAGATCACCCCACCTGGTGAGTGTTGACCCTCGCATTGATGTCAGGCTCTACAAAGGCTCCGAAGGGCCGCCGCACCGGCCACCCCGCGCGCCAAGGAGCCCCACCGTGCAACTCCACGTCATCCTGCCCGCCGAGTCGCCCGCGACCGACATCCACGAGCTGGCCGCCCTCACCCAGGAGGCCGAGCGCCTTGGATACGACGGCGTCTGGCTGCCCGATCATCTGCTGCCGCCCGGTCCGTACGGGCCGGAGAAGTACGGCGGCGTCCACGAACCGCTGACCGCGCTCGCGTATCTCGCGGCGGTCACCCGCAGGGTCACCCTCGGCACCTCCGTCCTCATCCTGCCGCTGCGCGACCCGCTGCTCGTCGCCCGGCAGGCGGCGACGAGCAGCGGGTCGCG
>NZ_MUNE01000636.1:262-5734 GCF_002154605.1 Streptomyces milbemycinicus | reverse complement strand
TGGGCGGCCTGGACGGCGTCGTCGGCGCTCACCACGCGCCGGGCCGCCCCGTCGGTGACCTCGTCGTGCATCCGCCGCGCCTCGGTGACGAGCCGGTCCCGCTCGTCCTGCCGGATGCCGGCGACGAGGCGGTCGGCGGCGGCCTGCTCCTCGCGGGCCTGGACGAGCTGCTGGTCCGCTGCGGTCCACCGCTCCTCGGCCTGCCCGGCCTCCGGCTGCGTCTGCCCGGTCTCCGGCTGCCCGGCGGTGGTCTCCAGGAGCTGTGCCCACAGGGCGTCGCGGACGGCCTGGGCCTTCGCCGCCGCCTCCTCCTCGGCGGCCTGGAGGCGGTCCCGGACAGCCTCGCGGAACTCCGCCGCGGGCCCCCTCGCCGTCTCGTCCGCGGCGGCCTCGGCGGCGCGGTAGTGATGGCGGGCGCTGCGGTCGGCGGCCCGCGTGGCGCGCTCGGCCGCCGAGCGGTGCCGCCGGGCCCGGGTGTACTCCGCCTCGGCCACGGTCACGGCCTCGTGCAGGTCGGGGACGTCCCGGCGCAGGCTCCAGTACTCCTGGTCCGCCTCGGTCAGGGCCTTGGCCGCCTCGCTGACCTTGTCCCACGCCGTGCCGACCCGCTCGGGGAAGTTCTCGTCGGTGATCAGCCCGAGCTGGCGGGCGACGTCCTCGCGTACCCAGGCGATGATCTGGGTCTGGGTCTCCACGGCCTGGATGCCCGGTTTGACCCCGCCGAACGGGCCCATCAGGTGCTCGCGGGCCCAGACGGCGAATGAGTTGTCCTTGAGCTGCCGGTCGACCTCGGCGACGGTCAGCCAGGCGGTGGGGATGGCGAACGCGAACATCCGGCCCGTGGTGGGCTTCACCTTCGTCTGGTGGACCTGCTCGTTGGTGATGGCCTGGCCGTCGGCCTCCAGCGCGTTGGCGCCGGTGCCGCTCACACCCATGTTGACCGTACCGAGCGGCTGGGTCTTGATCAGCGGGAAGCCGCCGATGGCGGTGTCCGTGACGCCGCCGTAGTTGGTGTTCGCGGTGTCGTTGTGGGTGTGCTGCAGCGCGGCTTCCATGTCGCCGCCGTCGGCCACCGTCAGCAGCTGGGCGCCGCTGAGGTCCGGCCGCATGTAGCGGGCGAGGTTGCCGGTCGCGGAGTCCAGGATGTTGTTCTCCGTGATACCCGCGGTGTGGTAGCCGCTGTCCCCTGCCGCGTCCTCGGCGAACGTGCTGAGTGCCACGTTGCCGGAGGAGTCCTCCAGCACCTGGGCGGCGCCGGTGCCCTCGGCGGTGAGCGGGGTCAGCCGTGCCCATCGCAGGGCCTCTTCGAGCGCGTCACCGGTCAGCTGCCCCGACACCTGGGCGAGCCGGTTGTCGTACGCCTTGGCCAGGGCGAGGAGGCCCGCCGCCTCGACCCCCTCGGCGCCGATGACGGCACGGACGTCGAAGCCGTTGGACGGCATCTCGAACGGCGCCTCGCCGCCGCCGGGTTGCGGGACGGAGCGCCAGGCGCGCACCCGGTCCCACAGCTGCTCGGACGGGATGCGGTCGGTGGCCGACGTCAGCACGTTCACCGCGGGCGGCTCGTCCACCGGCTCCGGCGGGCGCAACGGGTCCGGTTCGGCGCCGGGTTGGCCGTCGTCTGCGGGGTCGGGCCGCAGCAGGCTGAGCGGGATGATGTCCTTCAGCGTGCCGACGTCCTGCTCGTGGGAGATCCGGGAGGTGTCCGGGTCGCGCGGTATCTCCCCGCGCATGCGGCCGATCTCCAGGGTGAGCTCGAGCCGGTAGCGGGTGGTGAACTGGGCGTGCGGCCCCTTGGTGGTCGTCTTCCGCGCCCGGGTGAGGGTGATGCCCGAGGAGCCGGAGATGATCTGGCGGTTGGAGCCGAACTCGGCGAGGGACGGGCCCGCCGTCGGCACGGACGGATTGTCGGTGCGCACACCCTCGGTGATGGTCGTGCCCGCGTCGGAGCCCCGGCCCTGCTCGAACGCGCGGGTACGGGTCTCCACGGCCGTACGGGACTCTCCCAGCTCGGCGCCGGGCCACAGCCGGTCGAAGTCCTGCCCGTCCTCGACCGGTATGAGCCGGGCCCGTACCCGTACGTCCCGCTTGCCGATCCGGACCCTCTTCCACCCCGGGCCGCCGATCCTGGAGGGGAGTGAGGAGCCGGTTCCGGTCATCTCCCGGCGCAGTGCGCGCGCGACGCGGCCCGACACCAGTCGGCGGACCGCCTCCCGGCTGACACTGTCGAGGCCGTGGCCGAGGCCGTCCAGCTTCTGGTCGAAGGCGGTCAGGGCTTCGGTGACGTTCAGGGAGTCGACGGGGTACTGGGCGAACGGATGGCGGCGCAGCCAGCCGGGCAGGGACCACGTCCGGTCCGCGTACATCGGCCCGGCGCCGAGGCCGTCGCGGATCAGGCCCATCTCGGCTGCGGTCCGCTCGGGGATGTGGCCGAGCCAGCCGCCGGTGATCCGCTGCCACCGGCCGGCCCGGTGGCGCCCCTTCTGCAACAGGAGCCTGCCGACCGGCTTCAGCAGACCGATGGAGCGCACATCGGCCGCGACCTGGTGCTCCGCGTCGCCCGCGGTCAGCACCTGGTAATCGGAGTTCGACCAGGAGGTGTCGGTGGTGACGGTCCGGGTGACGGTCTCCGACTCGCTCTCCGAGCGCACCCACGGGCGCCAGACCGCTCCGTAGTTGCCGGTGAGGCCCGGCCCCGCGGAGTGGGACTGGCCGTAGACGAAGCTGACGCCGGCGGAATGGGCGGCGGACTTGGTCTGGGTGCCGGTCATCGCGGTGCTTGCGCCGACCGTCACCGAGGCCTTCACCGGCTCGGGCCGTCCCAGGGCGCGCAGCCCGGTGACCCGGATCCGGTGGACGACCGTCGCCAGCCAGTCCAGGTAAGGACCCTTGCTGAACAGGCCCGTGGCGCGCAGCCCCAGCGGTGTCGCGGTCTGGTCGAAGTTGGCCGTCAGAAGTTGCGGCTGGTGCGGGCGGACCGCGGCGTCGTGCGCGGGCGCCCCCTGGTACGTCAGGTGCCACCGCCCCTGGGACGCCTCCTCCAGGACGGCGTCCACGATGCCCTCACCGTGCGGCGGCGCCAGGACGGAGACGGTCTGGTGCGGCTGCCCGTCCAGCGGCCCCGGCTCCTGGGGGTGGACGGGGGCGGTGGGCGCGCGGTCCACCAGGTCCCTGGTCTCGCGGACGGACAGGGTGCCCTGGGTGACCCGGTCGGGGCCCCGGTAGGGGTTGGCCGCGCCCGGGGCGTGCGGGTCGGTGTCCGGGCTGTGCTCGGCGGGGACGGCCAGCAGCACCTTGGCGCGTATGGGGGGGACCAGGCCGCGGCGCGGGGCGCGGAAGACGAACAGCTGGGTGCCCAGCAGGCCGAGCGAGGTGATGCCGCGCAGCAGGCTGCGGAACCGCCAGTAGCCGCCCGTGCTCACCGTGATGGACAGGTCGTAGCTGTAGAGGTGCGCGGGTTCGGTGGTGTCCGCCGACGGTTCGGCGGACGCGGTGGAGCCGAAGGGGGTCTCCGCCCGTTCCTGCCAGTTCCCCCGGTAGCCGAACTGTGCGGTGACGGAGTGCGCGGGGGCGCCGCGCTCGTCGGTGGCGCCGGCGTCGATGGTCGAGAACAGGGCCTCGAACGTGGCCTCCGTGCTCTGCGTTCCGTACCGTCCGCCGTCGGCGTTGGTGACGCCGGGGGAACTGCGCGTCAGCAGGTTGTCGGTGGTGCCCTCGAAGCGGCGGCCGGTCATGTCGGCGTCGAGCCAGATATCGCGGTGGCCGCGGGTGAACCGGCCCGGGTCCTGCAGGGGGACGCGCAGGCCGGTGGTTCTCATCGTGTCCAGGTTCCCCTCCATGGCGTGGTGGGAGGACAGCGCGTTGTACACCGTCAGAACGTTGTGCAGCACCATCTGGTAGTGCGCGTGGTTGCGCCACCTGCTGTCGTCGGGGTCACCGAGGTCTTCGAGCGGGGCGATCATCCCGGGGAACTCGCGGGCGAGGGCCGCCACCACCTGCCGGGTGATCGTGGCCAGCCGGGTGTCCGCGGGGCTGTCGCCCGACGCGGTACGGTCGGTGTACCGGCCGTCGGGGTACAGGAACTGCACCACCCGGCTCATGCCGAGGGTCGGCGGGTGGTCCTCGGTCAGATAGGCCGGGGCGTACGGCTCCCGGCCGTCGCGCTTGGCGAGGGTGGTGCCGTCGTCCAGTCCGGCCAGACGGCGCGCTTCCCGGTGCGTCATCCAGTCCAGGCTCCAGGTGCGGAACGCGGTCGGCTCGGCGTCCCCGGTCTTCAGCACGTACACGGTCTTCTCGACCCGGTACAGATCGGTGGCGGTCTTCGTGCTCTGGATGGCGGACTTGACCGCGCCGGATCCGCCGACCGTCATGTACCGGCCGCGGGTGTGTCCCCGGCGCCCGCCCGGGCCGAACTGCAAGCGCGGCTTGATCTTCTCCATGAAGCCGGGGATCAGGTTCAGCACGTCCACCACTGGCAGGTTGAACGTCGGCCCCACGACGCCGAAGAACTCCAGGGTGTGCGCCCTGCTCTGCTTGCGGGAGTTCTGCGCCGTCAGCTGTCCGGTCTGGGCCAGCTTGGCCTTGTCGCTCTCGTCGGCCAGGACGGCCCTCCCCGGCACGACCCGCGGGATGACGAACGCGCCCAGTGGGGTGCGCTTCTTGTCGCCGGCGAACAGCGGCTTGCCCGGCACCATGGACCGGGAGAGCCGGTCCGCCATCTGGTCGAAGTTGCCGGAGGAGAAGAACGCGGACAGTTCGTCGTGGGCGGTGCTGCCCGGTTCGGCGCCGACCCGCTTCGCCGCCCAGTTCCGGATCTCCTCCACGGGCCCGTAGCCCACGGTGGTGACGGCCCGGTAGTCGGACTCGGGGCCCAGCTGCATCCGCTGCGGGGTGCGGACCGTCTCGTGCGTTTCGGTGAGAGTGTCCGCCAGCCGCAGCCCGAGCCCGTCGCGCAGGGACACGCCGGAGGTGAAGTCCGGGGCGCTGGTCCTGGCGGGCCTGGCGCGCCACCGGGTGCCGAGGACGCCCTCCTTGGCGGGGCGCGGGGGCAGGGCGTCGGTGACGGTCACCTCGTAGTACACGTCGTCGATGTGGACGTGTGAGTGGTCGTCGGCCTTGGTCTCCCCCTGGCTCACCACGTCGTCCTGCATGGTGTAGGCGGTGTCGTGGGAGCGGGCGAACCGCATCCCCAGCCGGCCGAAGGCGGCGAAGGCGAACGGCAGCGGGCCGATCGGCACGGCCGGGCCGATCTGCCGGGTGGTGCTGAGGACCTTGCTGCCGCCGACGGTGGTCTTGGCGCGGTACTGGTTGTCGATCTTGGTCGGCCCGGTGCTGTCGGCGAACCTCTCCCAGGCGCCGTAGTTGCGGATCCGTACGCGCAGCGTGCGCAGCCGCCCGGACTCGGCACGGTAGGTGAACTCCCGGCCGTCCCCGGCGAAGGTGTGCGGCTGTTCCCGCATGGCCCGCACCAGC
>NZ_MUNE01000636.1:0-216 GCF_002154605.1 Streptomyces milbemycinicus | reverse complement strand
ACCCGCTGGACGACCGGAGGGGGCAGCAGGGCGTGGTCCACCCGCGGCGGGCGGCGGTCCATCAGCTCGTTGTCGATCTGTGCCCCGGGGAACGGCGGGGTCGGCTGCTGGACATGGGCCAGCCCGGCCCGTTGGCTGGAAGAGCCGGAGAGGGAGGATCCTGAGGTCACGCGCTCGAGACCCTCGCGGGCCTGGTCGCTCCCGGGGCGCGGGGAG
>NZ_MUNE01000635.1 GCF_002154605.1 Streptomyces milbemycinicus | reverse complement strand
GGCCACGGCATCCTCGTCGCCGGTCGACCCCACTCCGCGCAAGCCGGTGATGGCGGAGCCCGTCGACGCCCCCGTGCGCCCCGAGCAGTGGCGCCCCCGGCGGGACGGGGCGCCCTCGGCACCGCTGTGGACCGAGCGCTACGACCCGGCCGCCGACCCGCTGGCGGAGGGTCCGGGCCGCGGGCCGCAGACGCTGGGCGGGCGCGACACCGTCATCCGTGCGTGGATCCGGCGCGTCCAGGCCGACGACGGCCGCTGGGTGCGCAACCTGACGCTGAATCTGCCGGTGCGGTTCGGCGACGGGTTCTCCGCCGACCGGCTCCCGGGCTTCCAGGAGCGGATGCGCGGACTGCTGGACACCCAGCTCAACCACGGCCTGCCGCTGCCGCGCTCCGGCGACCAGCTGCACATCGACGTGAACTTCGTCCACGCGCCCGACCACCCGGAGGCCATCGAGCTCAGCTCGACCGCCGACCCCACCGAGTTCGACCAGTTCTCTTTCCGGCTGTACTCCGACGACCCGTCTCTCGGGCCGGAGGAGAACGCGGTGCGCCGGCGCAAGAACGACGCCCGGTCGCTGCACGAGCTGATGCACTTCGCCGGTCTGGGGGACCGGTCGCTCGACCCCTCCTCGCTCTTCCGCCGCATCGAGAACGGCTCGGTCGACAGCGTCGGCATCATGGCCGATCCGAACACGCTGCCCGACCGCGCCGTGCCGCTGCACTACCTGAGGACCATCGAGGACGCCGCCGACTCCGGTCCCGCCGTGCCAGACCACCCGAGGTCGGCCCGGCCCCTGCCGACCACCACCTCCGGCGACCCCGCCGATCTGCTGCCGCCCGCCCATCTGCGACCGGCGCATCCGCCGTCCCAGGCGAACGTCGGGGTCACCGCGGCGCCCAAGGACGTCGAGGACCTCAAGGAGCTGTGGGACCGGGCGGTCGAGCGCCTGGGCCCCGGCGGCGGGCCCCTCACCATCACGGTGGACGGCGGCAGCGTGACCGCGCCGCAGCTGATGACCGCCGTCCTGGAGCGGATCGGTGCCACCGACCGGGCGGGCGATTTCACCGTGCCCAAGCCCAAGGTCAAGCTCACGGCGGGGGCCACCCACAAGGTGCTGCTCTCCTTCAACGCCGACGGCCACCGCGGCACCGTCAGCCGGGAGATCCGCATCGAGTCGGCGCAGTCGGCCACCGCCGCCACGCCCGGGCCGGCCGGTCCGCCGCGTCCCCCGTACGACCCGGCGACCACGCCGGAGGCCAACGCGCGGGCGCTCACGGTGGGCCGCGACGTGGCCGCGCTCATCAACGGGCTGATCCTGGACGACGGGCGGACGCGGGACGTCCAGGGGCCCGTCGTGCTCACCGGCGGCGCCCAGGCCAATCTGCGCTTCGGCAGCCCGCGCCCCCTCGTCGGTCTGGACTTCCGGCTCGCCACCCCGGATGTGCGGCGGCACGAGGAGCTGATCAACCGGGCCCTGGCCGAGCACTTCCCGAGCCCGCCCGGTGCCGCGCCCAATGTCCTGCGGCAGGACGGGCGCGACCCCCGTGCGCTCAGCGGACAGATCAACGGCGTCGACATCACCATCGGCCCGAGCACCGACCCGTACCGCGACACGGACGAGGCCGACGGCATCGCCGTCCCGTCCCTCGTGGACTCCCTGGTCGACACGGCGTACGCGCTGGCCGCGCGGCCTGACCGGCACAAGCGCGGCTCGGACCTGTTCGACCTGCTGTGGGCGCTGGGCGGGCACCCGGGCCTGGACGCGGCGCTCGCCGACGAGCTGGTGCGGCGGCGGGGCGCGGAGTACGCCGCCCAGCGGCCGGCCCAGGCGAAGGCGGATGTGACGAGCCAGTTCATCGACGTGCTGAACGGGCTGATGGGGACCAAGGCTGCGCGCGAGGCCCTGGAGGCCCAGTGGCGCGAGTTCGGCGCCACCCCGGAGGATGTCGGGCGGCTGCGCACCACCCTCGCCGACCTCGCCGACAGCTTCCGGGCCGGGTCCGGCCCGCACCGCGCCCTGGTCCTGACGGCGGGCAACTTCACCGGCGACATGTTCGGCCTCGCCACCGCCCTCTCGCTCAACCCGAAGCTGCACGTCGGCGTGGTGACCGGACCGCGCACCCGCGACCAGGTCGGGCCGTTCCTCCGGAAGACCCTCACCGCCCCGGTGCACGCCCGCCACGCCCGGGCGATGGCCGAACTCGAGGCGAACACCGAGCTGTCGCCGAGCGAGCGCGCACAGGCGCGGGACCGGCTCACGGCCCGGCGTGACGCCGAGCTGCGCGCGCAGGAGAACCGCCTCCACACCCTCCACACCGACGATCCGCACCAGCTGTACACACAGACCGCCAACGGCTACGAGGCCCTGCCCTACGACGCGATGAGCCCGCCCGTGCCGGCGGGGCTGCGCAGCACCCGGTTCCAGAAGCCGACGAAGTACGCCACGAGCGAGGTGGCGCAGGTATGGGACGGCCAGGGGCGCTCGCGGGCGAAGATCCGTGGCGCCTGGGGCCTGGACAACCCCCACACCGAGCGGGTACGACGCTTTCTCGCGGCACGCGGAGTGCCGGAGGGCGGCCCGCACGTGGTGCTGTGGTCGCGGCTGGGGAGCCGTCAGGAGGGCGACGCGCACCCCCAGCACGACAGTGGCACGACCGGGCTGCGGCAGATCATCGACCATCTGCCACCCGGTACGAACGTGATCATCGCGGGCGACAACGCACAGAGCGGTGCGCTGAAGCGGCTCGCCGACGGCTATGACAACGTGCACGACCTCACGGAGTTCTGGAAGGACGACGACTGGCGGCAGGCGTTCCCCGACGAGACGCGCGAGGTCCAGTTCCAGGTCTTCGACCACCTCTCCCAGGCCTCCGGCGGCCAACTGAAGCACCTGGGTTTCCGCAGCGGCAACCTGGAGGGCTACGCCCTGATCGGGCATCAGGTGCGCTACCTGGAGGAGACCGGGAACCGCCAGGCCAAGCGCATGAAGGCCTGGCACGACCCGAAGATCGGCTACCAGCGGATCACCGTCAACAAGGTGCCGACCCTCGCCGGGCAGTGGGTGGTCAAGAACGCCGAGGTGACCGGCAACGAGGCGCCCGTGCCGTGGTGGTCCGACCTCGACAGCGCGAACACGGGGTCCCGCGCGCGGCTGAAGACCGAGTCGCTCGCCGCCTTCGGCATCAAGAACACCCCGGCCCAGCGCGGCTTCGACCCGCTGGACCTGGAGGCCATCGGCTCGTATCTCGGCTTCTCCGCCCAGGGCTCGCAGGGCGCGCTCGACGCGCGCCCCCTGCCGCCGCCTCCCGGCACCCCGGCCCCGGGCCCGGCCACCGGCCTGACGGGGCAGCGGCCGCGGGCGCGGCGGCCCGCCCCGTCAGGCCGGTGGCCGGGCCCGGGG